>JAYRFH010000237.1:0-11165 GCA_041908405.1 Candidatus Zixiibacteriota bacterium
CGGCATCACCTCGTGCAGCCGCTCCCAGAGCGCGGCTTCGGTGCGCGAATCAAGCGCCGAGGTGCAGTCATCCAAAATCAATATCTTCGGTTTGCCGACCAACGCCCTGGCCAAGGCGAGCCGCTGCTTCTGACCGCCGGAAATAGACATTCCGCGCGTGCCAATGGCCGTATCCATCCCTTGCGGGAAGCGCGCGATTTCATCCTTCAACTGCGAGACCTCGATCGCCCACTCCATCACCGCATCCGATATCTCCTCGCGGCCGAACCGGATATTATTCCGGACCGTGTCGCTGAATAGGATCGGTTCCTGCGGCACGTACCCGACCGCTTTGCGCAGATCCTCAAGTCGGAACTCCCGAAGGTCATGGCCGTCGAGCATGATCCGTCCGCCGGTCGGATCGACCAGCCGAGGAAGCATATTGATAAGCCAGGTTTTTCCCGAGCCAACCTTGCCGACTACCGCGACCGTCTGGCCGCCGGCAATTCTCATCGATATGCCGTCGATGATCTTCCGCTCCGAGTCCTGAAATCCAAAGGTCACATTCTCAAACGACACTGCCCCGCTGAGTGCACCATTTGCCGCGCGTTCCCCGCTCTCTGTGACCATCGGTGGCACCTTCTCCAGTTCGACCAATCGGTCGATAGAGATTGCCGACTGCCGCGACTTGACCAGGAACTGCCCGATATCAAACATCGGGAAAAAGAGCATCGTCGTATAGTAGACGAACGCGAACAGCTCGCCGACCGTCAGTTCCGCGTTGATCGCTTTGGCGCCACCCGCCAAAAGCACGATTATCACGCCGAACTGCCAGATATAGCCGTACATCGAGTCAATGATCGTCCCCGACTTGATCGCCGCGAGTTCTTTTCCGCGACGCGCCAGCAGCGATTCATCGAACTTCTTCTTCTGCGCCTTCTCCTGGACGTACGCCTTCACCACGCGAATGCCTGAATAACATGCCTCCATCACGGCATTGAATTTCGAGATAGAGGTCTGCAGTTCATCATACCTCTTGTCCAGCAGTGAACTGGTTTTGAAGAAAATGATGATCAAAATCGGCAATGGTCCGGCCGTCAGGAGCGTCAGCCACGGATTGATGCTTATCATCATGATGAGCGTCAGCACGACATAGGCCAGTGCTTCATAGAACCGGAATATCCCCGAGCAGGCGAACCAGGAGAGTTTTCCTTCAATGTCGTCGGTAAGGCGTGTGATCAGGTCGCCGGTCCGGAATTTATTGAAGAAATTCGGGCCCTTGGTCGTGATCGTGCCGAACGACGCCTGCCGAAAGGCCCAGTCGAGCCGACGGTTCATCCATGTACGATGCGCTTGCACGAACGCGTACAGCACAAAAGAGACCACACCGAACAGAATGAAGCTAGTCGGCAGGACATACTCTAGCCCCCAGCCCGTGATCGATCCGAGCCAATCGAGGAGCCAGGAGACAGCGCTGTCCGGCACTGTCCCTTTCTCCACGTAGTCCATCGAGAATTGCAGCAATCGCGGCGCATAGACCTGAACCGCCGCCTGAATAGGCGTCAGGATTAGGAGGACCGCCAGCACATATTTGAAGTTCCGGTAGTATGACCAGAACCAGAGTATCTTATCACGCATAATTAGTCACTCCATTACGCGGCTTGAACTGCAGGTGGAAGAGCCGCGAGTAGTAGCCATTCTGCAGTATCAACTCCGTGTGCGTTCCGCGCTCCACGATCTCACCTCGCCTGATAACCAGTATCTGGTCGACATCCAGAATGGTCGACAGACGGTGCGCGATGATCAGCGAGGTACGGCCCGCCATTAGTTTCTTCAGCGACGCCTGGATCGTTCGCTCCGTCTCCGGGTCGACCGAACTGGTCGCTTCATCCAAAATCAGCACGTCCGGGTTCACTACCAGCGCGCGGGCAAAGGACAGCAATTGACGTTCTCCGCGGCTGAAATTGGAGCCCTTCTCCGAGACTTCAGTCGCATACGCCTGCGGCAGCCTTCGAATGAATCGGTCGGCATCCACTGTCTGGGCCGCCGATTCGATCTGGCCATCCAGGTACGAGACGCCATCCAAAGCGATATTCGAACGAACATCGCCGGGGAAGAGGATGATATCCTGAAGTACCAGCGCGAACTTCTTGCGCAGATCATCCTGCGACATCTCGCGGATATCGATCCCATCCACCGTGATCCTCCCTTTCTGCGGGTCATAGTACCGCAGGAGGAGGTTTATGACGGTCGACTTTCCGCCGCCGGTGACACCGGCCAGCGCAATGCGCTTTCCGACCGGAATGTCAAAGGTCGCGTCCTTGAGAGCGTAGTTCTCGTCATTGGTATACGAGAAAGAGACGTTCTCAAATGAGATGCCCTGCTTTAATCCGTTCCAGACCACCGGGCGTACCGGCTCAATCAGCTTCGACTCGGTACTCAAGAGCGCGGTAATGCGCTTGGAACCCGCGATCGCCTTCTGGATGGTCGCCAGTTGCTCGGATGAACGGTAGATCGGTTCGTAGGCGCGCCAGATGAGAATAATGAACATCGGCAGCGTCCCGACCGATAATGTCCCTTCGCGCGACCAGGCTATCCCGAAAAAGAGCACCAGGCCGATCGCCAGATACTGAGTAAAGGCGACGAAATTGAAGAAGACCACCACGCCGATCTCGGCGAAGGAATCATTCTTGAATTTCTCGGCGTTCACGGCGTTCAGTTTCTCTCGCGCGTATTGGCCGCGATTGAAGATCTGGATGATCTGCATCCCGTGCAGGAACTCGGTCAAGGTCGCGGTTATCTCCGCCATCTTCTTGCGCACTTCCAGAAATCTCGGAGTGGTAATGCGATAAAAGATGTAGAGCGTGACCGCCACGACCGGCACAATGCAGACCAGGATCATGGTCAGACGCCAACTATAATAGAACATGACGGAGAACGTCCCGACTATCAGCAACACGTCGCCTATCAGCGCGACCGCGGTGGTCGTGAACATCATCCGCAATGCTTCGGTATCGGATTCGACTCTCGACATCAAGCGACCGACCGGGTGGCGGTCGAAGAAAGAAACATCGAGGCCCAAAGTATGTCCGAACAGCCGTTGCTTAAGTTCGAGCATGACGTTTTGGCCAACGGTCTCCAGTTTGATCCGCTGCACGTAGCTCAGGTACAGGGTCAACCCCTGCATTGCCGCGATGGCCAGCGTGGTCCAGATCAATCCGGCATAATCCCCGGATGTGATATTGACATCGAAGGCGTGCTTCAAAAGCACCGGCCAGGCCAGGCCAAGCAATGTCGCGATTACCAGAAGAGCGAACGCGATGAACAACTGCCCGCGATGTTCATACAGCAGGGGGAGGAGGCTGGCGAAAGCCCGCCGACTGCTTATCGCCTGTTCTTCCGGCGTAAGTTTCTGGTCTTCGAAAATGTCCTGACTCATATAGGTATCAATAACTTTCTACTGTTCAATCGGTTAAGTACGCTTGCGGGCAACAAAAAACCCGCCGAACTTACACGTGCGGCGGGTCAAATCTTGTCTCGTCCTTCTTACCAATTGGACAGACCTCTTCCGCCGCGAACGACATTGCCAGATGCATTGGCAAGTACGGTGCTCATATTTTTCACCATCGTTCTGTCCTTTCTCACAGCGGTTCCGAGGTTTTGGGCCAAATCTTCAGTACGGATCATTTCCTGATTAGTTTCGCCAATATATTCGCTCAAAGCTTGCTGTCAACGAAAAATTATGGAGTGGCAAAAACTCAAACTTTACAACATCCGTCGCGATTCCGATATATCCGAAAAGTCGTTTGGGCTCCGTGATCCGGGCAAGTCGCGGCACATCCTGCAACGGTTGGATCATCGCCCGATGTCCGACCACACGTTTTGAAGCGGAGATCTGCATGTCTGTCTTGATCGTCGATGACGAAGAGGTCATACGCGTCCTGGCCACCAAAATTCTGCAACGCGCCGGACAGGCGACCCTGACCGCCGATACGCCGGTCAACGGGCTCTATCTTCTCTCTGAGAATCTATCGACTGTCAATCTCGTTATCCTCGACTACAACCTCCCAGGCATGTCCGGAATCGATTTGTTGTTCGAGATACGCAAGCTGGCGCCAGGAATGCCATGCATCTTTTCCAGTGGTGACCAACTCGAGGAGTCTGAAGTCCCGGATGCCCTCCGTCAGGGAGTCTATTTCCTACAAAAACCATATAAGCCGCAGGACTTGACAGCCCTGGTTCAACAAGTGATCGCCAAAGTCCCGTCCGGCGCATAGCCCCAGAAATCTATTGGCAAGTGTCAGCCAACCGGATATACTTTCTGCGGGCCAGGAGTTGCCCGTTGGAGTATAACGGCTTATGAGATCGATCCGCATTTTCTTAGCATTGGCTTCCATCTGTCTGGCCGCCTCAGTCGCGAATGCCAAACAGTTCAAATTGGCTTTCTTTCAGGCCGGTGACTACGCTCCGTTCAGTGCGGTACAAACATCCTTTGATCGCACACTCACCCTGCTCCTCCCGTCCGACACGACGTTCCAATTTCAGGCTTCCGCGTTTCGCTCCGCAGAGTGGAATCGTGATTCGAGCCGGGCGAAAGCTCGACAATTGGCCGCGCGCAAGGATATCGACCTTGTTATCACCATCGGCCCGTGGGTCACCGAAGATCTACTCGAGGCTGGCTACACTGGTCCAATGATCGCGCTCGGACGGACTGACCCGTTTCTTGAGGGATTGTCCGACTCGACCTATCGCCCCAACTATCGTAACCTGACAGTTCAGGCTACTCCCAACAAAGTGGAAAACGATATTGCGCTCTTGTACCGCCTGAAGCCCTTCAAGAAATTGGGCATGCTCTTTTTTCCGACCGGTATGGATTCATCACGACTGTTGTCCAGAGTCGAATCGATCTGCCAGTCACTGGGAGCAGCATCGACCTCCGCCTTTGGCCATAACAACCAAGGTACGTACGCGTATCTCAAAGCCTACGCGGCACTCCCTTCCGATGTAGACGCGGTTTATCTCTTTCCGCTTTGGGGGCTGGATGCCGAAAGGATAAAGGAACTGTCCGGACGACTTGCCGGCGATCGACGAAGCTCCATCAGCTATGAAGGGCTGTATGCGGTCGACAAAGGAGTGCTTATTTCGTCCGCGGTCCTTCCACATGAGGCCGAAGCCCGTTTCGCCGCCTGGAAAGCTCTGCAGATCTTCCGTGGTAGCTCTCCCCAGAGTTTGCCCACTCAACTCCCGTTTACGGCAAAACTTTCCATCAATACCCAGACCGCCGCGAGCTTGGGGATAGATATTACGCTGGAGATGTCTACCGAGGCAGAACTTATCAGAGCCGGTCAGGATCAACCATTGGCGGTACAGACCCTGTCGGATGTTGTCACCAAGGCGTTCGATCTGAATCCAGGATACGTGGCGTGGCAGGACAGGATCGCACAAGCTGAAGCACGGTCGGGCCTGGCCAGGACCTCGCTCCGCCCGACACTTACTGCTCTAGGCTCTGTTGACTATGTCGATGATCACACGGTCCACAACAACCAAATTCTGGTCCCCACACCGGAGTTGATCCGTAATGAAAGGTATCGGGCAGGTCTCTCGCTGGATCTGCCAGTTTGGTCGCTTGAGTCAAGTCGACGCGTTTCAAAAGCAAATAGCGAACTGGGAATGGATCGGGCGAGCCAGGACTCAGCTTCGTTGGCGCTTGAGTCACATGTTGCCTCAGCTTACTATGACGCGCTGCGCGCCCATTCGGCACGATCCATTCAACAACTCCAGATACATCTGGCCAATACAACCACAGAGATCGCACGCGGCATGGTTGCTTCGGGGGAGCGTGCGCGCGCCGAATTGACTCGCTGGCGTGCCGAGGAACTTTACGACCGTCAGTTGGTGGCCGGACTGGAAACAGATATTCGCACCACACAGATCCGTTTGAACGCGATCATGAATCAGCCGTCAGGAAACGCGTTTCTTCTTGATTCGACGTTACTCTCTGAGGACGCGTTCTGGCATGCCTATGAATTGATCCGTCCGCATATCTCGACCGAAGCGAACAGGCAGCAGACTATCAACCAATTGGTACGCGCCGCGCTGACCGACAGTCCATCCGCCCGCAGATCTTCCGCGGCCATCAATACGCAATCCGCTCAGATCTCGGTGCTTCGCTCGATGCCATGGCCAAGCGTGGGAGTTCGATCGTCGCTGGATTTCACCGATGAATTAGGGAGCTACGGAGAGCTTGATGAACAGAATCCGTCATGGTCGGTCGGCGCATATGTACGTTGGCCGCTTTTTGACGGTAGCCACCGCAAGAAAGAAATACAGAGCGCGCGAGCACGCCTGAGCGAGTTGGAGTATCTTAAGGATCAGACTAGTCTACAGTTAATGGAGGAAGTCAGCCAACTGGTCCGCGAACTCGCAGGAGCCGCCGCGCAGGCGATAGCCGCCGAGCGGGAAGCTGAACTCTCCACCGCAATCGTGGCCTCCGCGATTGAGAACTATTCCTCGGGTGCCGCGGGAATTGACGCGACTCTGCAGGCCGGCCAGTCCGCCTCCAACGCGCAGAATCGATTAGTGGACGCCCGCGCTCGTTTTCTTGCTTCTCTGTACCAGTTGGTCTGCACTATAGGATGGTCCCCACATCGTGAATCTGTCTCCCCGGCTCAGCTCCTGCGACAGCGTCTGGCGGGCAAGTGATCGGGGGAGTGCGATGCCTCATTTCCCATTCCCGATAGACGAACTGGATACCCCGGCGATTCTCATCGATGTCGAGATCCTCGATGACAATATCACACGCATGCAAACACTCGCCAACGAGCATGGAGTTCTGCTTCGGCCTCATATCAAAACACACAAATCGATCGAGTTGACCAAGCGCCAACTCAAGGCGGGAGCCTGCGGTATCGCGGTCGCCAAACTTGGCGAGGCCGAAGTGATGGCCGATGCAGGTGTTACTGATATCCAGATAGCCAATCAGATCGTTGGTAAACATAAGATAGAACGGTTGGCGGCACTCGCGTCACGCACGACAATCAGTTGCGCGGTTGATTCACCGGAGAATGTTCGACAAATCGCGGAGATTTGTGGCCAGCACGGATTGTCGATCCCACTTTTCATCGAAATAGATTCGGGACTGCATCGCGCCGGACTTGCCGATTTCCCGGAAATCCTGCAACTGGCCAAACTCATTCAATCCTCCGGCCACACGAAGTTTGCCGGACTTCTCACGCATGCGGGGCATGCGTACGCGGCGAGTGACCATACGCAGGTAGAGCAGATCGCAAGAGCAGAAGGCTCTCTCCTGGTCAGTATCGCCGAATCACTGCGACATGAGGGGATCGAGACTCCTGCTATCTCAGTTGGTTCAACTCCAACAGCACGATGGGCCGCGTCCACCCCAGGAGTCACAGAACTCCGCGTGGGGAATTACATTTTCAATGACGCCATCCAGGTTGCACTGGGAGTTGCTTCATGGAATGAGTGCGCCCTTTCTGTGTTAACGACTATCACTTCAGTTCATGAGGACCGTTTTGTCCTCGACTCTGGCAGTAAAGTATTCAGCTCCGATTCTGGTGCGCACGGTTCAACACGATTGTCCGGTTTCGGACAGATTGTCGGTGCGCCGCTTACGATCAGCAGACTCTCGGAAGAACACGCTGTGGTCGCTGCGTCACTTCCGCAAGGACTGTCAGTCGGGGAGAGACTTCGCGTTATCCCAAATCATGCCTGTCCGGCGATGAATCTCGCGCGTCGCGCCTGGCTGGTGAGGTCGGGTGAAGTGATAGGGGAGATAACCGTCGATGCTGCCGCCATGACCTCGTGACTGCTCACCACGGCAATGGCAGAATTCCGAATTTCTCTCCCAAATAAACCCACAGACAGAACGTCAGGACAAAGGCCGTCGCCCCGATGCGCATGAATTGATAGAGAGGGCGATCAACGAACGGTGGGATTGTTGTGCCGCGCACTTGGGCCAGGAAGACACGAGCATAGATCAGCAGCGAAGCGACTAACAGCAGCAGCGTAAAAACTGCGACGATCTTCACACCCGAATCAAATCGTATCACCGAGCATCCGATCAAGACCACGATCGCAAAAAAAGCGTACTTTCCAGTCAACGTTGAACCAACTGCGACCTTTCGCTTATCCAGAATGATCAATCCGGCCAGCAGGATCAGCAGGTCACGCCCGATGATCGCGCTTGCGAGCCAGACAGGAAAATCCCGGAAAAGGATCAGTTCGACAATCAACAGAGCGGCGAAGATCTTATCCGCGAGCGGATCGAGGATCAATCCGAGCTGGGTGATCTTTCCCATTTTGCGTGCGGCCCAGCCATCCAAAGCATCGGTCAACGCGGCGACAACAAGCAACAGAAGGCAGACGAAAGTGCTGGCTGAATCGTTGCGCCACAAGAAGTAACCAACCACTGGCGTCAGCGCGATGCGCGACAAACTCAGCAGGTTGGGGATGAGAAATAGTTCGGATGCGTTCATCGTCTTGCGTTGAAGTCTCGTTTGCTCTTGCTAAGGTACTCACTGCATTCGTGTGGGCAACTTCAAAAAATATACTGCACACTGTGAGGGAGAGTCCGTATTGGTTATTAGATGGGCTAGCTTTCAGCGTCTGATGAGCGGAACGCCGGAGCCTGACGCTGAACGGTCTCACACTCCTTAACTGAATGCGGTTAAGGATTATCGCTCAACCGCCGATAGTATCTAGGTGACGCTGCGACAGATGATTCGCGGCCGACACGACCACATACTGACAACGCAACGCGACCTGCCATCGCATGATGCAGGAGCACTGGTCCCGGGGAATCGGGAGTGTGAACAGGCGCGTGGGCTCGCCCTCTGCGATCAGTCTGCCAGCCGCAAATAGGCAAGAACGGGCGGATTCGACGCACGATTTTTACGACCCTCACGCTGACACATCCGACGACCTGCGCGCGGCGCGGTCGAATTGACCCAAGTTAAGGCCCGCAAGCGACTTGGGCGCTCGTGGACAACAAAGTTGTTGTTGACACTTTATTGTGGAATTGGCCTATTTGGAGAAAGATGAGCAAGGAACGCCAGTTTGAATAAGGGAACGCTTAAAGGAGGTATGCTCTGCACACGTTTGGTAACGACAATTCAAGCAACAAACTACATATCTGTAACGCTTTAACTAAAGGGAAGAGAAGCATGAAGCTCAAATGCCTTACTCTCGTCGTGCTCATGCTGTGTCTTCTTGCAGGGACAGCGATGGCTGCGACGGTCGGAAAGATCACTGGTGTGATCTCCGATTCGCAGACCAAGGAACCCCTCGTCGGGGTCTCTGTCTCAGTGGTTGGCACAACCATGGGCGCCATGACCAACGAAAACGGTCAGTACTCAATTCTCAACGTTCCGGTTGGAACGTACATGTTGAGACTGTCCGCTGTTGGTTATGCGACCGTTGAGATCAGTAACGTTGAAGTCTCCGCGGATCTTGCCACGTATCAAAACGAGGTGATGAGTTCGCAGGCGACGGATATCGGCAAGGTCATCCAGGTGACCACCGAGCGCCCGTTGGTCCTCAAGGACAAAACGACAACCGTGGATATCGTCAAGCGTGACGAATTGCTGGCTATGCCGACTCGTGGCTTCGACCAGGTCGTCGGTATCCAGAACTCGGTCGTTCGTATGCAATCCAACGTTGACGTTCGTCAGCGCGGCCAGCGCGAACCAGTCGGCGGCACTGGCGCGGAATTGAACCTGCGCGGCGGTCGTCCATCGGAAGTCGCTTACTACGTGGACGGTTTCTCACAACAGGATCCGCTCACCGGTATTTCGACCTCAAACATCAACAACAACGCGATCAAAGAAGTTCAGGTCACCTCGGGCGCGTTTTCCGCCGAATACGGCAACGTTGCCTCTGGTGTGGTCAATGTCACTACCAACTCCGGCTCCCAGGAATACCACGGGAACGCGGAGATCGTGACGGACAACCTGATCGGCTCCAGCCGCAGCTACGATCACAACTACTATTCAGGCGACATCAGTGGCCCGCTCCCCGGTACCGAAAAGGGATTCTTCTTCCTGTCGGGCGAAAAGCGCTGGCTGGGTGATCGCGAACCGTCTTCCCGCACCGATGAGATCTGGGACGCCTACGGACTGACCGATCGCTTTGACGGTACCCGCCGCCTCCCCAACAACTCGCTTGATGGTTTCTCGCTGCAGGGAAAGATCGACTACAGCTTCACACCGAATCTGAAACTCGGTTTGAGCGGCAACGGCTCACGCGACAAATGGCAGGAATTCCGTCAGATCTTCCTGTTCATCCCTGAGCACAACCCGCGCTACGACGACAAGAACCTCGGCTTGAACGCGAAGATCACGCATACGCTGAACGCGAATACGTTCTACAATATCTCCGCCTCCTACTTCAAGACCTCTCGTTTCCGCGGAGACGGCGTGGTCGGTGAAGACCTGGCGGCGTACGATCGTCCGTTCGCCAATCCAGAGGAAGATACAATGGATCTCTTCTGGGAAGACTCGCTGATGTATGTCTACCAGTCGACTGGCGATACGACGTATAACGAAGCCTATTGGCCCGGTTATCTGAAAAGAAAATCATCCTACATCGGCTTCAAGGGTGACATTACTTCCAATTGGACGGAGAACCACACTCTCAAAGCCGGTTTCGATTTCCAGCGTCATACCCTGCGCTTCTTTGAGCATCTGGACGCCACACAGGGCTATCGCCAGGATCTGCTCAATCGCTACGGCTATGATTCGCTCGGCAACGAGACGGATGATGACAACTTCAGGAACAACGTCAAACACCCCATCAATCTCGGCCTGTTCATCGAGGATCGGTTTGAATGGCAGAACCTGGTGGTCAGCTTCGGTCTGCGCTACGACTATTTCGACTACAAGTCGCTCCGCATCAAGAACCTGACCTATCCGCTCGATTACACCGGTGGACCGGATCTGTCTCTCGATCGTGAGGATCTTGAAGACAGCAAGAAGTTCACCCGTCTCTCGCCGCGTTTGGGTATCGCGTTCCCGATCTCGGATCGGACCCAGATGCATATCAACTACGGCAAGTTCTTCCAGCGACCGGACCTTCGCCGTCTGTATCTTGGCTACGACTTCCTCGAGGCTCGTATCACGGCCGGATCGTATTATCCGTTCGCCAGCCCGAACCTCGAACCGGAGACG
>JAYRFH010000238.1:0-2034 GCA_041908405.1 Candidatus Zixiibacteriota bacterium
CCCTGCTGGGTGAGAAGGCTGGTTTGGTGTCGGGGTCTGCCCTACTTGTGGATTATGTGCTGACGATCACGATATCTATCGCGGCGGCGGGAGACGCGCTCTTTTCGTTCCTGCCGATGGAGTGGCATTACCTGAAGCTCCCGGCCGAAGCGATCCTGATAATCGGGTTAACCACCATCAATCTGCGAGGGGTGAAAGAATCAATCCTGATCCTCCTCCCTATCTTCCTACTCTTTGTAGCGACCCACGCGATCCTGATAGTCGGCGGGTTTGCGGTCCATACGGGGAATCTTCCGGAAGTAACCCAATCGGTGGGAGACGGGTTTTCGTCAGGAATTTCGCTACTTGGGTTTGGTGGTGTTGTTTTGCTGTTCATCCATGCTTACTCCCTGGGAGGCGGAACGTACACCGGAATCGAGGCGGTATCGAACGGGTTGCCGATCATGCGCGAGCCAAAAGTGCAGACCGGCAAGCGGACTATGATTTATATGGCGGCATCGCTGGCGTTCACGGCATCGGGATTGATACTCTGCTATCTGCTCTGGAATATCACGCCGGTCGAGGGAAAAACGATGAACGCGGTGCTGGTGGAGCGATTTGTGGAGGTGGTGCCGTTCGGCGCAACGTTTGTGGTGCTGACCCTCGTTGCCGAGGGAGCATTGCTGGTGGTGGCGGCGCAGGCGGGGTTTGTGGATGGCCCGCGCGTGCTGGCGAATATGGCGGTCGATGGTTGGATGCCGCGAAGATTCTCCAACCTTTCAGAGCAATTGACCACGCGCAATGGGATACTGCTAATGGGTGTGGCCGCTATGGTCGCACTGATCTATACCGGCGGGAGTGTCCAGCATCTGGTCGTGATGTACAGCATCAATGTCTTCCTGACTTTCTCCATTACCGAGACAGGAATGTGCCGGTTCTGGTTCGGCAATCGTAAGAGTGAACGAAAGTGGAAGCGGAAGATATCTATTCACCTGATCGGGTTGATCCTCTGTCTTACGATTTTGGTCGTGATATCGGTGGAGAAATTCAGCCAGGGGGGCTGGGTGACCTTGTTAGTTACGGCCGCGGTCATACTTATTTGCATGGCGGTGCGCCGGCATTATCGGGCTATGTCGCTTCGATTGACGAGGCTGTACGCATCGCTGATGGATCTCCCGACCGAGCAGAGCACGGTGACACGAGAGATCGACAAGACCAGACCGACGGGCGTGATCATGGTCGGTGGGTATGGCGGACTAGGGATACATACCACGCTCAAGACGATCCGGGATTTCCCGGAGCATTGCGAAAATATCATCTTTGTCGCGGTGGCGGTGGTGGATTCGGACGCGTTCAAAGTGCGGGACGCGCTGGATCATCTGAACCAACAGACAGAGGAGAACCTCCAGAAGTATGTGCGATTGGCCAATTCGATGGGGTTTCCGGCGGAGTCACGAATGGCGATCGGGACCGATGCCGTGGCGGAACTGGATGAAATATGTCGGAAGTTGGCGGAGGAATATCCGCGCATCACCTATTTCGCGGGGCATTTGGTGTTTGGGCGGGAGCGGTGGTACAATCGGCTGTTGCATAATGGGACGGCGTTTGCGCTCCAAAAGAGACTTCAGTTGACGGAGAAGACGATGATCATCCTGCCGGCACGGGTGGGGTGAGAAGGTTGATGTAGATTAGGCGGGTTCAAAGGCGGACCCGCCTTACCATACTATATACCGTATTTGTCGATAGTCGCGCGGATGGCGGCCCGGAATTCTTCGATTCCGAAAGGAGCTTTGAAGTAGTACTCAACACCGGCGGCACGTACGGCAGGTTCGTATCCTTCAAAGCCAGAATAGACGATGACCGGGATACCGAGCTTGCTCCGGATCTCGCTAATCACCTGGATCACCCCTTCGATGGGGTGGTTGAACCGGTATTTCGTGCTGTAGAAGAGAATGTTGTTCAAGAATATAAAAACGATCTTGGGCCGAGTGGATGCCGCTAACTCAAATAGACGATCGCCAGTTTTAGTTGTAATGGAATTGACCACTTTATTCG
>JAYRFH010000239.1:0-2801 GCA_041908405.1 Candidatus Zixiibacteriota bacterium
TGGGGGAGGGCATTGCCCGCCAGTCCGACCAGCTCAAGCGAGGTCTCGTTGTGCGTTAGTTCATAAATGGCCGGGCGGCGTATCTGTCCCCGGATCGCGACACGTGGTCCCGCAACTGGGACAAAGATAGCGTCTCCAGATTCGAGGCGAAGGTCCGAGCGGTTGTCACCCTCCAAAAGAAACCTGTAGAGATCCATCGAGGCGATCTGTTTGCCGCCGCGCATGAGGCGAATATCACGCATGGTGCCGTTTTCATTCGGCCCACCCGCGAGGTACAAAGCGTTGAAGAGCGAGGTAAGGGATGAAACAGTGTACGCGCCAGGATGGTTGACCTCACCGGTCAGATAGATGCGAATAGAACGGATCTTCCCCAGCGAAACATTCAACTGAAACTCTGAGTAGACCTGGCTGAAACGGTTATGCGCGTAGGCGCGAAAGTCATCAAGCTTTTTTCCCCAGACAGCCAGTTCGCCGACCTTGGGAATGAAGACCTTCCCTTCACGGTCTACCGTCAGGTTGTATTCCCCTTCGACTCGCCCCCAGAGACTGATGACAATATTATCTCCCGGCCCGAGGATATAATCACCCGCGGACGCGATATCATCCGGTGGTGCATCCTCACGCGGACCGGCAAACAGCTCCAGCCCAAATGGCCTCAGGGTCCCAAAGTCCTGTAGATTTTCCGAGTCAGATGTCCCACTAGATGGTTTGGTCGAACGACCTGTCGTCTGCGACACACGTGTCGAAGAAGTGGCCGGGGGGTTGCTCACAGAGTTATTCGCCGAGATTTCCGGCAGACGAATGACCGTACTACTGTCATAGTAGACCGGGCTCTCATAGGTCGGGGTGGTCGCTGGACGATTCTTGGCCATCGACTGATACTTCTGTAGCAGCGCGGCCTTTTCATCGGCGCTCATCTGCCCAAGATCCTGGGCGTGAGCTTTGGTGAACCAATTCAGGGAGACCAGAATGATCACCAGAATGATGAGTAAAAGCAGTCGTTTCATTGTCACCTTCCTCTAGCAACTTTCTTGCGACATCCTGTCGCACTCTCGCATTGGGTAATAGCAAGGTGAGTGCCATATTGAAACACCTGCGCTTATCCTATTGTTGTGCAGTGCGATACGAGAATCGACACACGGGATTCAGCGGAGGGGTGACACTGGTTTCCGGCATCAATTGCCCGATTGCGCGGAAAACTCTTCCGAAAAGTTCTCTTAAGCTGGCCAATTCGGGTAGTGCATGCGGCGATGGGGATGGCTCATTTGAGCGGAGTAACCGCAACCGGTACAAGTAGGTTGAGATTTCTTAAGTTTTGGGGACGAGAAATGGCGAGATTCTTTTCACGAACCGGCGCGCTGTGCGTCTCTGGTTGGAGGAGATAAGTAGCGAACGTATAGTGGGTTATTCGCTCCACAGCCGGGCAAAATTGGTCCGATGCCCCTTGACAATTCCACCCCCCCACTGTACCTTGGCATTCTGTTTTTTTGAATGATAGGCGCACACGAGTTGGGTGTGCATGTTGGTGAGCTACGTTAAAGTTAATGAATAGATTGCCACGGAATGCTTCCCGCCGCACACGAACGTGTGTCCCTGATAATTCACTGATAATCAATGGTATTTGTATAGCCTATGGAGACTAGGATGGGGATTCGTCGAATTGCTGTGACTTCAGTCCTGGCCCTTGCCCTGCTCGGCTCGTCGATTCTGGCCGCCGGTTTTGAAAACACCGGCGTCGGCGTGAAAGCCCGGGCAATGAGTGGCGCGTTCCGCGCGATCGCGGACGACTGGAGTGCCGCTATGTACAACCCGGCCGGATATGCGTTTCTTAAAGACAACCAGGTGGGAGGCAATGCTGCCTTCCTCCATCTGCGCAACGAATTGACCCCCAACTACCGGATCAATGGTGAGTACGAGCTGGGTGTGTTCAACGACGTGACGATGTACAATCAGCACAAAGTGCTGTCCAATCCGTCCGCCGGTATCGTGGTGCGCTTGCCGTTCTGGGGCGAAACGGTCTTTGGCCTTTCCGCGTACCAGCGCTTTGACAACAACATCAGCTGGGAGCTCTTCAGCCCGATTCGCGCGTACAATGACTCGGTCGACCAGTATCTGTCGGCGGAGCAGTACACCTGCAATCTGGATGTCGTCAACTTCCAGTTGACCGCGGCCCGCGAATTCATTCCGGAGAAGCTGTCTATCGGTATCGGATTGCAGCTCCAGCGTGCCGATCTGATCTACAATAATATCTATTTCCGTCCCACAGCCATGACCGAAGAGCCGTGGACCGATGAACCGTATCGCAACATTCCGGAATTGACCTCGCACGATGGAAACGGCTGGGGCTTCGGCATCAATGCCGGTGTCCTATACAAGTTGAATCCGAAGACGAATGTCGCGTTCACGGTTGACCTGCCGCTCAAGGATATCACTATCAAGGGCGACGCGAATCTCCAATTCCTGATGCCGAAGATCAACGCGTTGTTGGTGCCGGGTTCTCCAGTCGGCCCCGGTGAGTTGGGTTATTTGTTCGCCAGTGGCGAAAATATCCCGCTCCCCGCGGAATTCGAGACCAAACTCAAACTCCCGCCGTCTATCGGTATTGGCATCTCGCGTGTCGTCACCGAAAAGCTGACCGTGGCGTTGGATGCCGAGTACACGGTCTGGTCACGCTTCACCGGCTTTGAATTTGCCTACAGCGGGATTCGCGGTTTACCGCCGATCACCGATGACCCGGCGACGGAAGAAGCTTTCTTCTCCGAGGATCAGCAGAGCAAATCCGAGTTCCGCAACACCATGAA
>JAYRFH010000240.1:0-4199 GCA_041908405.1 Candidatus Zixiibacteriota bacterium
CGGCACGCGCGAAGTGCCGGGGAACCTGTCTCGCGCGGGGCTGTTGCACAGAACGACTCACGTCCGGGTGGATTCTCGATCGAATTGCCGCGCACTTACATGTCATCCGGACAGAACCAGAGGATATTCATGCTCACCAGACTTCGGCATTACATCCAACTGACCAAACCAACCATCATGCTGCTCGTGCTGTTTACCGGCGGGACAGCGTTGGTGATGGAGGGAAGTCTGCTGGATGAGCCGGGGAAGTTCTTGTTGGTGTTGCTGGGGTTGTATCTGACCGGGGGGAGCGCGAACGCGCTCAATCAATATTTCGAGAGAGAGATCGACGCGAAGATGGAGCGGACGGCGCGCCGTCGGCCATTGCCGCTACATTATCTGGGTGAACGCGAGGCGTTGATCTTCGCGGTGACGATCGGGCTGGTTGGAGTGCTGCTTTTCGGATTTTTCTTCAACTGGTTGACCGCGCTGATGTCGCTGGCGACGCTGTTGTTCTATGCGTTGTTCTATACGCTGTTTTTGAAACCTCACACATGGCAGAATATCGTGATTGGCGGGGCGGCGGGGGCGATGGCTCCGGTTGGCGCCTGGGCGGCCGCAACCGGACAGACCGCTGTGGCGCCATGGTTGTTGTTCCTGATCATCTTTTTGTGGACACCGCCGCACTTCTGGGCGCTGGCCCTCTATTGTAAAGAGGACTATATCAAGGCTCGTTTGCCGATGCTTCCGGTGGTGAAGGGGGATGACGCGACCTATAAGCAGATCCTCATATATACGTATGCGCTGATCCTGGTCAGTTTGGCGGTATTCGCCGTCGGGGCCAGCTGGCTGTATTTGGTAGTGGCAATCGGGCTGGGGGCATATTTGTTACGCAAGGCGCTAATGGCCCGTCGGCTCAAGACGGTGCCGGCGATGCGGGGGTTGTTCGGGTTCTCCATCGTTTACCTCTTCGGGCTTTTTCTGGCTCTCATCGCGGATTTTCTGGTCACGCGGGCTCTCTAAGTTACCTTCCGGGTAACAGATAGTTAGTGGAACCAAGATGTCTACATTTTCCCTTTTTGCGTGAATTGTCGGTTGACAGGGGCTGGTTTGGGGGTTTAATTCCGAGCCAATACGGAAAACCAGGAACGATCACAAGACCGATGATGATACAGACCGGGCGGCTTAGCGTTTTTCATTGCCCGGACGATACGGTTTTGTGAAAATTGTAACAAGCATCTGATACTATGGCTCAGATATTTCCGAAATGGACCAATCACCTTCCGCCGCTCATGGCCGGAGGTTTCGTCACACTGCTCGCCGCGGTCACGCTGTTCTTCTGGTACTATGGCTCCCCCAAATACACGGATGTCGGGTATCGCCCGAAACAGCCGGTACCATACAGCCACAAGTTGCATGCGGGTGATCTGGGGATGGATTGTCGCTACTGCCACACGGCGGTGGAGAAGTCTTATGAGGCGAATGTTCCGCCGACCCAGACCTGCATGAACTGCCACAAGCTGGTATTGCCGGAGAGCGCGAAGTTGCTTCCGGTGAGGGAGAGTTTCGCCAGCGGCATGCCGATCCAGTGGGTGCGTGTCCACAAGGTTCCGGATTTCGCGTTCTTCGATCACTCCGCGCATTTGAATGCCGGGGTGGGATGCGCGTCCTGTCACGGCAATGTGGCCGACATGGAAGAGGTGCAGTTGGTCCAGCCTCTAAGTATGGGCTGGTGCCTGGATTGTCATCGCAATCCGGACATGCATCTTCGTCCGGTCAGCGAGATCACCAATATGAAGTGGATGCCGCCGGCCGACCAATTGGAGTACGCGGCGCGGGTTAAAAAGGAGCGGGGGATCAATCCACCCCAGGACTGTTCAGGATGTCATCGATGAAAGAAAAGAAGCCTACAACCGGATTGGCATATTGGCGCAGTCTCGACCAGTTGGAGAATACTCCTGAGTTCAAGGAGTTTCTGCATCGTGAATTCCCGCAGGGAGCATCGGAGTTCGACAATAGTTGGTCGCGCCGGAGTTTCCTGACATTAATGGGCGCCTCTGTGGCGCTGGCCGGTCTGGCCGGTTGTCGTCGTCCGGTCGACAAGATAGTTCCGTATGTGACGCAGCCGGAAGAGATCACTCCTGGGATGCCGAATTTCTACGCCACAGCGCTGCCATTCGGGCAGAATGCGCTCGGCCTGTTAGTCAAAAGCAATAATGGTCGTCCGACCAAGATCGAAGGAAATTCGCAGCATCCATCAACGCGTGGTTCCTCTAGCGTATTGATGCAGGCGGAGATCCTGAATCTGTATGATCCGGACCGTTCGCGCATCCCGACCAAGGGAGGCGCGGTCTCCAATTGGGATGATTTTGTTACGTTCTGGCGTGAACGTCTGGCGTTTTTCCAGGCGAATCAAGGGCAGGGGCTGGCGTTTCTTACCGAAGAATTCCATTCGCCAACGTTGTATAGTCTGGCGGAGCAGATAAAGAAGCAGTTTCCGCTGGCGACCTGGGTGGTATACGAACCGCTCAGCTCTGAGAACAGCTATGAAGGTGTGCGAGTAGCGACCGGCAAGGCGCTACAACCGATCTACCATCTCGACAAAGCCGAGGTGATCCTGTCGCTGGACGCGGATTTCATCGCGCACGACTCAGATTCCGTTCGACTGGCGCGCCAGTTTGCTGACGGCCGTCGGGTCATGGCGCAGACCGATAAGATGAATCGACTCTATGTGGTCGAGAGCAATTACAGTGTGACCGGCGCGACCGCGGATCATCGGTTGCGGATACAGTCTCGCCAGGTGGGTGATTTCCTTGTCGCTCTCGGGCGCGAGTTGCAGTCGATGGGGCTGAATCTCCCGGCATTCGCTGGGCTCACTTCAACGGGCAATTACGACACTAAGTGGCTGAGCGGGCTGGCGCGTGACCTGGCGCGCTCGCGCGGCAAGTCGGCGATACTGGTAGGGAAACATCAGCCATCGTCAGTACACGCGCTTGCCATAGCAATGAATGAAGCGCTCGGCAATTTCGGCGCGACGCTGACTTTTGTTGAGATCAAAGATAGTTACCTCCCGTCAAATGCCGGGCTCAAGGGCTTGACCGAGCAGATGAAGGCGGGCTCGGTAGATACGCTGGTGATGTTGGGTGGAAACCCCGTCTACAGCGCGCCGGTTGAATTGCAGTTTGCCGCCGCGTTGCCCAAAGTGAAGAACTCGATTCATCTGAGTTCCCACGTGGATGAGACATCGCTGTTGACTACGTGGCATCTACCGATGTCGCACTGTCTGGAGACCTGGGGTGACGTTCGCGCGCTGGATGGGACGCTGAGTATCATGCAGCCGCTGATCGAGCCGCTGTTTTCATCGCAGTCGATGTATGAAATGATGGGTCTGTTGGCGACCGGGACAAAGGTAAAGGGATATGATGTCGTGCGAGAGACCTGGCAGGGTCCCCTGGCGCCGTTGGGATTTGAAAAAGCCTGGCGCAAGGTGCTGCATGACGGATTGCTGGAGAATAGCGCAGGTGCGCCGGTAGCGATCACGCTTGACGCGATGGCCGTGCGGAATCACCTATCAGCCAATCCACTGCCGACAGGCACAGCCGACACAAATAATCTTGAGATCTGTTTTGCCGAATCGAACCTGCATGATGGACGCTATGCCAATAACGGCTGGCTGCAGGAACTTCCCGACTCAATCACCCGCTTGTCATGGGATAACGCGGCGCTGGTAAGTCAGAAAACCGCACAAGCGCTCGGCCTGCGGTCTGGCGACGTAGCTCGAGTTTCTTATAAAGGACATGAGATCGAGATGCCGATCTGGGTCAATCCGGGTCAGGCAGATAATTCGGTGACGTTGAAGCTCGGTTATGGACGGACATCCGCCGGGCGTGTGGCGGACAATGTCGGGTTTAATGTGAATCGCGTCCGGACCACTGACGCGTTCGGGTTTGGAATCGGCGCGACTCTCGGTCCGGTCGGTCGGACATACAAGCTGTCCAACGTGCAGGATCATGGTTCGATGGAGGGGCGGCCAATCCTTCGCGAGGCGACGCTTACGCAGTATCAGGAGACCGGGCAGTTTTATCCTGAGATGATCGCGCACCCACCGCTGTTGCCGATGTGGGATGAGCACAAGTATGACACCGGCTATCAGTGGGGCATGAGTATCGACTTGACGGCCTGCACCGGCTGTAACGCCTGTGTGGTCGCCTGTCAGGCAG
>JAYRFH010000241.1:0-6852 GCA_041908405.1 Candidatus Zixiibacteriota bacterium
ATTCAGCCGCGTTCCCCATGTGCCAATCCTTGAACGAGCACCAGAGTCCATCCGAGATCATTATATCATCCAATTTCTGATGTCCGAACTTTGTCCCCTGCTTTGCGCCGCGTATCACATACGGCGTATGCGACATAGACTCCATCCCACCTGCGACGATCACATGCTGGTCACCGGCGCGAATCGACTGCGCCGCCAACATCACCGCCTTCAGTCCTGAGCCACATACTTTGTTGATGGTCATCGCCGGAACCTCTGCCGGAATACCACCGTGGATAGCGGCCTGACGAGCGGGCGCCTGACCGGCTCCACCCTGGACCACCTGTCCCATGATAACTTCATCAATTTCAGCCGGGTTGACTCCCGACCGTTTGACCGCTTCGCGAACCGCGTGTGCCCCTAACTGGGTCGCGGTCATGCTTCCCAACCCACCGTGCAGTACACCTATCGCCGAACGACAGGCTGCGACTATATATGCTTCATTGCGTGACGCCATGGACTCAAGACCTCCTTGGGGTATGCTGAAATACCAATTCTAAGTGGGATATATACCAGACAGTTCCGGCCAAATCAAGCGAATCAATTCACAATCTCCCGTGCAAGATCGGAACCGGCTGCGCCACATAGAAGATATTTTTTATCTTTACAGTCCAGCTTCCCCCGTCTACTTTGGCCCAGCTAACCGCCCTCTCGTGTGCACACGTCTGAATCTTTCCGCTAAGGGTGCGCCAGGGGCAACACACACGAATGGAGGATGAAATGAAGAAAGTCCTGCTCACACTCGGACTTGTCATGCTGCTCGCTCTTGGCGCCCAGGCCCAGGACCCAGCGAAAAAAACCAACTTCTATCTCGGCGCCGGTCTCGGCCTGCCAATGGGTGACTTTGGCGATGCTTTCGGCATGGGCCTCCATGCCTCTGGCGCTCTCGGCTTCAATGTCTCCCCCACCTTCCAGCCGCGCGCTAAAGTAGAGTTCCACACGTTCGGGTCGGACATTGACGGAGTTGATGGCTCCCTCAATGTGATCATGTTTGGCGGCGATGCCCGTTTCAGCTTTGCCAAAGAAGGTCAGAAAGTCTCGCCGTTCCTGCTGGGTGGTCTTGGCTTCGCATCATCGAAGTTTGAGGATTTCAGCTCCACAGATTTCTATTTTGAGTTTGGTGGAGGAATCGACCTTGCTTCGAACGGTGCGATGGCCTGGTTCCTTCAGGGCCGCTACGTGTCGATTAGTGGCGATGGTGGTTCCGACGCGTTTATCCCCGTGACCGTAGGCATCCGCTTCTAAACCAACCGATTTTTCTCCTTGCAGGCCAATCAGATAGATTGGCCTCTTTTTTTATCTTTCCTTTTGCCTCATGATGGTATAATTAATCTATCTTAACAACGAAGAGTCCGGGCAAAGACTCCGCGTGTGAAGTAAGCACATGGGGATATTTCCCGCAAATTCAACCACGGAGGTTTACAGTGAAGAAATCCCTTTTCGTTCTGACCCTGGTGATGTTACTGGCGATCAGTGCAATGGCCCAGGATCCTGTCAAGGGCCTGACCGGCGCCGGCTTTAAGGCTGGTGTGGTGATGGCGAAAGCCACAGGCGACAACATCGACCTCATCGCTGATGAAAACAATGTTGACATCAAGAATCTGATGGGATTCGCGGTCGGTGGCTTTATCGAATACTCGTTCAGCCCAAGCTTCGCGATTCAGCCTGAAATTCTCTACAACACCAAGGGTGTGAAGTTTGAACAGGGCGATGTTACCGACAAGGTCACCATGACCTACATGCAGATTCCCGTTCTGCTCAAGTTCAATATTCCCACCGCCGGCAATTTTGACCCATTTATTTATGCCGGTCCCTCGGTTGGAATTCTTCTCTCCGCAAAGGACAAGCTCGAAGGTACCGATGACGACTACGATGAAGACATCAAGGATTCCTTCAAGAGCACGGATTTCACCGCGGTACTGGGCCTGGGTGCCGGGATTCCGATGGGAACTAGCGGCCAGCTCACCTTTGAGTTCCGCTATGACATGGGCCTGACCAATGTCGCCGAAGACATGGTGGTCGACACTGAGACTTTTGAAGGCGATGTAAAAACCCAGAATATGGGCATCTTCATTGGCTTCTCATTCCTCTAAGCCGACCCAATTGCCTGGCATAATCGCCAGCTAACTCTTTACGGGGCCGAATCTTTCGGCCCCTTTTTTAACCCCCACTTTCAGCCATTCTCCCCTCATTTCCTCCCCGCTTCCTTCCGATAATAGACTATGTGCGTCAAATATGGGTATAACCTCTAAAGGAGGAAATACGAATGAAACGGATAGCCCTTTTCGTGATGCTTCTTTCGCTGATCGCCCTGTCGGCCTCGGCCCAGTCGGTCAAGCCATTCAACCTCTACGTAGGTGGCGGCGCGTCGCTCCCCAATGGCGACTTCTCCAACGACTACAAGATGGGTCTGCACGCCATGGTCGGGCTTGGACTCAATTTCGCCCCGGCCCTGCAGTTTGTCCCCAAAGGTGAATTCCACACCTTCTCGGCCGATACCGACGCTCTCTTGGAGGCTAATGACTACACCTCCGTCAGCGGCGGTACGTTCAACGCGTTTCTCGTCGGCGCCGACCTGAAATTTGCGCCATCGCTCCCGATGATGCCGCTTAAGCCGTACTTCTTCGGTGGCGCTGGATGGGCCCGCCTGCAGCCGTCGGATCTCGACTACGAAAGCTCCCTCGGCTCGGGCACGATCGTCTTCGCCAAAGAGAACAAGATGTACTGGAATGTCGGCGGTGGACTCAATCTCAGCTCCGGCCCTGCGTTCAGCCTCTTCCTGCAGGCGCGCTACCTGAGCATCAATGGCGATGAGATCAAATACAACGCCATCCCGATCACGCTCGGCATCAAGTTCTAGTCTACCATGACTACGTGAATACACGGACCGGATCTCCCATCCGGTCCGTTTTCATTTTCTCCCACTCTTTTTCCTCCTTGCCAGCCAATCCTGCGTATATATATTCGAGACGCCGGAGGGACTTATCCATGCTAGCCCACGGTAATTCGATTATGTACCGATACGTTTTTATCCTCATGGTGCTCCTGATGGTCGCGGCCTCGGTTGAGGCGCAGCCTGTGGACCTTGATCGCTTCGCCGTGAAGCTCGGGGCCTCCCCTGTCCTCGCCATCGACCGCCTCGGCGATCTCGCGGATAACGGCATCGGCGGCGCGCTCGGCCTGGAGATTCGTCCATTCACCAGCATGCCCGAAGTTTCCTTCCAGGTCTCCGGCCATTACCTCATGCTCAGCGCACGCGAAGAAAACTCGTCCGATGTTACCATCGCCGCGGGGACTTTCGACCTGAAACTCACCCCCTCATGGCAATCCGACTCCCGTCTCTACCTCTTTGCCGGTGGCGGATACGGCACGATTGAACTCAAGGATCCGCTCCCCGGTCAGTATCTCGTTGGTCAGGAAGTCAGCGAGAAAAAGCCGCTGGTCGAGGTTGGATTGGGAATGGAACGAAAAGGAAAATCCCCCCTTGGATTCTTCGTGGAATTGGCCGGAGTGAATATCATCAGCGACCACTTCGGTGACTACCGTTTCGGCCGCCTGACATTCGGATTGCTCTTCTAATTCTCTACTCGCTCAGTTCAAGCTCGATTATCGGTCTCTCCGTATCGACCTGATCCCCCGCCGCGAAATTGACCGCCTTCACCTTCCCCTTGGCGCGCGCGTTCACCTGGTTCTCCATCTTCATCGCTTCAACTATCACCATCGGCTGTTTGATCTCAACCGCGTCCCCCACCGCCACCATTATCTTCACGATCTTCCCTGGCATCGGCGCGAATATCTTGTCCTTCTCCCCGGCATGGTCCCCGCCTCCGGCCGAGATTGTCGCATCCGACGCATCCGTCAATTCGACCTGCATCGCGTCGATATCGACATAAAACGTCCCCTTGTGCTTCACTGCCGCGACCAACGAACGTCTCCCGTCGACAAGCACCGCGAATAGGTTCTCACCATGCGGAGTGAGTTGATACTCTTTCCCTCCCACAGTCGCGAGGTATCCTGAGTCTGTCGCTTTCAATTCGACTGAGTGCTCTGTCTCCTGATACCGAAGGTCATACTTAGCCACGGATCGACCCTCCGATCTGCCACTCTCCCAGCAGTTGCCATGGGGTCGGAACTTGCGCTTTCCCTCCCGTAGCCGCGACCATTGGAGTACTGTCCGCCGCTACCGATGCTGCCGCGGCCGCCAGCGGACCGATCTCCGGCCACTCCGTCGCACGCGTTGACATATGCTTTTCGATGAAATTGGTGTAGGTCTTCCCGACGACGAACTCCGGGTGTTCCAATACCTCGATCATGAATTTCCGCGATGTTTTAACCCCCAATATTTTGTACTGCTTCAGCGCGTCGATCATCTTGGATATCGCCGATGCCCTATCCACCGAATGCACTATCAACTTCGCCATGATCGGATCATAATTGATCGTTATCTCCGAACCTTTGTCTATCCCGCTGTCAACGCGGATCCCCGGCCCAACCGGCTCGCTGTAGAGTAGCACTGTCCCGGTTGATGGCATGAAATTGTTCTCGCCATCCTCTGCGTAGATTCGGCACTCGATCGCGTGCCCGCGCTGTGACAGATTCTGTAGCTCTTTCGACAGCGGCAACCCCGCCGCGACCCGTATCTGCTCCACCACCAGATCGACGCCCGTCACCATCTCCGTGATCGGGTGCTCCACCTGGATACGGGTATTCATTTCGAGGAAATAGTAATGGCCGGATTCATCCAGCAGGAATTCAACCGTCCCCGCATTCGTGTAGTGCGCGGCCTGCGCTACTTTCACCGCGTCGGCACCCATTTTCGCTCTCAACTCCGGCGTCAACGCTATCGAGGGCGTCTCCTCGACTATCTTCTGGTGTCTCCGCTGTATCGAGCACTCGCGCTCGAACAGATGAATCGTGTTCCCGTGATGATCCCCCAGCACCTGAAACTCGATATGCCGTGGATTGGCAATGTACTTTTCGAGATAAACAGTTTCATCGCCGAACGCGTTTTTAGCCTCACGGCGCGCGGCGTCTATCGATGATGCCAGGTCCTTCGGATCATGCACCACCCGCATCCCTTTTCCTCCGCCGCCGGCGGCCGCTTTGATAAGCACCGGGAAGCCGGCCTTCTTTGCGGCGTCCTCAAACTCGGACAACTTGTCGCCGCTCGCGCGCATCCCGGGAATGAGTGGCACCCCGGCATCCGCCATCTTGATGCGCGACTCAACCTTGTTGCCAAGTAACCGCATCGCCTCCGGACCGGGGCCGATGAAGGTTAACCCTGCATCCGCGCACGCTTTCGGCAACAGCGGGTTTTCCGCAAGAAAACCGTATCCCGGATGTATCGCGTCACACCCGGTCTGTTTCGCGGCATCGATTATCTTGGCGATATCCAGATACGATTCACGCGGCGGCGGTGGGCCGATAAAGACCGATTCATCCGCCTGCCACCGATGTTTGCTGTTTTTGTCCGCCTCGGAGAAGACTGCGACCGATGGTATCCCCAGCGAACGGCACGCGTTCATCACCCGCACCGCGATCTCCGACCGATTCGCCACAAGAATCTTTTTAAAGAATGGTTTCGACATAAGTTTTCAGTCCATCACTTGGTAATTCATGAAGAACTAGTGTCTGCATCATGCCGCGAAGGCGGGCATCCAGCGTATGCCCTTGCGCCATCGAAGGCCATCGGCCTGAGCGTGGCGTGCCCTGAACTTGATACAAGGTCGAAGGCCGATAAACTGTCTGTCCTCAAAGAACAGATCCGGATCTACATCGACAAGCCTTCACATATCCACTAACCCAAACCCTAAAAGGCCTTCGACTCCGCTCAGGCCGACGAACAACTGCACTCAATTGTCTAGGTTTTGAACGATTGTCCTGATTCGTTCCCTTCTGAAGTGTTTGAATTCGTCTGTTTCTCGAATCTTCTTCCCAGACTTATTGAATTTAGGCACTTCTCCGTAAAGCTCTCGGAATTGTAAGATCAGAGCTCGCTCTAGTTTTGTCCAGGATTTGACATTCTGTTTCGCAGCACAGGTTACAATCCGGACCGTAAAGTGACGGACCCCTCTCAGTGATAATACCTTGTCCGTCTTGTCAGCAGCGCTACTAGCTACTCTAGATACTCCATTTTGAGTCGTGCCTATGTACACAACTTGAGACTTTCCATTGGTGTACTGTTGCTTGCGTTCTGCCAATATGACATAAACTAGTTTCCTGCCAACGACAGAGACGCGTGTCACTTTCATGGCCCAATTTCGTTCCAGACTAACCGTTAGCTTTCTTGCCATCGTCAATCCCCCTTGGCGCCTTGCTCGAGAAATCCCACCCACTTCGGCGTCCGCTTATTCAGAAACGCGTCCATCCCCTCTTGCCCCTCGGGTGAAATACGGAGCTTGGCGATCATCTCCGCCGTATACGGCATGAACTCCTCAGGAGCCATCGTCGGCACCGCGCCTATCAACCGCTTCGCCATCGCCACCGCCTCCGGCCCCGATGACAGTATCGCGTCTACATACTCCGCGACCGCGGCATCCAAGTGGTCATCCGCGACCACCTTGTTCACCAGACCGACTTCTGCCGCGCGCGAAGCTCCCATTCGTTCGCCCGTAATAAATAACTCGCGCGATCTCCCCTCACCTATTTTCTTCACCACATACGGTCCAATACAGGCCGGCACCACCCCTATCTTCACTTCCGAAAACGAGAACTTGGCCGACTCCGCCGCGATCGCAAAATCGCAGACCGCCACAAAACCCGTCCCGCCCCCAATCGCCGCGCCATTCACCCGCGCGATCACCGGCTGGCGAA
>JAYRFH010000242.1:0-17820 GCA_041908405.1 Candidatus Zixiibacteriota bacterium
AGTCGTGCTCAATGAGCAGCAGCGACTTCGCGATATCATGGAGACCGACCCGGCGCGATTCATGTTTCGCGAGTTTACGTTTCAGCATGGCAAGCCGCTTCAGCCGAAGCCGCTGATTCGCCAGGCAGCGGACAAAGTCGCCCAGTTTTTGGGAGTCAACGGCGAGGATCTGGTCTTTGTCGACAACGCCACGACCGGTATCAATGCGATCCTCCAGTCTATCGATTTCCGGCCGGACGATGAGATCATTCTCCTTGAGCACGCCTATGGCTCGATCATTTACACCGCGCAGTTTGTGGGGCGAATAACCAGGGCAACGGTCAGAGTCGTCCCCCTCCCCTTCCCGATCACCGATCCGCACCAGATCGTCTAGGTGGTTGAGGACGCGATCGGGCCAAAGACTCGTTTGGCGTTGATTGATCACATTACGTCGGAAAGCGCGCTGGTGATGCCGTTGGCCGAGATCGCCGCGGTCTGTCGCAAACGGTCAGTGCCTATTCTGGTCGATGGCGCCCATGCCCCTGGCGCGCTTGATCTCAATATCTCGGCGCTGGGAGTCGATTGGTATGTCGGCAATCTGCACAAATGGGCATTCGCCCCGCGAGGCTGCGGTATCCTCTGGGCCGACAAACAACATCAGCGGACAATTCACTCGCCGGTTATCTCCTGGGGATTCGACAAAGGGATGACCGAAGAGTTCGATTGGGTCGGCACCAAGGACCCGACCAACTATCTCGCGGCCCCGAAAGGGATCGATTTTTTGCAGTCGCTCGATGTCAACGCCGTGCGCGCGTACAATTTCGCCATCGCATGGGAGGGGGCCAATTGGCTCTGCAGGCAATTTGGCACCACGCTTCACACTCCGGAGACGATGATCGGGACAATGGCCAC
The DNA here is from genome assembly GCA_041908405.1 of Candidatus Zixiibacteriota bacterium. Lineage (GTDB taxonomy): Bacteria > Zixibacteria > MSB-5A5 > GN15 > FEB-12 > FEB-12. The sequence goes on from JAYRFH010000242.1 coordinate 892, forward strand.
CCTCCCTCTGCCGGAGAAATTCGGAAGCAGCAAGGCCGATGCGTTTGCGCTGCGTGATGAGATGCTGTTTGAGGAGAAGATCGAGGCACAGATACATGGCTACCGCGGACGGCTCTGGATGCGCATCTCCGGACAGGTCTATCTGGAAATGTCCGATATCGAGAAATTCGGGGACGCGATCCTGAAACGAATGCGCTGAGAATCAGAAGACCATTTCACCTTCCGCCGGACAAAACGCGAATTCAAGTCGGACTTTGCGTGCTTTTCCCTCGCCCTCAAATCCAAGAACTTTCAGCAATCCGTTGTGATTATCCGCGGTTCTGATCAGTATCCAGTCACCGATTTTGAGTTCCGCGCGTTCAGAATTCGGATTCACTTTCAGTTTCGATACTGCAGTCCGTATCTCTGACAATGACCCCTTTACAGAGAGATTGCTAAACAGGCTTTTCCGGTTGAATCCGTCGAGTCGACTCGGCGAGGCGAGATAGTCGAATCCATTGCTGCTGTAGAAGTAGAGGTCATTGTTCTTCGCGAACGCCCGCACGTATTGATTCTCCGCCAGTGCATAGCCGTCATGTTCTCCCGAATAGCGCGACTCGATGACGATCTCTCCGCGCGGCCCGCAGATGGTCGACGCTTGGTTGGATGAACGCGAGAGCGAACGATCCGGGCGGATCACTCTCACCGACACAAAGTATCGCTTCCCATTCTCGAGGCCTTCGGCCTTGAAAGTCTCGACGCCATCCTCGGGATTCGTATCGCCGGGGTACGGCTCAAAATTGAATGGTTTGGTAGAGTCGCCTATCTGTTGATCGTCGCTGATATAGATATTATAGCCGGAGATGAGGCCGTCCCCCTTGCGCTTCCATTCCACGGTCATCCCCTGGTCGCCGGGGATAACACTCAGGTCGACCGGCTTGACATCGGAGACAGTCGGAGGCGTTACCTCTTCAACCGAAGTCGTCTTGGAGGGCGCGCATCCATTGAGCGCGACCAGAACGATGAAGAAAGTGCCGAGAACCAGTATGGCGAGTTTTGAATTCATAATTCTTCCGGTTTTGCTGTGCATTGGTTATTTCACGACCCGGTCCGAAGGCAGGTAGGTGCGGAACATCTCGCGCGTATTCTCCCCCTGACTTCCGCTGAGGCGCACCGATTCTTCGAGATACTGCTGACTTTTGGCGCGGGCTTCGGCGCTACCGGTCTGCTCAGCCATATGTTTGTAGTAGATCGCGGCCGTCAGACCGATCGCGTAATCATCCTTGGCACTCGCATAGAGAGCATCCAACGCGTCTTTGGCGGCGGCCGGTCCGCGCAGGAACTGGACCAGATAATATTGCTCTAAAAGCGCGGCTTTGTTATTCGGATGTTCCTGGATGAACCGTCCCAGCAGAATGCCGGCTTCTTCGAAACGTCGGGCGTACATAAGGTCGATCGCCTTCTCAAATTCGGTTGGACGGTACTTCTCCGCCTGCTGATTGCCGGTTAGATGGTTAACCCGTTGGAGTTTCACGAAATTGTCGCGCAACCAGAAGGTTGTCAGGACCGGCGCGCTCTGCAGGAGTCGGCTGTTGGCCAGATGATCCGCCAGGCTGTTTGTGCCGACTGCGATATGGGTGACAGGATACTGCTTGAGCTGTTGCTCGAACGCTTTGAAATCACCCCGCAGGAAAAGCCGCAGACTACCAAACTTGGAGTCAGAGGTCACCGCGGGACCATACTGCCCACCAACAACCGCGCCATCGCCGAGTATAGCGGCGGTATCGCGCGCGGCGTCATCGATCATATGCGTGCGTATCCTGAACCAGGAGGAGAACTGCCAGAGGTCAGTCGCGATTATAAGCGCGGCGAGCACAACTGACAGCACGACTTTTCTCGATAGAATCGGCCTCCATTTAAGTGTGCGCGCCAGCAAAAACACGACCGCGCTGATCACCAGACTTATCGGAAGCGATTTCCAAACCAGCGGGTGCATAACTTCCTGAACGCGGGTGTCGTAGAATATCCCCTTGCCGAGCGTGAAGACCGCATACCAGTTCAACATCACCAACAGAAGCATTCGCCAGATGTGCCATCTCTTTGCCAGCGTCAGCCCGCCGCCCTCAAGCCGTTCAATGACTACTGCCAGTATGACGGTCATGGGGATCATCACCACAAACAGGTAGCGCACGGGGTGGTAATTGAATGGCGACAGCGCGACCAGCCAGGTGATCATCCACCCGACCATGAAGAGCGACACTTTGTCAAGCGTATCTGACTTGTGACTAGTTGCGACCATCAGTAGCGCGGCCAACCAGAAGATAATACTCAATGCCGGCGTGTATTCATGCAGTCCGGTCGACGAGATGGAGACCAATGACTCAACGAACCCAAGCGGCGAGCTGAAACCGTGCGGCGTGCCATGTTCCCCCACGCCGTATTCGTAGATGAACCCGAACAGTCCTCCCTCGCCATGGAAGAACGATGTAAAGATCAGGGTGGTCGCGGCAACGGCGCCGATAATGTACACGGCGGGGAGCAGCAGTTTCTTGCGATCAGTGATCAACAGATACAAGAGTGGTCCGCCGGCTAACAAGAATCCAAAGCTTTTTCCCAGAAGCGCGGTCAGGGCGATCAGGATGCCGACCGCGATCTTTCCCCAGAGCGATTCGAACCAGTAGGCGTAGACCATGAAAGTCATCCCGGCCAGAAAAAGCATGCCGTTCTCTGAGAACGGCACCCGCCCGTACAGAACCAGTAGGTAATTGGTCGAAAAGAGAATGGCTATGAGAATCAGCGAGCGCGGTTTCAAGTATCGGGCGCATCCTATAACGACAAAGATCAGACCGCATAACTGCAATGCGGTTCCGGCGTACGCCGCGGTTGCGCGCGAGACCCCCATGAGAATAAAAATCAGGTAACTGACTCCGGAGATCATCGATATCTTGAACGCGCTCCACGGCTCAAACCCGAAGAGATCCCAAGTGCCGAATTGCACCGCGGTCTTGGCGTACAGTGTCAGGTAAGAAGAATCAGTCGTGAAGTCCTGTCCGCCGCCGCTGAAATAGGCTGGAAGGTCAGCGGTAATATCATATACGCGCATACCGAGTGCGATCGCCAGCGCGATGAGGAGTGCTATGTAGAGATAGAGTCGTTTCATGCTCAGCGAAGTATCCTGTCTGTCGGATCATAATACTTGTAGCCGTTTTCGACAACCGTTTCATTCTCCGGACAGAGGCGCAATGCCTCAGCTTTTAACACCTCCGCTCTGGCCTGGTATCCCCCCGAAGGAGATGTTGCCGCGAGGTGTTTGTAATAAACGGCCGCTAACAGATTGACCGTGAAATCGGTGCTGTTCGCCGTCAGCAGTCGATCAATGAGCGGCTGCATGGAGATCATTGACTCCGGCGTGACAGATGCATGATAGAGCGTGATAGCCGGCGACTTGGCGTCGGCATATCTCTCAGTGCAGGCCTTGAGAAGCGCATAAGCGGTATTTCTATCCTGATGCTCCAAGGCCCGCAACGCGAGTTCGTATGAACTCAACTGGTACTTCTTCGATTGGGCATTGAACAGCCCGGCGATGCGGACCACGGCCACAACATTGTCGCGCAGCCAGTAGCGCACGACGACTGAAGCGTTACCCATTTCCGCGACTGTAGTGCTAAGGCGCTGCCAGTCCTCATTCAGCACCGCCAGATGAGTGACCGGATATTTCTGTAGAATTGCGCGTGTCGTGGAAAAATCCTCTGCGATAAACAGCGGAAATCCGGTCAGTCCATTTCCATCGGCGAGTACCGGGCCGTACGGCCCGCCGATCACGGCATCTGCCCCGACAACCGCTTTCATATCGCGCACGGCCTCATCTATAGTGTGTGTCTTTCTTTGGAACCAGGAGTAGAGTTGAACGGCAGTGACCATCACTGCCGCGACGATAGCAACTGGGAGCAACGCTCCTCGCATACGATCGCTTATCGTAATGTCGCGTTTAGAAGCCAGAAGCAACTCAATCGAAGTTATGAAAAGCGCCGCCAGCAGACCAAACCAAACCTGCCTTTGCACGACCTCGTACACCATCGAATCAGATATCAGCCAATTCGCGAGAACAAAGCAGAGATACCAGTTGAGTAGGATCAGCACGACGACGCGCGGCCAGCCGATCCAGCGAGTACCCTTCTTCAGTTCAAGTGGCGTTGTATCAAACCAGGCAGCGGACACGGCGGTTATTGACGGCAATATCAGCAGGGCATAGCGCATCGGCAGGTAGTTGAATGGCCCCACACCAAGTATCCAGATCCCAAGCAAACCAACATTAAAGAGCACCAATTTGCGCGCAGGCTCACTGTGGGGTATGCCCTTGAAAACAAAAGACGTGAGCGCGAAAAACGCCAGCACGCTTTCTACCGGCGCAAGCTGATGAATTCGCGACCGCCCAAAGGAGATAACGGTCTCAATGAAATGCAATGGTGAGCTGAGTCCAACCGGCGTGCCTGCCTGATCTACTGTGTGAGCAAAGAGAAAGGAGAATAGTCCCTGCTCGGCGAAAAGGATGGAAGAATAGACCAGGCTGACCACAGCGGTCACCGCGACAAGTAATGCGGCAGGACGGAAGCCGTGTCTCCCCTTCGCCAACAGATATACTAGTGGAGCGGCAAGAAACAGGAACCCATTCACTTTGCCAACCAGACCCGCGGCCGCGCATAATACTCCGAGCAGGGTCACGCCCCACCACCGGTCCGACCATCGCATGTAGTCGAAAAAGATAATGCTAAGGAAGAAGATCAGGCTGTTCTCGGCCAGAGGCGTCCGTGAGAAGATGATGAGCGGATAGCTGGCGGCTAATGCCACGGCCGCAAAAAGCAGGCTCCTTCTTGAGACCGCGTACGCCAGGCCAAAGAGAAAAAAGACGAGACCGCAAGAACTCAGAAGCAGACCGACAAGATTTGAACTGAACCGTGAGACTCCAAGTACATGGTATACCAGGTAGCTGACGCCAGTTACCAACGTCAGCTTGAACTGTTTCCATGGCGCGTACCCTGCCGGATCCCACTCCCCCTGCTCTATCGCGTTGCGCGCGTACAGCGTGAGGAATGATCCATCGGTGGTGAGATCCTGACTCTTGCTGGTGAAGTATGCGGGAAGATCCGCGGTGAGAGACTGGACACGAAGAACCACTCCGCTTACCGCTACTACCGCAAACAGGCAGACCCAGAGCAGCCTCGACCTCAGTAGTGCGGGAAAACGGTCCATTGGAATCAGTCTTGAAGTTGCGGGTATTGAGTTGTCAACGAGTCGGCTTTCTGGGCGTCCAATCCCTTCTGGATCGCCAGTCGATATCCCTCGACTGCTTCTGACAGTGCATTCGAAGCGACTAGCGAATCCGAAAGTGAGCGGAGGTAATCCGCGGGGGAATCCTCGCGAGCGGCAACTTGCCTGACGAAATCCAGTGCTTCGCTCGGTCGTCCCTGTTTTATCCTGAGCAGCGCCCGATTGCCGATGCCGCGCCAGTATCCATGGTCAATCTCATATGCCCGCACGAGCCACTCCTCCGCCTCATCCAACCTCCCGGTTCGCATACACACCACTCCAAGAATATTGACCGTCTGCAAATTGTTCGGATTGGTATGATTGCCGACTATCGCCAACTGGTACGCGCTATCCAGCTTCCCCATCTGCATATAGCAGGCGCCAATGTTCGCCCAGGCATCGGAGAACAACGGGTTCATCTCTATCACCCGCCAGTACACATCTGAAGCTTCCTTGAATCGACCCGCCTGAATATGACTGGCCGCCTGTTGTGCCAGTCTACTCTCGGGATAATCTCCCTCGGCGCGAGCTTGTTCACGGTCCGCGGCGACCACCTGACCATGCTGGCGGTAGTAATTGACGAGCAGTTTGCGGGCGTTACGTCCACGAATGAAGTCAAGATCGAGATATGACTTGAAATGCTGTACCGCGATCTCATCGGTGACATTCACCACTACTCGAGGAATCAGCAGGATGAGATTCAGCGAGATCGCCAGACCGATGACCGGGAGCAGCCATTTCTTCTGTGTACCCCAGCGGAAAATCGTCGCCAGTGTGGCGAGAACCAGTGGTGGTCCGGCAATCGCGAAAAGATCCCAATCACGCGGCATGCCGATACCGGAGCGCATGACAAACACCATGCCGAGTGTCCCCAACACCAGTGCCCAGAGGTAGAGCGTGGTGTGCTCGCTTGAACCTGACTCTTTCTTCCCCCATGGACGAACCAGCAGGAACAAAGACATCGGGCTGAGCAAAAGTATCAGGTTCAGCATATCGACCAGATGTTTCGGAGAAAAGAGCCACTCGCCTTCAACCGCAAACCGATCCGGGATCACCGACAAAAGGGCAAACTGCAGGAACAGGACATTCTGCTGAATGAGATGATAACAGATCGCGCCAACTATCACTACTCCAGCAATGATGGGGAGCGGCTTAGCGTGGATTATCTCTGTCAGTTTGTGGAATCCGGCGCTCTTGCGCACCAATAGAATTATGAAGCTCGGAAAGAGCGCTACCGCGACAAGGTGAAGCAGAACCGCCGCGACCAGAATTGGGATCAACCAGAGTATCGACAGGCGGTCGAGCACAACCAAATAGCCGGCCAGTGAATAGACCAGGACTACCGCCACCAACAAGCTGTAGTTCTCGACATGGCCGAAGAACATCAGCATATACCCGCCCGTCAACATCCCCAGAACAAACAGTAAGTGCTGAAGGCGGGTGAGCGGCAACCGTCGCGCCAAGAGGAGCGTGAATAGTGAACCGAGAACACCTGCTACAACTGAGATCGACCGATAGGTCTTCAGCGCGCCCGGCTCGCCATTTCCACCGAGCATGCGGTGGACAGATTCGATGAGGGCGGTTGAACCAAAATCCCAGTCTTTGGCAATAGAGTGGCCATCGGCGAGTCGGCTCAGCAATTGGTATCCATCGCCGGAGAAATAGGTGGAGGACGGAAGCAGGATAAAACCAATGATCAGCAGCCCGACGGCTCCGCCACTGAATATCCAGAAATGAGATGAGGACAGTTCTGCGGACTCAGCGCCAACGCGCGACAGCGATTTTGACGCGACAGCCAGCGCGACGCCCAACACCAGCCACACTCCGATTCCCCAGACCGGGAAATATCCCCACCAGTTAAATCCCCATATGCGGGAGGCGGGCATCAACGCCGCAATGCCACATGCGGCCAGCGCAAATGAATAGATCATCAGCCCGATCTGATCGGGACTGGTGCTACCACTACGTTGTGATGCTGACTGGCGAGCTTTCACGCCTGTTTCCTGTTGGTCTTATCTAACTGCTGTAGGTTAACAGAACCGGCACCCTTGACTGAGTGCCGGTCTAAGATACTATATCCGGTCAAAATAGACTACTTCGGGATCTTCCGCTCCGCCGGACCATCGTACTCGAACGGCATCGGCCCGAGCTTCCGCATCGGCTTCTCCCTCGTCAATTCTTCATAGGCATGGGCCAGCAACCCGGGTGTGCGCGAGATGATGAAGAACCCTTTGCCGAGCCGCCAGTCAAATCCCATATCCGAAATGACCGCCGCGATAGCGCCATCGACATTGATGGGGAGTTGCTTGCCGGTCTTTTCGGCCAGCGCTTTTTCAAGCGCTTTGCAGATCTCGATATGGCGACCGCTGTAGCCGTGGGTCGCCGCTATTTCAAACAGCTTGCCGGTGCGGGGGTCGACATTATGCAGGCGATGCCCAAACCCCGGCATCCGCCTCTTGCCCTGATTCAGCCAATCAACTATCTGTGACGCGAGCGTCGAAGGGTCGCCGTCTTTCCTTGCCCACTCCTGCAGTATCTTCGCGGATTGCTCGATCGCGCCACCATGGGTATCGCCTATCACCAGCACACCGCCGGCGATCGCCGCGTTAAGTGAGTTTCCGCCGGAGAGAACTGTGCGCGTCCCAAGTACCGATGGCGGCGAGGCGCCATGGTCGATCGATGAGACCAGGATCGCGTTCATTAAGGCCGCCTCGGCTTTTGTCGGAAGTTCTCCTTTGAGAATCAGGTAGACCGCTTCGGCATATGACAGATTCGCCATAATATCGGCAATATCGTATCCGCGTACCCGGATCTTTCCGGGGCCGATGTCTGTTATCGCCGTTTTCCATTCTGCATCAGCCATGTTCTGTGTCCCTCGGCGGACAGATTCACTGCCCGCGCTTCGTTGCCCGGTTATTGTCCTGTCTTAACTTGGGTCGTGTCGATCGGCCCTGTATTCATCTGTACGAACTCGATCCACTCCTGCTGGAGAGAATCAATCGATATTCCCAGCGCCTGTTGCACCGCCTGATCGAATGGGAGCGTCGAGCGATAGAGCGCTTCGATGCTCGTGTTACCGCGAGTCGCCAGAATGAACGCCACCAGTGAGCCGGCCTCGGCCGTCTGGTAACGCTCGACATCGCTATTCATCAAGGTATCATTCTGGAGCCGCGTCAACGGAATGAAGAAGGTATCGCGCAGATACTCCAGTGTGGACTGGTGGTGGTTCTCCCCCGCGAAATCGAAGAGCGCGATCAGGCCATGATGCATGATCCGCTGACTAGACCAACTTCCAAAATAGCTGTAGAAGAGCCGCTGCATAAGCGACGGGCCGCGCGAGTAGTTCGGCCAATAGTGGACCGCGAGGCTGTCACCAAACGGAAAGTCACGGCCGGTAAACTCATACGCCTGCCCGGGACCAGTATAGTAGAAGACCTTGACAGTGTCGGTCGGCACGGGTAATCGGGCGGTGCCGCTGATCTTGGTGATGGCTGATTTGTAGTCTTTGGCCGCCTGTGGCATCTGCGCCTCGTGAATATGGCCAGGCGGATAGTAGACGACCACATTCTCAAATTCGGCCTTTTTCCACGCGGCGTACTTGGGGTCTTCCCATGGCGGGAGCTTGGGTGCCGATGGTGTAGCCGAAGTCAGGCTGGAATCCGTAGTCTGCGGCTCTACCTCTGTCTTGTCGCTGCTGCCGCAGCCAGAGACCATCAAGCCGACTAACACGGCCATGGACAGGAGAATACGTGGGAAATGGTGTCTCATAAAATCATACTTATCGGTGTGTTTAAAATAAAACAATTTGCATCCTATTTGCCTGTAAGCCTCTATTGTGCAAGAATATAATGAGAGAGCGATGAAGTTGTCAAATGCCATTTCATCGTTATTTTTTTCACAATTCGCCTTGACTTCACCGACCATTCTGGCGATATTTTTAAGAGTGGACAATTAAGACTAATTTTCTTTCGAATGGTTCTAACTGATTAGACCGGACGACGATAGAGGCAAGAAAACTGGACCATGGCGCACGAAGATCGGACACCTCTCTTTCCTGTTTTTCGCCAGAAGACTATCATCATCGTCGGCGGCTATGGTAGTGGCAAGTCCGAGGTCTCGGTCAACCTCGCCAAACAGCTTGCTCAAAACAGCACCGAACCTGTCTCTGTTGCCGATCTGGATATAGTCAACCCGTATTTCCGTTCGCGTCAAGCAGCAGAGCAGCTTGAGACATTCGGCGTCAAATCTCTCGTCCCTGCCGGCCCGCATGTCCATGCGGATTTGCCGATCATCATTCCGGATATTCGCACCGCGATCGAGAATCGCGAAGGATGGCTTATCCTGGATGTCGGCGGTGATGATATCGGCGCACGGGTACTCAGTTCACTCGCCGACGCGATTCAGCCGGGAAGCTACGAAATGCTTCTCGTGCACAACGCGCGGCGGCCATTTACATCCGATGTTGACGGTACGCTTCGCCTGATGGGCGAGATAGAGTCATCGTCGCGCCTCCGTTTTACCGGTCTAATATCAAATACTCATCTCATGCAGGATACGACTGCGGAGATCGTGCTGGAAGGTCTTTCGCTGGCTCGCCGGGTAAGCCAGCGAAGCACGCTTCCAGTTGTATTCATCAGCGCGGTGGCGCCGATCGCCTCACAACTCGACCCGGCGACATGTAATGTCCCGATACTGGTGCTTGACCGCGCGCTGGTCAAACCCTGGGAACATATCGGCCATACCTGGACAGACAAACGATTGAGGATACGTTAATGCCTGGTGTAGTAATCGACAAAAACCACTGCAAGGGGTGCGAGCTGTGCGTCAAAGCCTGCCCGCAGAAGATCCTCTCCATGTCGAAGGAGATCACCTTGCGTGGCTATTTTTATGCGCAGATGCATGATCCTTCGCGCTGTATTGGCTGCAAGATCTGCGCCATAACCTGCCCCGATGCCGCCATATCGGTGAACCATCACGGGCAAATGTACATCCTGTACGACTATTGAGAGTGGTGAACGATGGCCAAGATATTGATGAAAGGGAATGAGGCGATCGCGGAGGCGGCGGTCCGTGCCGGCGCGCTCTACTATTTCGCCTATCCTATCACTCCACAAAACGAAGTCGGCGAGTACCTCGCCAAGCGTCTCCCCCAGGTTGGCGGAGTGTTCCTCCAGGCGGAGTCCGAGGTTGCGGTCGGCAACATGCTCTTCGGCGCGGCCTCGACCGGCAAGCGAGTTTTTACGACTTCTTCCAGCCCGGGTATTTCGCTGATGCAGGAGTCAATCTCATATATGGCTGGCGCGCAGTTGCCGGTCGTCCTGCTTAATATCATGCGCGGAGGTCCCGGCCTTGGCGGCATTCTCCCTGCTCAATCAGATTACTTCCAGGCGACCAAAGGCGGCGGACATGGCGACTATCGCCTGCTCGTGCTCGCTCCTTCGACTATACAGGAAGCAGTCGACCTGACTATGCAGGCCTTCCATCTCGCCGACAAATATCGCAATCCGGTGATGCTCATCGGCGATGGTATGATCGGCCAAATGATGGAGCCGGTGGAGTTTCCTGAAACATTCACCGAAGAACCGCTGCCCGAAAAGACCTGGGCGGCGACCGGCGCGCACGACCGACGACCGCTTGTCGTCAAGTCGCTTTTTCTCGACCCGATCGCGCTCGAGAAAAACAACATCGTTCTTCACGAGAAGTACGAGATCATGAAGCGGGACGAAGTTCGCTACGAGTGCTACAAGACCTCGCCGAAAAACAAGATATTGCTGGTCGCGTACGGCACGATGGCCCGTATCTGCCAGACCGTAATTGATGAACTGGAGCCGCAAGGGATCTCCATTGGCCTCTTCCGCCCCATCTCCTGCTTCCCCTTCCCTGAGAAGCAACTTTATGACGAGGCAACCAAGTCGAATATCGAGACGGTGCTGACCGTCGAGATGAGTATGGGACAGATGGTGGAGGATGTTGAACGCGTGGTTGCCAGACAGAAACCGGTGAAATTTTTCGGTCGGACGGGCGGTATTGTCCCATCGCCCGAAGAAGTTATTGACCAGATAAAGCAATTGCTGGCCTCGGCGCCGGCGAAAGCGAAGGCATGAACCTATGCATACGCTGACTACGACATTTGCACGACCGGACGCGCTTCAGGATGTAGTGACTCACTACTGCCCCGGATGTACGCACGGCGTGATCCATAGATTAGTTGCCGAAGTGCTCGATGAACTCGGCGTGCGCGAACGAACGGTCGGGGTCGCCCCCGTAGGTTGCTCGGTACTCGCGTACAACTATTTCAACACCGATTTTCTCGAGTCGCCCCACGGTCGCGCCCCCGCGCTGGCGACCGGATTCAAGCGGATTCGCCCGGACATGATCGTTTTCACATATCAGGGAGACGGTGATCTGGCGTCGATCGGCATGAGTGAGATAGTCCATGCCGCAAACCGTGGTGAGAAGTTTACCACCATCTTCGTGAACAATGCCATCTACGGCATGACCGGCGGCCAGATGGCGCCGACCACGCTTTCCGGCCAGGTCGCCACAACCTGCCCAATGGGGCGCGATACTTCCAAGACGGGTATGCCGATACGGATGTGTGAACTGCTCTCGGGTTTGGTCACACCGGCCTACCTGGAGCGAGTGGCGGTTCACTATCCGCAACAGATCATTCGAACTAAGAAAGCGATTCGACGGGCTTTCCAGTACCAGATCGAAAACAAGTGCTTCTCGCTCGTCGAGGTCCTCTCCACCTGTCCGACCAACTGGGGAAAAACTCCGGCTGAAGCGACCAATTGGGTTGAAGCGAATCTAAAGAGCTACTTCCCGCTCGGCGTCTACAAAACACCGGAGGGGACGAAATGAAGCAATACGAAGTCACCATGGCCGGCTTTGGCGGCCAGGGCGTGATGGTTGCCGGACAGCTTCTCGCCTACAGCGGCATCAAAGAAGGCAAGAATGTCGTCTGGCTACCGTCGTACGGGCCGGAGATGCGTGGCGGAACCGCCTATTGCACGGTAGTGATCAGCGATGTCCGCATCGGTTCGCCGATCATCAACAACCCGACCGCCTGCTGTGTGTTCAATCGTCCGTCATTTGACAAGTTCTCCCCTCGTGTCAAACCGGGCGGGCTGTTGATCGTTAATTCGTCGCTGATCAATGTCAGCAGCGACAGAACTGATATCAAACAGATCCTTATCCCTGCCAACCAGATGGCTTTGCACGGAGGTTCGGTCAAATCAACCAATGTCGCGGTGCTCGGCTGCTTTGTCGCGGCCACTGGTATCGTTGAACACAAGACTGTGCTCAAAGTGCTTGAAGAAAAACTGGGGTCCAAGAAAGACCTACTCGAGACCAATATGAAAGTATTCGAAGCCGGCTACCAACTTGGATTGGCGGCTATTGCCGAAAGGAGTCATGCGTGAGTGCTCCCTCGGTAAGCCATGACTTTTCCAAATTGCCGGAACTGATCGCGCGCCATCCGCAGGAACCGGGCTCGATTATCATGATCCTGCAGGAGATCCAAAAGGAATACCATTATCTCCCCTGCGAGGCCCTGAAAGCGACCGCGACTGCGCTGGATGTCCCGCTGTCCAAGGTCTTTTCGGTCGCGACTTTCTACAATGCTTTCTCGCTGGTGCCGAAAGGCAAGCGCATTGTCCGCATCTGCACCGGCACCGCGTGTCATATCCGCGGCGCTGCGCTCATCCAGGATCAGATAGAGAACCACCTCGGCATCAAAGCCGGGCAGACCACCTCGGATATGGAATTCTCCATCGAGGTCGTTGCCTGTGTTGGCGCCTGCGCCATGGCTCCGGTGGTGATCGTAAATGAAAAGTACCACGGCGGCGTGAAAGTCAACACCGCCAAAAAACTCCTGAAGGAAGGTTGATATGTGTATCATCGCCAATCCTCAGGAACTGAAAAAAAGACATGTTGAACTGGCCGCCCAGCAGGAACGGATGCCGAAAAAGGTGATCGTCTGCTGCGGCACCGGCTGTCTGGCCAACGGCGCGAAGGCGATAGTCGACGCGTTCCACACTCATCTGGCCGAAAAGAATATCAAGGACTTCACCGTTGAAGCGGTCAAAGAGACGGGCTGTCACGGATTCTGCGAACAAGGCCCGCTGGTGGTAATCGAACCACAGGGAACTTTCTATACGCATGTGAAGCCGAAAGATGTCGCCAATATCGTCGACAAAACTATCGCGACCGGCGAGATACTCTCCCCGCTCCTTTACAAGGATCCGGTGACGGAACATCGGATAGAGAAGTATCACGATGTCAACTTTTTCGCGCACCAGTCGCGAATCGCTCTGCGCAATCTCGGCAAGATCGCAGCCAATGATATCCGCGAATATATCGCGGTCGAAGGCTACCAGGCACTCGCCAGAGCGCTGACCATGACCCCGGATGATGTCATCAAGGAGATCACCAAATCCGGTCTGCGTGGGCGTGGCGGCGGCGGATTCCCTGCCGGCAAAAAATGGCGGACCTGCCGCGATGTTAAGTCCGATGTCCACTACGTCATCTGTAATGGTGACGAGGGCGACCCCGGCGCATTTATGGATCGCTCCATCATGGAAGGCGACCCGCATTCCGTGCTGGAAGGAATGATGATCTGCGCGTACGCTATCGGCGCCAAACAAGGGTATATCTACGTCCGCGAGGAGTATCCGCTGGCGGTCGTTCATCTGCAGAAAGCGATCGATGACTGTGAGGCGAACGGCATTCTCGGTGACAATATCCTGGGGACTGACTTCTCATTCAGGATCCGCATCAATCGCGGCGCGGGAGCGTTTGTCTGCGGCGAATCCTCCGCGCTGATGCGCTCAGTCGCCGGCGAAGTTGGCGAACCACGCGCGAAATATATCCGCTCGGTCGTCAAAGGCCTGCATGACCGGCCGACCGTCCTCAACAATGTCGAGACCTTCGCCAATGTCCCGATCATCATGCTCAGGGGCGCTGACTGGTACACTTCCATCGGATGCAAGAATAACAGCGGCACCAAGGCATTCTCGCTGGTCGGTAAAGTTCGTAATACCGGATTGATCGAGGTAGCTATGGGGACTACGCTACGTACGATCATTTACGAAATAGGCGGTGGTATTCTGGAGAACCGCCCTTTCAAGGCGGTCCAGACCGGTGGGCCATCGGGCGGGTGCTTGCCCGAATCGATGCTTGATCTTCCGGTTGATTTCGATTCCCTGACCAAGGTCGGCTCGATGATGGGTTCAGGCGGAATGATCGTGATGGACGACAAGACCTGCATGGTCGATGTCGCGCGGTACTTCCTCTCGTTCCTGGTCTCCGAATCCTGCGGCAAATGTGTTCCCTGCCGCGAGGGTCTGTATCAACTTCACGAACTGACACTCAAAATATGCAATGGCGAGGGAACCGAAGCAGATCTCGACAAGATGGAGAAGCTCTCTGATTCCATCATTGTCGGTTCGCTCTGTGGACTTGGCAAATCGGGGCCCAACCCGTTCCTGTCGACCATCAAATATTTCCGTGATGAGTATCTGGCCCATATCCGGGAGAAACGCTGCCCGGCCGGGGTCTGCAAATCGCTCATCACTTACACCGTGCTTGAGGACAAGTGCACCGGCTGTGTCGCCTGTATCACTGCCTGTGCCTATAACGCCATCACCGGCGAAAAGAAGAAACCGCATTTCATTCACCAGGATAAGTGTGAGAAGTGCGGCGCCTGCGTGGCGGTCTGCAAGTACGACGCGATCGAGGTCAAATGACTATGAAAACTGTGACGATAACCGTCAACGGCAAGCTGGTTCGCGCGACCGAAGGAGAGTATCTGCTCAAGGTGCTCCGTCGGGACGGGATCGATGTCCCCTCGCTCTGCCAGCATGACGCTGTCGAACCATATGGCGGCTGCCGCGTCTGCATGGTGGAGATCACCAAAGCGGACTGGAACGGCTGGTCAGATATGGTGACATCCTGCCTCTATCCCGTCGCCGAGGGTTTGATTGTACAGACCCACTCGACGCGTGTGATAGAACTGCGCAAGACGATCATCGACCTGATGTTAGCCCGCAATCCGCAGACCCCGCTGATCCAACAGCTCGCGGCGGATTACGGCATAAACTCGACCAGCTTCCAGCCGGTCCCGGAGCCGAATGACTGCATTCTCTGCAGCATCTGCACCCGCATCTGCGACACGATGGGGTTCCATGCCATCTCGACCGTCAATCGCGGCCATGGCAAAGAGATCGCCCCGCCGCTCGGTGAAGCCCCCGACGCCTGTGTCGGTTGTCTCGCCTGCGCGCTCAATTGCCCGACCAACTACATCAAGTTCTCGGATACGGGAAAGACCCGGACAATCTGGAAAAAGCAGTTCGAGATGGTCACCGACAAGCGGACCGGCGCGCCGACCATCACCCGCGAATTCGCCGAGTATCTGGTGAAACACCGGAATATCCCGGCGGACTATTTCGACCTGAATGACGAGTCGCATCGCAAGGAGACCGCCACCAATCTCGGCGGCATAGTTGCCTGGAGTCGGGAGGATGTGAAATGAAGCACCGTTTCCTGGTCAATCCAAATCTTTGCACCGGGTGCAGGACGTGCGAACTCGCCTGTTCTTTCACCCATCAGGTCAATGGCAAACCCGGCCGAAGCAGGATCTATCCCCTTCCCGGTGGATTAAAGGATCTTTATGTACCGGTCGTTTGTTTCCAGTGTGAGGACCCGGCCTGCGTGAAGTCGTGTCTGGTGAACGCCATCACCATGAATCCGACCACCGGGGCGTATGAGATCGACCCGAAGGTCTGCGTCCGTTGTATGGCCTGTGTCGCGGCCTGTCCGTTTGGATGTTCGCTGCACGACAAAGTACACGACCTGGTGATTAAGTGCGATCTATGCGGTGGTGATCCGGTCTGCGCCCACTTCTGCCCGACCAAGGCGCTCGAGTGGAAAGAGATCGTGCTGCCTCAAGCCAAGTTAAAATCGGCGGTCTAAAGCCGCTGAATACTATTCAACTCGCCGGCGGGGTTATGAGACCTCGCCGTTTTCGTTTACATTTCGGTGTCGACCTGGTATCTTCATTTGCATGTCGACCAGCGTATAGGCAGACGGACTGGCGAACTTGGTTCGAAGAATGAGGAGAGGAAATGACTGAAAATGAAATGAATGATTCGGCTTCTCCGAAGAAGCAGGGCGTAGTAGAGATAGTAGGATATCCAAAGTTCCTCCTCCCTTTACTATTAGTACTAATGGCGTTGACTCTGATCAATCTCCTGGTTTCGATAGCTGTTTTGAATAGTAAGGACGCACCTGAACTGCCTGACTCACTTGATTCTGAGATCGCGCGTGAGAACCTCGGAAGCTTCTTTCGCAAAGCATACAATGACAGGGATGATGATCAATTACACAATTGGCTTGATCCGATAGTCCGTTTGCAGATAGACGCACAGAAGTTCAAGGGTCAAATGGCTGAACTCCGCGGTCTATTTCCAAACCTCGAAGCACTACAGTTTGCCAGTTATGAATGTTCTGACCAGCCGAGCGGCATTAAGAGTTGTCGACTCTATTATAGTGGCATGATCGGAGGGGGAAAGAAAGTTCTTCTCACCATCTTTGTGCATTCACAAGGCTCCGAAAAACACAGAATCCAGGGCTTCACTCTAA
>JAYRFH010000243.1:0-7662 GCA_041908405.1 Candidatus Zixiibacteriota bacterium
GTGTTGCTCCTTATCGAAGCATCTCTGGCGGTACCGCCCTCTCCTGAGGCGATCGCCAAATGGAAATCTGAGGGGATCTTTGAGCAGAAAATGGCGAACCTCCGAGCCTTCAAGGAGGCCGGTGGTTGTGCCCCGGAAGAACCATCGGTGCTCGAACGGATCCATCGGGTAAAACCGGCCTCGGCCGGAACCGCGGTGGATACAGTGATGGCTGTCGTGATCCTGGTCGATTTCTCCGACTGGGTTTGGGACGCGCAATCAATCGCGGCCACTCCGGCGGATTTTGATTCGCTGCTCTTTTCCAATCGGGATACTGATCCGATCCACAACCCGACCGGCTCGATGACTGATTTCTACCTCGAGAACTCCTACGGCTCGATGTATATCAAAGGGGAGATCTACGGCTGGTATCGGATGCCCAATACCTATGCCTACTATGTAGGCGACAACGATGGCCTCAGCATGGGGAGCATTCTTGCCCGCGACGCGGTCTTTGCGGCGAATAACGATATCGATTTCAGCCGGTTTGCATCAGATGGACAGAATGTTGACGGCGTAGTGATCGTGCATCCGGGAGCGGGCGCGGAGAGCGGCGCGTATGGCATCTGGTCGCACAAATCGCAAATCTCCGGTTCGCCGATCCTCGATGGCGTGCGCCTCGGACCCTATACGGTCAATCCGGAAGAATCAAGTGGCGGGCTAACGCCGATCGGCGTTTTCACCCACGAGCATGGGCATGTCCTGGGCTTGCCCGATCTCTATGATACCGACTATGAACCCGCGACCTCAGAAGGTTTAGGCGGTTGGTCATTGATGGCGGGTGGAAGCTACAACGGCGGGAGCCGCTATCCGTCCTCGCTGGATGCCTGGTGCAAGAAGAAACTCGGGTTTGTCACGGTGGTCGATGTGACCACCAATCTTGATTCAGTGGCGTTTCCCGCGGTGGAATACAATCCGGTGGTATACCAGATCAAGGATACCAATATCGTCAGCGGCCGCGAGTACTGGCTGGTGGAGAATCGTCAGCCGTACGGATTCGATGTCGCACTGCCGGGACATGGACTCTGCATCTTCCATGTGGATGAGAATGTCTCAAGCAATAACAACTATCTCCGCTATATGGTCGCGCTCGAACAGGCGGATGGATTGAATGGTCTGGCGCTCGGCGGAAGTGGCGGCGACGCCGCGGATCCTTTCCCCGGCAGTACCAACAATCGCGCGTTTCATGACCAAAGTGTGCCTAATTCAAAAGGAAATGTCGGCAATAAACTGACCGAGGTAGGTGTCTGGGATATTACCGATTCCGATTCGATCATGTACGCTGATCTGGACTATACGTTCTCTCGTCCGGCTATTGTCTATACAGGGAGCGATTCCCTGGTGATATCGGACGTGGCGGGTGGAGATGGGGATGGATTTCTGGAGCCGGGAGAAACCGTGGAGATACGCTGCCGCCTGAAGAACTCCATGCGGAACGCGTACAACTGGCGGATGGAAGTGTCCACAGACAATCCGGATGTACAATTCATCAATAATCACACGCTCCAGTCTTCGCAGTTGTTGAAATCGGTGGCATCGGTCGTGACCAATAATCCGGTGACTTTTACCGTGGCGCCGGGGACGACGCCGACCATATCGGATTTTACGCTGACCATCACGGCCGACTCTGTCAATGGGAGCGGCGATGAGGCGTATTCGCAAGTCTTTACTTTCCAGCAGGCGGTGGGGATGCCGAATATCCTGATAGTTGATGATGATGGCGGGGCGGCGGTGGAACTGGAGCTTTCGCGTTCATTTAATGGTCTGCGACGGCCTCAGGCGATGCATCATAAGACATCAGGATCTCCCTCGGCGGCGACTCTCTCGCAGTTTGACTATGTATTTTGGATGAGCGGTCAGAAGCCGACCGGCGTATTGACATCGACTGACGTCGCCAACATGAAAGCGTATCTGGATGGCGGCGGGAATCTGGTTCTGGCGAGCGCGACCGCTGCGGCACAGTTGCATCTGCTCGACTCAGTTTTCATGCGGGATTACTTCAAGGTCCGCTTCCGCGACTCCGTGTCGTACGCGAATTTCTTCTATGGCGTGCCGGGGAATCCGTTGTCTGAGGGAACTCGCTATGTCTTTGCGCCGGGGACGCCCTCGAATATAAAACATCAACAGCGGATAAATCCGACCGATGACGGCTTGCTGGCGTTCGAGACGACCAACCTGTTCACTGGCACTCCCTATCTGGGGCACGCCGGGGTGATGTATAGCGGGAGTTACAAGACGGTGTTCCTGTCATTCCCGATCGAAGCGATGAGCTATACCGATACGGCGGGTGGGTACGCTCATCGGGACACGCTGACCTCGCGCATTCTGCGCTTCTTTGATGATTCCACTTTCACCGTTTCAGCTCCGGAAGTGACCCGACTGGTAGCGGCCGGTGAGAATCAGACGCACGTGCTGAACAATACGCCGACCTTGGCGTGGAGTTATTTTGCCGCTGGCGTGAATACGCAGGACTCAGCGGAGATCGAGGTCGGAACCGATACTGATTGGCTGACGGCGGAGTTGTGGGATCCATCGATGCTCCTTGGTCCGGATACGACGGTTGCCTATGGAGGTAGCCCCCTCGCGGATGGTTCGACCTGCTATCTGCGGGTACGGACGCACAACGGGTTTGCCTGGTCGGATTGGTACCAAAGCAGCCTGGTGTTCAACAGCAGTCCGGGGATACCGAACTTACTTACGCCAGCGGAAGGGGGAGTGATCACGGGAACTCCCGCTTTGTTGACCATTCAACCAGTGACTGACAATGAGTCCGATCCGATCACGTACCAGTATGGAGTCTATTACGACTCGGCGGCGACTTCGCAGGCGGCGTTGGTCAACAGCGGCTCAACTAGTCTGGATATTGCGCCGCAGAATCTGACGGAGAATTTCCATTATTTCTGGCGGGTTCGCGCCTACGACGGATTCGAGTACTCAAGCTGGGCGGATATTAGGTCGTTCTGGCTGGATCAGTTCCCCAGCACGCCGAGCGCCGCAACGGGCTTGGCGCCGAACGCGCCGACAGGATTGCCGGTATTTTCGTTGAAACCAAGCCTAAGCTGGTCACCATCGACAGATTTTGATCCGATGGATACCGTAAAGTATACGATTGAGCTCGATGATAATGCCGGATTCAGTTCGCCGTTGACGGCGGCGGATATTCTGGCGTCACCGCATCAATTCGCGGATTCGCTCTCGTTTGGGACCCGTTATTACTGGCGGATCACCTCGCGCGACCGGGGCGGGCTGATGTCGACCTCGGTGACCGCATCGTTCTGGACATGGCGATTGGGGGATGTCAACCATTCGCATGTCACTGACCTGACCGACCTTTCCATGCTGATCTCGTACCTGACCGGGGGCGGCGCGACGATCGAGCCGAAGTTGGTGGGAGATGTGACGGGGGACTGCAAGATCGATCTGACGGATCTGTCGATGATGATCGCCTATATGACGGTTCCTGGCAGTGTGACGTTTGTGCCTGGCTGCTGAACGACCTTGACACTGATCACTTGAAAACCCGGTCGATTTGACCGGGTTTTTTTGTGCCCTCGGCGAAAGGAGTTTCTGGTTGACATCCCCGCGAAAATGGGTAAATTATTATACGATACACCGATAACCACCTCGACTAGGGTTTGGTCGCGGGCTCACTTGTCTCACCTGAGGATTCACCCAATCAGGTAATCCACGTCGGAAGAGGATGAAGGTATGACATTGCATCGTGTGCTCACTTTTCGTGCAACCGCCACATTTTTCGGTATCGCACTGCTCGTGTTGTCCGCTGGCTCGGCATTTGCCCAACTATCCAAAGCGGATATCGACAATCTGAAGATCCGTGCCCAGCAAGAGGGCTGGACCTTCGAGGTCACGGAAAACGAAGCGACACAGTATTCACTGGATCAACTGTGCGGATTCAAAGTGCCAGAGGTGATGCCGACGGATGTTCGGTTCGATCCGATGATGTCCGCCGGAACGGCCGCGCTCCCTGCGGTTTTCGACTGGCGCATCGAAGCGAACGGCCTTCCGCCAATTCGCAATCAGGGCGGGTGTGGAAGCTGCTGGGCATTTGGGACGGTTGGCCCGCTCGAATGCAATATTAAGATCAAAGATGGCATAGTTGTCAATCTGTCAGAGCAGTATCTGGTCTCGTGCAATAGCAACGGGTATGGATGCGCGGGTGGATGGTGGGAGCACCGGATGCATTACAATGCGCCTGACGCATGTAACGGAACTGGCGCAGTCTTGGAAGCGGATTTCCCGTATCAAGCGCGGGATGCCGCGTGTACCTGTCCTTATCCGCACGCCTATACGATCGATGGATGGGGGTATATCGGCACTCCTTACACTATGCCGACTGTGAACCAACTCAAGCAGGCCCTAATGCAGTATGGTCCGGTTTCAGTCGCGGTCAGTGTTAACGACGCGTTTCAGGCCTACGGCGGAGGGATATTCAATGGCTGTGCCAATGGGTCGATCAATCACGCGGTTACTCTGGTCGGCTGGGATGATACCCAGGCCGGCGGTATCTGGATAATCCGCAATTCCTGGGGGAGTAACTGGGGCGAAGCAGGCTATATGCGGATGCCGTACAACTGCTCGTACATTGGTTACAATGCTACGTACATAAACTATCGCGGGACCGTCTGGTTCAGCAGCAATTCTGCTCTGGCTCCGGCGCCGGCTGATGTCACCTTTACCGCGGAGACCATGCTGGACGTCACCAACTGGAGTTGGAATTTTGGCGATGGCGGGACATCGACTGAACAGAATCCGACGCACACATACACGGCGCCCGGTTGTTATGATGTGACGTGCTCGATCCAGACCGCCAATGGGAACTTCTCGACGACCGAGCATGAGTGTGTGATGATACACGCGGATACATTCGCGACGACAACAGCGCAGGGAATAGCGGGTCAGTCGGTCAGCGTTGATGTGTCGCTCCGGAATTTTGTCCCGATAACCGAGGCGGTCTTTCCGATCACCTGGTCGGGGAGCTCGGGACTGGTGTTTGATTCCGCCACGACCACAGGGCTCAGATCTTCGCAGTTGACCTTGCAGCAACTGCATTTCGACATGAGCCGCGCAAGTTACAAGATAACGGCGGTATCGCCCCAGCCAGATATCGCTCCGGGGACAGGCGCGGTGCTACGACTCTGGTTTACAGTACCCAATGGGGCGACGGGTGGTACGAACCCAGTGACCCTGGCCGAGTATGTCAACGGTACGAAGGTATACAGCCCGACCGTAGTAACTTCGAATGGCACTTATCAGCCGTCGATCACGGGAGGTGCGGTCAGTGTTTGTAAGGGAGGGGATGTTAATGCTGACGGCAAGGGTCCGGACCTCACGGATCTTTCCTATCTGATCATGTACCTGACCACTGGTTCACCCCAGTTGCCGTATCGCCCGGCGGCAAATGTCGATGGCGCGGGAGGTGTGGACTTGTCCGACCTGTCGCGTCTGATCAGCTACCTGACCGCGTCGGGCTCGCCGCTAACCTGTTCGCAGTCATAGTTAGCCATCACGTTGACTTTCGACGGCCCGGATTCCCCGGGCCGTTTTTTTTTGGGCGCAGTTCAAGCCGCAACAGGTGAATAGACTGCGCGGTGCCAGCGGAGCGAGTAGACGTTTTGGCGTGCGAGTATGCACGCAGAAACTGCGCACAGAAGAGACGCAGTGGCATGCTGTTCGGAAATGTACCCCGCAATGGCTCATGCAGGGCATGATACACCTTGTTTGTCGGTCTGCTTTCCATTATGTTATCCGCCCGGACAGATGGTACGACTGGCTCCGGTAGATCGACAGTATTGTGGTGAGAGATTGAATTTTCGAAGATCTTTGCAGTTGTTAGTGGGGAGTCTTGTAGTTCTGAGTGTGCTTCACGCGGCAGCGGTTGGCCAGTCGGATCGTCCGATCATTACGGCCAGCGCGGCATCGCCGGGGTATTGCATCACGCCACACAATATCGGTAAGCTGTTTGTCGGGGTCACCAATTTCGGGAGACTCAGTTTCGGCAATGAGGCATTCTACTTCGATTGCTTCACCGGGGCAAAGATACCAGATTGTCAATATCCTCGCGGGACCAATACGGTCTATCTGTACAAGGGGGGCGTCTGGGTCGGAGGCGTAGTCGGAGAGGATACCCTGGTCTCGACCTCAGAGGAACACAATACCTGGTCTCGCGAGTTTCATCCTGACGCGCTTCCGGATGGGCGATTCCAGAAACGTTCGACCCTAGACCCGAACGCGCCTGAATTTCTGAACGCGGTATCCGAGCAGGATCTGGTCTGCGATTATTACGATACGCTGGTATCGGGAAACGCGTTTCCGTCGAATGATGGTCTGGAGAACCGGTCGCATCGACCGCTGGGGATAGCCATTCACCAGGAATCTTATGCCTGGTCCTACGGGTACGCGGATGATTTTGTTCTGTTCAATTGCCAACTAACCAACATCAGTGACCATCCGATCAGTTCGCTGTATTTCGGCATCAATATGGATGCCGATGTTCATACGTTCACGCAGGATTTCGGCACGAGCCAGCCGGGGACGGCGAAACGTCCGACCAATGGGCGTGATGATGTGACAGGATTTTTGTATTCGCATCCGGCGAAGTATTACTCGCAGTGTGATTATGTCGACACCATCCAGATGGCATTTACGACCGACGGCAACGGGGACGCCAGTTGGTCGACCGAGACCTTCGCGGTGCCGAATGTCACGGGCGTGAGGTTCCTGCGTCCGCCGGAGGGGGATGAGCAGTTGTCCTTCAACTGGTGGATCCCGAACGGCGACCCGGCGTATGATTTTGGTCCACAGCATCGAGAGCATTTCCGAAACCTGGGCTCGGGAATAGGTCAGCCGATAGGGGATCGGAGCAAGTATTTCCTGCTAAGTAACGGAGAGGTCGATTATTCGCAGCCGTTCACGGCAAAGATAGCCATCAGTGATCCGGTGTGGGCGTATCCAAATCCTGCGGTTTCGCTGCAACTCTCCAAGGTTGGAGATGGGTTCTATCTGCTGTCATTGGGGCCGTATGACCTTGATCCGAATGAGACGATCCAGATCCCGTGGGCGTTTGTGGGCGGTGAGAGTCTGCATGTCGACCTGTGGAATGGTCATCTGAATCTCGGGTTTGGGTATAAGCCGGACAAATATTGGCAGGGACTGAACTTCGATCCTTTTGCCACCAACGCGGTCTGGGCAGCGCGCATCTACGACAATCCCGGAGTCGATTCCGATAGTGATGGATACGCGGGGAGGATGCGTCTTTGTTTCCTCGACTCAGCCTTTGTCGACGGCGCCTGGAAATATACGGTAGTGGATACGACGTATTACGAAGGGGATGGTATCCCGGATTGGCGGGCGGCCTCGCCACCGCCGGCCCCACCGATCTGGCTGAGCCAGACAGTGAACGGGATTCGGGTCAGGTTCAACGGGTACCAATCGGAGACGACGCGGGACTTCCTGTCCGGTCTTATTGATTTCGAGGGATATCATGTCTATATCGGGCGCGATGACCGTGAGTCGTCGCTGTCGATGGCGGCGTCGTATGATCGAGAGAATTACGATATCTATGCCTATAACCCGAAGAAAAAGCCGCGCCCGGGATATGAATTA
>JAYRFH010000244.1:0-4320 GCA_041908405.1 Candidatus Zixiibacteriota bacterium
CGATGTCGGCGATTTCGCCGAAGAACTGCTTGAGCATTTCCGCATACTGATGATCCTTCAGTCGGACCCGGATTCGGCGAGCGCGCTGTCGCTCATTGAATCGGAGTTGACCGAGTTCCGCAAGCAGGCGCAGTTTTTCCAGGTCGGCGACCTGCTTCGCCTGATGACTATGGTGGTCGACCTGAACAACGCGCTGAAATCCGGTCTGGATGAACGATTGCTTGTCGAAGTTGCTGCCATCAAGATGGCCAGCATGGAATCAACGGTTCAACTAACCGAACTGCTTGAAAAGCTGAACAGCGGACTGCCCATTGCGTCGGCGCAGCCTTCCTCTGCGCAGAGCAATCGTCCTCCGGAGCTGTTTAATCCACCGACTGTGAAGCGAGCGGTCGCGGCGCCATCGCGCCCGACACCGCTCCCGCCGACCCCGGCGCCAGCGCAGTCGATAGCAGCACAGCAGTCCTGGCCGAACAAGCCGATAAATCTCCCGCAGATTCAGGCTGGATGGGATGGTTTCCTCACCAATTTCCGGAAAAGCTTCCCGATGCTGGCCTCGCAGTTGCGCATGGCCGAGATCGTGGCGGTCAAAGAGAATCAACTCCAATTCATGTTTTACTCTTCCGGCGAAGCCTCCCGCCAGTTGGTGCAAAAACCGGAGAGTACCCAGACTATCACCAACGCGCTGCGCGACTACTACAAAACCAATCTGACCGTGCGCTTTGATGTTGATATGTCCAAGGAGTATCCCGCCGGATATGTGGAACAGTCGGCCCAGAAGGCTGTTGACCCGGTGAAGTTGGTGGAATCATCGCCGCGTCTCAAGCGGCTGTTGGATAAGGTCGATGGCGAGATCATCGGCATCAAAAAAGTAGAACAATAGTAGCATTCACGATACGAAGGAGTGACTCATGGGAATGGGCGGATTAGGCGACATGATGAAACAGGTCCAGAAAATGCAGGCCAAGATGGAAGAGATGCAGGCCCAACTGGAAGCCGCGACGGTCGAAGCCTCGTCTGGTGGCGGCATGGTCAAAGTGACCACCAATGGCAAAAACGAGATCCTGTCGCTGACTATTGACCCGGAAGTAGTCAACAAGGATGATGTCGAGATGCTGCAGGACCTGGTCGTCGCCGCTGTGAACCAGGCACGCCAGAAAGTGCAGGAACTTCAGGCCGAACAGATGGGCAATATCACCGGCGGACTCAAGATCCCCGGCCTGAATCTTCCGTTCTAACTGAAAGCGACCGATGTACACCTCGTCCGAATCAGTCGAACGCCTCATCAATCGACTCGCCAGACTCCCCGGGATCGGCCGTAAGTCGGCCGCCCGTGTGGCATTTCATATTCTGAAGCTCTCGAAAGAAGAAGCTTCGGAAATTGCCGACGCCATCCGCGAAGTCAAAGACAAAGTCGGCTCCTGCTCTATCTGCTGCAATATCTCTGAGACCGATCCCTGCGCTATCTGCCAGGATATGCGCCGCCGTCGCGACGTAATCTGTGTCGTCGAAGAGGCCGCCGATGCCGCGGCGTTGGACAAGGCCGAGGGGTTCGGTGGATTATTTCATATCCTTGGCGGACGACTTTCCCCTCTCGATGGTATCGGCCCGGATGATCTGCATGTAAAAGAGTTGCTCGCTCGTCTTAACGATGGTTCGGTCACGGAGGTCATTCTGGCGACCAATCCGAATGTCGAAGGTGAGGCGACCGCGACCTATTTATCACGGATGCTGCGTCCGATGGGGATCCGGGTAACGCGCATCGCACGAGGACTCCCGGTCGGTTCGGATCTTGAGTATGCCGATTCCGCTACGCTGTCGCGCGCGCTTGAAGGGCGACAGGATATCTAGCCTTCGACCTTATCAGACATGTTAGACTCCTTCCGCGACAAATCGGTTCAACTGACTCTCCTGATCTTTGCCCTCTTCGTGGCGGCACACCTGCTTGGCATCGGTCCGCTTGATTCGGTTTGGTCGCTGTCTCATTGGTCGGCTACTCCAGTAGTGGGCATTATTATTTGGGCGATAACCACCGCGATCTTTGGCTTCCTTATTATCAGACTAGCGGCGAAAAAGATTACATCCCCGGCCTGGCTCCACTGGCTGATAGTACCGGTCTTCGTCGCGGTCGCGGTTCTTCTTCGATTTGACTCGTTCGTTTATGGTGGCGGAAATCTCCGAATCGCTGAATTCACTGATTCATCGAGGATAATCTATCGATGGTTCGAACTCGGCTCCATTGCGGTCGCCGGGAAGCTTTTCCACTCCCTTCGCGCGATGGAAGTCCCCACGCGCGAGGCGGCGGTTAATGGCTGGATGATCTGGTCGCTCGTTATGGCGACGGTCTCGGCCATTGGCGCGGTAAAGCTCTCTTCATTGCTGACGCAGTCCATGGTGAAGCGATGCTTCCTTGCCCTGCTTGTGCTGTTCGGCGGCCATTCCCTCGTGTTGTTTGGATATACGGGAGTTGAAGCATCGATTCCAACCGCGGTGATTTGGTTTGCAGTGGCCGCAGCCGGTTATTCGATCAGACGTTCGCTCGGCTGGCTCGGACTCTGCTGGGGGATTGCGGCAGTTGGCCTGCTTTTTCATGTTTCACTGCTGATGCTCCTCCCCGGTTGTGTATATCTGACCGCTCAGCATTTTGGTGGCAAGAAACAGACCCGCGTGCCATGGTTCGCGGCTCTCTTTACGCTGGTGGCGCTGGTCATTGGAGTATATGTTCAGGCCGCCAAATCACTCGAACTGCGCTCGGTCATTTTGCTTTTCGAGAGCAAGCGGCCATTCGCCGATTACGGTATCTTCTCTCCGCGCCACCTGCTCGATTGGCTTCAACTCGTTTTATTGGGCGCGCCGACAATGATAGTCGCCGGGTACCTGTACGTCACGCGGGCGATATCCCGCGAGCGAATGCCGATGGTCGGCGCCATGGCAGTCACCGCTATCAGCGGCCTGGTCGCGATGCTCATTCTTGACCCGTATCACTCTGTCGTACTGGACACCCCGCGACTTCTCTCCTATCTCGCACCGGTCGGAGTTGTGCTG
Organism: Candidatus Zixiibacteriota bacterium; assembly: GCA_041908405.1. Taxonomy (GTDB): domain Bacteria; phylum Zixibacteria; class MSB-5A5; order GN15; family FEB-12; genus FEB-12. The sequence goes on from JAYRFH010000244.1 coordinate 3,043, forward strand.
GCGATGTTGCTTTCTGACAAGCAGAAGGACGCCCCCGCCAATGATAACGCGCTCCCGTATCTGGCGGTGACATCTCTTTCTTTGCTCCTCGCGATCCTTCCGGTCTACCATTCTATCGCGGCGGCTGACAAATATGCTCTGCCCTACCTGGACAAACACAACGTGTACCATCCGACCGCGACGATGTCATTCCGTGATGCCTACTTCCATCGCAAACAGATCGACGAAGCACGCAACTGGGAAGACAATCTCGTGGTCAAGTCGACCGATTATTTTCTTCTTCGTGGTACAGTCATCCTAAGGGAGAACGGGAGTTATGCCGCCGCGGCCGAAGAGCAGACCAAGATCGTCACGAAATTCCCCTATTGGGCCGAACCGCGCGCCGCGCTGGCGGTCAATCTGATGACCCTCGGGCAGTATGTCGCGGCCAAGCCGCACATCGACACCTGCCTCATGCTGAAGCCCTATGAAAAACGGCACCTGATGAATTTGTACAGCTATTCTCGAGATATTCAGGACTGGCCTAACGCTGTTCAGCAGGTCGCTCGCGCGGAGGAATTATTTCCGGGAGACGTTGATATCCGAACTGACCGGATGCTCATTTTCTACCGCGCCAATGATTTTGTTGCGGCGCAGGTGATGGCCGATGAATTGTTAGCGCAGGATTCCCTCCTCCCCTTCCCGTATCTGGTCAAGGGATTGCTGGAAGACCGCAACCGCAATGTCGCGAAGGCGATTCCGATGTATGAGAAGTTCGTGAAGCTCGCTCCGAAAGAGCCTGAGACCCCCAAGATCCAGCAGCGTCTTGATTCACTCAAAGCGGCAGTGCCGCGCTAACGATCCTACGACCGATAGCGCAGCCGCGCAAATCCATCCATCGCCGCGACTTTGTACGCTTCCGCCAAAGTCGGGTAATTGAAGACTGTATCGACAAAATAGTCGAGCGTCCCGCCGTGCGTCATGACCGCCTGGCCGATGTGCACGAGTTCGGTAGCTCGCTCGCCAATAATGTGCACACCCAGGATGCGATGCGATTTCGGATTAAAGATCAGTTTCAGCATCCCGTCGTGATCATTGATTATCTGCCCTCTGGCTAACTCAAAATACCTCGCAACGCCGATCTCATACTCCTGACCATCGGCCGTCAATGACTCTTCGGTTTCGCCCACGAGCGAGACTTCGGGGATCGTGTAGATACCAAACGGCAGCAGAGTGTTCAGGCAGGAGACATCATCTTTCTTGAACGCATGTATCGCCGCAAGACGCCCCTGATCCATC
>JAYRFH010000245.1:0-3832 GCA_041908405.1 Candidatus Zixiibacteriota bacterium
ACCCCTTCGCCGGCGGCGCCCCGCGGGGCCGCCGCGACTAGAAGAGGCGCTGCAGTCCGGCAAGTTCGGGGAGAAAGATAGGCTGTTGTATTTTCTCGACGCTGGATTCGCGCGATATTACGCGGGGGAGTATGATTCGTCCATCACCAAACTGAAGTTGGCGGATCAGGCAGGGGAGGAACTCTATACAAAGAGCGTCTCCAAGGCGATTTTGTCGATGATGCTCAACGACAACGCGCTTGAGTACGCGGGGGAAGACTATGAACTGCTCTACGCGAATCTGTTCAACGCCCTCAATTTTGTCGCGCTGGATTCCTTTGACGCGGCCTTTGTAGAGATTCGGAAAGCGAACCAGAAACTTGATCTGCTGGAGCAGAAGCATGCGGACGCGGCGCGACAATTCAATGAAGCGACCGCCAAAGATACTGCCGCGTACAAGGTCAATTACGAGGCAAAACAGGTACGCTTCAACAACAGTGCCTTTGCGCGTTACTTGAGTATGCATATGTACGCCGCGGACGGGAAATGGGATGACGCGCGGATAGACTTCGAGGCGTTACAAGCAGCGTTTGCCAGTCAGCCGCATATCTACAATTTCGCCCCACCCAAGGTGGCCTATCAAACGGATGAGGGGTCGATCCTAAGCGTAGTGGCGATGGCCGGAATGGCGCCGGTCAAAGAGCCGTTTAACTTGAGACTTCGTACCGACAAGCAACTCAACTTAGTGCAGATCCTGTTCACCGGCGCCGACGGGACCGAATCGGAGTACGGACATCTGCCGATGCCGGTCTCGGAGGATTTCTATATCAAGTTCGCGATCCCGACTCTCAAGCAGCAGTCGTCGCTAGTGCAGCGAGTAGAGGTTTCAGCGAATGGGAAATATGTTGGTGAGCTGGGGTTGATCGAGGATGTCGGATCGGTGGCGACGGAGACATTTGAAGCGAAGAAATCGCTGATATATTTGAAAACGATCGCGCGGGCACTGGCCAAAGGGGTCGCTAATTACAAACTGAAGAAGAAGGCGGATTCCGGTGGTTTCGCGGGTTGGCTAAAGAAGGTCGCGATAGATGTTGGCACGGATCTGACCGAAAATGCCGACCTGCGGTGTTCGCGTCTCCTACCGGGAAAGATTTATGTCGGTGATTTCAGCCTGAAACCCGGGACGTATGATCTGACGATCCAGTATTTCGACCAGGCCAATATGCTGGTCCGGCGTGTCGATATCCCAAGTTATACAGTTCTTGAGCGGGGTCTGAACATGGTGCAGGCCGCCGCGCTGCAGTGATCTTTCTACTCTGATTTCTTCATCATCTGCAAGGGACGAGCGGCATCGGTGACAGCGTCGATCTTCGCCGCGTAGCCGGTTTTGCCTTCGACTTCGTCGTCGTTCACAAGGTGAACATCCAGAATCCCGCCGATCTTGATTCCGGTGCGCATGAAGTTAAGTTCGTCGAGGCTGAGACTCCAGCCGTCGAGCCAGCTTTCCAGCAGCGCGCGCTGCTGTTCGGAGCCGCTGAAGTGAATCATCAGGTCGATATCGCTGTGGGGGCCGGCGGTGGCATTTTTCGTCGAACCAAAGAGGTAGACGGCTTTCACACCGTACTTGTCGGGGTCTATCATCGAAGCGATGTGCTCGGCGATACGGTATCTCCAGCGCCAGGATTGGTCCTTTGAACGGCCATCTTCGAAGTCCGCGGTCCGGAACGTGTCATCGCTGGCCATGGGCGGCGCGAGAAGCCCCATAGCTTCGTCAAGATCAGCATTCATCTGCAGACGCAACACCTGGCCATTGGTGGCAGCGGGGACATCAATCAGGCGGATGACCTTCTGCAAATGGGCTGCTTCAGGAAGCAAGTCGACCAGGATGCTCGGTGACTCGTGGAAAAATTGTTCGTTGAAGATGATGCCGGGGTCATCGGGATAGAGCGGCAGGTAGCGGATATTCGCCTCGACTAGATCCTGGAAGAAATGAGTGCCGAAGGAGAGGTCAGGGAGATAGTTGCCGCGCTTACGAGCGATCTCGATAAGCGACGCGGTGTTGTTGATCTCGGAATAGGTGACGGCGACTCCCATTTTGATATCGCCGCGACTTCCCCAACGACCCGGACCCATGAGGATGAATTGTCGCTTAGGGAGGATCTTGTTCAACTTGCCGACGGCGCGGCCGATCTCGAGCAGAGTCTGACGGTCGCCGACCAGATCGTACTGGTGTGGGTCGACATAAACGATATGCGTGATGTCGGGCATCCGGCCATTGGAGACATACTTGTTAGCTGTAAACAGAATGCGGTCGCTGGAAACATCGCGCGGGATCGGGGCCGCCGTGCTGACTTCGGATGAAGATTGCGGACGGCACTGCAGGAGGTAGAAGTCCTTGCCGTCGGAAGCGAATTCGATATCCACCGGGTGGCCGAGTTTTTCTTCGAGAAGTTGCGTGATCCCCTTGATACGCTGCACGAACTGGGTGCGAGTGAAGAGTCCCTCGAAGGTGACGATCATATCATCGCGCTTGAAGTCGCACTGCATTCCGAGAAAATTGCGCATATGGTCGCGGTCAAGGATGGAGATGATCTCATGGACGTTGGGGATCTCGTGGCCGTAATTGCGCAGGAGATGCTCAACCGAGACAGTCTCGAATGAGCTGGTAGTGAGGTCGATAGCGTCGACATACTGTGGCGCATAGCGGACCGCTTCTTCCATAGTGACATTGACGCGCAATCCGGGCTGGCCGGGAGCGATAAGGACGGGATAATCATCGGCGACACGGTCAACGGCGCGAGTGCCGAGTCCGGGGACAAGACGAATCAGGCCATCCTCGCGTTTGATACGTGGCGACCAGCGGAACTCGTTCTTGCTGAACGCAACTCCGGCAAAAGACGGGAAGAAGTAATGGCCGATCTTCGTGCCAACCACTTCCTGTATCATGATCCCCATCTCTTCATAAAAATCGAGCAGGCCGCGTTCGGCGCGGTATTCGATCGGGTCGGGGCCGAAAGTCGACGCGTAGACTTCGGCGATAGCGTCGCACAGGGCCGAGAGACGTTCCTGCTTGGTTCCCCGATTGGCCAAAAAGAGCGATTTGTATTTTCCGGAGAACGCGGCGCCAAAGCGGTCTTCGAGCAGGGAAGAACTTCGGACAATAAGCGGGCGGTCGCCGAGGTCATCAAGGGCGACAGAGAGTCCCTGCAATACTTCGGGCGGGAAACTGCCGGACTTGAAAGTCTGCACGACGTGCGGGTATTCGAGCCGGACCTGATTGATATCTTTGTATTTCTGCTCGACGATCTCTTCGAGATTGTTGAAATACATAAAGGCCATAATAGCGTCGGAAGTGACATACCAGGTCTTCGGCGTCTTGACCTCGGTCAGCAGAGGGTCGCCCTTGGCGGCCTTCTTGAGGATCTTCTCGGCAAGATAAAGCCCCGCCGATTTACCGCCCAGTTTACCGCGGCTGTCCGGTCCGAAGATGACATTCTTAAGGAGAGAATGGAAATCGTTGATGGTAATAAAATTCTTCGCGATATCGACAAACTGTACCTGCTCGGAAAAGAGGCGGCGGATCAACGCGGCATGGACGCCGCGCTGGGTAGCGGAAGGAAGATCGGCGCCTTCGGGAGCTATGCGGTGATATCGGCGGATCGCATCAGCGAGTTGATCCAGCGACTGGCTCTGGTGCAGAGCACGCGAGAGTGTGACCAGTTTGTCTTCCTGAATACGGCGCTTGTCAAACGCGAAGATCTCTTCATCGGACATATGCTCCGACGCGATCTTGAAGGTCTCTTTGGAGGTAGCGTCGTTGGACGTGGTCAGCGCGCGTCGACGGTGCGGCATA
>JAYRFH010000246.1:0-21412 GCA_041908405.1 Candidatus Zixiibacteriota bacterium
CAGCAGAACCGACTTGATGCGGTCCTCGATGGTGATCTCTTCGACGATCACCTCGTGCACCACTTCTTCGTGGCGCGTTGACATTACCGCCTTGAACGCCGAGACCAGGTCGAACAATGTGGTCGCGGGACTAAGATCGACCTTCCCTTTTACTTCGCCTAATAGCGGCGGCGGCACAAAAGTGGTCTCTTCCATTAGCGCGCGGTCGCGCAGGATATCGCCCGCCTCTTTGTACTTCTTGTACTCGAGGAGCGCCATGATCAGCTCTTCGCGCGGATCCTCTTCTTCCGGATCATTTTCATCGCGCGGCAGGAGTAAACGCGCCTTGATATGGATCAAGGTCGCCGCCATCAGGATGAACTCACCGGCCACCTCGAGATTGAGATTCCGCATGATATCGAGATAGCTCAGGTATTGCTGCGTGATGCGCGATATCGGAATATCATAAATATCCACCTCCTCTTTCTTGATGAGAAAGAGCAGCAGATCCATCGGACCATTGAACACGTCCAGATCGACCCGGTAATCGGTGGTTGGATTGGTGAGGGTCTGTTCCATCTATTTCTTCTTTCGGTAGTTCATTTTCATGCGCTCGCGCACTTTCTCCATGACATTCTGCGCGCGGGAGCGGGCGCGTTCCGCGCCGGTGGTCAATATATCCCAGACTCGATCCGGATGTTTCACCAGGTCGGTGCGACGGGCACGGATTGGTTTCAACGCTTCATTCAGGTTGTGCGCCAGTTTCATCTTGCAGTCAACACACCCCAATTCACCGGTGCGGCAGGGCGGCGCGATCTCCTCCGCATGCGTCGGCGTGTACACCCGATGCAACAGGTAGACCGGACATTTGTCCGGATTACCCGGATCCCCCTTGCGCAGTTTGTTCGGATCGGTGAAGAAGGTCTTCAGCCGTTTGGTCGTCTGCTCTTCGGTGAACTCGATCGGAATGTGATTGTCGTATGATTTCGACATCTTCCGCGCATCGGAGCCGAGGATCAACGGTATCTCGGTGAACAACGCTTCCGGTTCATTAAACGTTTTTCCGTAGATCGAATTGAAGCGCTTGGCGAGGTCATTCGCCAGCCAGATATGCTTCTCCTGATCTTTACCGACCGGAACTTTGTTGGCGTTGTAGAGGCAGATATCCGCCGCCTGAAGCACCGGATAACCGAGGAAACCGTACGTATCGAGTTGATCTTTCTTTTCGATATAGGTAGGGAGCCGTGTCAACGTCGGGACGGTTATCAGCATCGAGAATATCAGATGCAGTTCCGCATGCTCTTTGACATCGGACTGAATAAAGATCGCGACCTTTTCCGGATCAAGCCCGGCGGCGAGCCAATCGACTGCCATCTGGAAAACGCGTTCTTTCAATTTCGAGGTATCTTCGTATTCCCCGGTGAGGGAGTGCCAGTCGACGATACAGCAGAACATGTGATACTTGTCCTGCAGGGTGACCCAGTTGCGGAGCGCCCCTTCAAGATTGCCAACATGAAGGGAGCCAGACGGTTGCATGCCGGAGAGGATAGTCTCGCGGCGTGTGCTGGTCGCTTCGGTCGGTTGCGTTTTGGTCTCTGTTGTCGTCGTCATAGCAGTTACTTTTATACCTGTAAGGGGCAAATGGTACCCTTAGACGTTGTGTAAATCAAATAAAAACAGACGCTTGAGAGCGGATTTTTTGGCTCTGGGTGTGGATAAGTTATTGCGGTGCTTGATGCGCGTCAGGCCACGGTTTGGAACGTGACCTGACGGCGATAAATTGCGTCGCAGACGTACTTGTCTACACGTCCCCTACTGTGCTTCGGTCTGGTCGGGAGGGAACTGCACGCTGATCTGCGGCCACTCGATGTTTAGTCGCGCCGGGATGATCGGCCCGAAGTCCGATATCCGTATCATGTTTTGCGCTGAACGACTGCCCGCCGCAATATTGAAATCATTATCCATCGCGACTGTGTAGTAATAGAAGTTTTCGACATCATCGTACAACTCAAGATCCATGGTCGAGGCCCACGTGCCGGGATAGTGGATTTCGCTACTCCCGCCTTCATACGTGTCGATCTCGGTAATATCCCAGCCGTCGTAGATCAGCGCGTTTATCACCAGGGTCGCGTGTTTCTGGTTGGCGTCGACCGACCCGAGATACTGGAAGAACAGCATCGACGGGTTAAGCGTATCGAAAAGAGGAAGTGCTCCGCCTCCTTGCCATGAATAGTCGTATGTCACCTCTCCCGGAACATCGACCCACTGTCCCGCGCCACCGACCGCCCAATCAGCCGTCGCGTCCTTCTCGAAGATAAATGGCGTGATCGGCTTGAATGGCGTCTCTCCCGGCTCATCGCGATGCGAATGGATATCGGCCCGAATCCGAATGTCGTAATTAAGCGTCAGTTTGAGCGTGCCATCCTCTTCGCGAGTCTGCGTCACTGTCCCCTCCCACTGTGAAATATTGACGACATTGCTCTTCCGGAAATCAGCACCATCGGTCCCCTTCGATTGCACGATCACCGGTCCCATCGAACCTGGTCCGCGCAACGGAAGTTGACACTTGATGACGGTCGGCGTCCATGACGCAATCGTGAGGGGCGTGCCATCGACGGTCACCTGTCCGTTCGGGCCGGGGTCTTCGCCGAAGATGCCGTTGATCGTCAGCGTGTCAGATGCGGCGTACAGATCAAGGAACTGAATGCTCGGCGCCAACAATCCGAAGTTCGATGACCCCGGGTGATACCTCATGCGCGATGAGAACGTATTGACGCCATCCCCACCCGGCTGAATATGGAAGTTCCGGCTTTGCAGATCGGCGAAAACTTTTGCGACATCAAACGGCCGCTGTTTAGGATTCTCTCTAGGGAACGCCTTATTCGCGCCGAGGAATCTGTCAAAGAGGAACTCGGCGGCGTAACATCCACCGACACATCCAAGCGTAGCGTCCCACCCGAAATAAGCCGGGCCATTTTTCGCCTGGATCGCGTTGCGGAACGCAGGGACCGAATCCGACGCGCAGGCGGTGATCACCACCATCGCGTTGGTCGCGAAATTCCCCCAGTAGTGGGTAATGAACCGCGACGTTATGCCGTAATGCGTTTCGTTGGCGGGAATACCGATCGCGTTGGTATCTTTCGACGCGGTCAACAGGCAGAGGCGGCCGGCCTGAAGATCAGCGGCATAGTTGTTGACATTTCCGACATTTGCCAGCGTCGATGACCAGATGCCGTAATCCATATTCCCGTTCTGTTGGATGCCTTCGCCGCCATGCCCGATATAAAAGAGCACTCCCTCGCCGCCGATCGTCCGCAACTGCTCGACTGTCGAGCCAGAGCCGGCATTGACATACCCATTCGCCGAAAGCCAATTGCGCAATCGATTGGTAGTGGTCCCCGCCGACTGGAAGGCGGTTCCGACGGTCTGTATCACGCGATAGCGAGCCGAGCCAGGCAGATCTTCATACGCCGCGACATCGGCGGTCGCGGGATTCCCATAGCGCCGGTCTATCTCTTCGCGGCTAAGCGGAGGTGCCTCGGGAATTGGCATATACGGTAGAGTTTCGCCAGGGAGGGAATCATCCAGTTCGCCGAAACTCGCGCCGACAATAAACATCACGCCATCGGTAAAACGAGCGAAGACATTATTTCCCGATGGCGAGATCCCCACGGTATCAAATTCCGACCTCCCCTGCATATAGGTAATGATCTGCTGGTTGCGTGTCGCCACTGGAAGTCCATTGAGCGTATTCAACTGATTCTCGACCGCCGTCACCGCCGCCATGCGCGCGGTAGGGTCCATCCAGCCGGTATCCGCCGGACAGGGCGGAAGCGTGATATTCGGAATCGTCAGATAGCCGATCAACATCGCGAGGTCGGTCAAGTCGATCGTGCCTGTGCCGGAGATATTGGCCGCTTCGGGGCAGGGCAACGTGATATTCGGGATGGTCAGATAGCCGATCAGCATGGCGAGATCGGTCAGATCGATCGTGCCGGTTTGACTGACATTCCCGCGCGTCCCTACACAGCACTGGGCGTTGGTATCTGTGGGAGTGATCAGGGTGAGACAAAGGCCACAGAGGAGAAGGATAAACAAAGGTCGGATGGCGGTTCGCACAGTAGGCTCCTGGTCGGTTAGAGTTGAGATGGCATAAACAGGGATGCGTACCATCCCGCGACGCTAAAATATACCTAATTGACCGATTTAGTCAAGGAGAGGAGTTCAGAGGACGGCACATTGAAGGACCGCGACCCATTTGAGCGGCAGACGTCCCCGTCTGCCCTGACTGAAAGCGAGGACCGGGCAGAGCAGGAGCTCTGCCGCGCAAATGCTTGCGGTTGTGACTAATTACAGGACGGCGGGAGTGGAATCCCGGCCACCAACAGCCCGATCATGCGCGCAAGATCATTGACATCGACAATCCCATCGCAATTGAAATCCGCAATTGGATAGTGTGGATCCTGCATCACGCGCAGATTGACCCTGACCTTGGCCGTGAGGCCGGTGGCCACCGATCTGAGCACAAGGTCATCGCTGTATGATCCCTCGGCCAGTCCATCCGCATAGGCGTCAATCTCTATTTGACGTGATGGGTAGAAGGGTAGCGGATACGGTATAGCAAGTTGCCATGCAGGCAAGGTCACAGTAGACACGAGAGCTCCGACCTGTGAGTTGCTTCCATAAACTGTGATAGTGGGCTTACGAATCGGGAACCAATTGGGCGCGGCTACTAGATGTACACTGCTTGGCGCGATCCAAATAGAATCCGGAAGCACCGGACGCTCTACATATTGGATCACGGGATGAAACAGCTCACCGTTTCGTTCAACTACTGGCCGTAGAAGTGAATCGCGGTCGACTGCCAGTGGCTGAATCTGATCACCGGTAGCCCCTCCACGGGCGTACTTGAGACTGAAAACCGTGTCGGATCCGGAAAATGCAGAGTCGCCAGATATTGCGAAGATGATAGTGTCCTGTGTGGCCTCAAGCCAGCGGTACGACCCAATACCGCCCAGCTTAGATTTATAATCAATGCCAACCAACTCGTAAGCAGATGGCGATTGCGGATCTTGTCCGACCATCGGCAAATACACTGCACTGGCCCCTGAACCAACCGAGTATCGCACATGAAGCAACACCTGATCGTGCGACGTCGGAATTCCCGTCTGATATTCAACAAAGATCGTATCTGCTTGGGATTCTTGTATAGAGTACGATAGTGATCCGCTGCAGTCGAGTGCGGCCGCCCCGCGAAGGTACTGATGGAGGCGTGTCATGTCGGCGATGGTCAGACCTTGCTTGCCGTCGACATCAGCGTCACCGACAATCACCGGTCCGGGGACAAGCGTGAGGTGAGCGCAGAGCAGGGCCAGATCCTTGTGCGTCACATCGCCGGAACCATCGGCGTCACCGCATAGCTGAGCGTTTGACATTACCGGCCAAAGCGCGATGATCAAGATAATCGATAGTATTCTCATCATATCCCCCTTCCTCACTGACAAGGCATCGGTAAAGGTTGTTGCTGTTTCAGATAACCGAGCACAATAGCCAGGTCGGTCAGGTCCACTGCGCCATTGCAGTTGATATCGCCGGTCGGAAATGCCGGTGGCTCAATCACCGTCATGGTTACAGGAATGACTGACTGTGAAATGATCACCGTCGGCTCCAATGTGCTAATTTGGATCGATCCCGTGTACGTTCCCGGTATGAGCCCAGCTGCGTCGGTCCAAATACGGGAGTAACCTTGCATCGTTCCCCAGCGCTCGCCGACCCGTATCCAAGGCTGGGTCGGCTCCAGCACAAAAGTCGCAGGACCATTCTGTGTCCACATTTGCAGACCGCCAGTCGCAGAGGAGCGTTCTCCCGCGATTGCCTGAAATACCAGTGAATCGGGGACTACCGTCATGGCTGGCTCGGGAATGGAGCTATCTATATAAACAATTTGAGGGGAAAAGAGGTCATCGCCTCTCAAAATGACTGGTCCATTCAATGAGTCCCTGTTGACAGCAAGAGGTTGCAGGTCGCAAACTCCCTGTGAGGTGCGTCGGAAGATGAGCTGGAAATACTCCGAGCTCCCAGTCATAGGAGCATGTCCTGCAAATGCGAGGACCATTGTGTCAGGCACCGTTGACAGACCACCGATTTCCTGCGCACCTACCAACGAAGGAAATCCGTAAAATATGTTGTTCGGATTCAGACTTCGAACTTCCTGTAAGTCGAAGTGTTCGGTTCCGGCAGAATCTGATTCCAGTAACGGTAAACATATCCCTTGTGCATCCGCACCTACCGAGACTCTGACATTCATGACCACATGTGTTACGCGGTCCGGTATGTTAAGCATTCGAGGCAAGAAAAGCGTATCCACCGTCGAAAGGGTTAGGCTGTAGGTACCCGAAGATGTGCAGTCAAGATCCAGCGAGTCGAGAAAGTGCATGAGCAATCGATAATCATCGCCAAAACTTATCCCCACCTTGTCGTCCACATCGGCATTACCTATCGGGACTGGTGCGCCAATGACTGTGAGGTATTGATGCAGAAATATTTGGTCATCGACATTCACTTGTAGATCGCCGTTCGCGTCACCACATGGCCCCGCAGCCAAAAAACACGGCAACGCCCATAGCGTAACCAACCATATCAAGATTCTTCTCATAGATTTTCCCCTCGCTTTCGTCGCCAGACAGTGATGGCAGCGGTACCGAAATTCCTCACACCCCGCTTCCGTTGATGATTGAGTAGCGAAATGGATCGAGGCTGGCAAGTTTTAACTGAGGGGTTTGAGCGGCAGACGTCCCCGTCTGCCCTGACTTACGGCTTACAATTCCGGCAGGGAGAAAGACCCGACGCGATACCATCTTCGCGCGTCGCAAAGCGACGCAGGTTGTGGGGCTTGGTATCGTCCACCGATTCACACCCCGGACGGTGCAGACGGTGCGATGACATATTCGCGAGATAATACTCCTCCCGCTCATACGTCAATCCAAACAGCGCGCGCTTGGCGTCTATTGCCCGCCTCTGCGCGTCGATCAGATGGCGGACTTCGGCGCGACGGCTGTCATTGTCATTGAACAGATAAACATACGCCAACCCGGAATCGACGATCGCCTGATTGACAAAAAGCGTGTCATCGACATACAGGTACCCAAGCAGTCTTCCATACTTGTCGCGGCGGGTGTCGGCATATTCAACTTTGGCGGGACGGTTTTTGGTCAGGCGGCCCAACAGCTCGCGGGCCTCGTCATGGAACCGTTCGCCATTTTCGGGAGTGTCGATAGAGAGCAAGCGGAGCTTGTCGCCGCCGGTCAGTTCGACCGTGTCGCCATCGATAACCTTTTTCACGGTGAAGCGGGTTGATTCGCGCGCCGGACGGTCATGCCCGACCTGCTCGACATACCGGTACGATACGGCGGAGACAACGATCAACCCGGCGACCAGCCAGGTCAGTTTGCGTAGTTTTTTCCCTTTTCTACGCGAGCGCGCCATTCACCCTCACCTCGGACCATCCATGACTAGTCGGCACCAGTTCCACCAATGTCTCCACCTTCTGCTTCAACTCCTCGAAATGGGTGATCAGGATCATCTGCGGGAAGTGCCGCCGCAGGGACATCAGCCCCTGCACCACCAGATCGCGACGGGATTCATCCTGCGACCCGAAGACCTCATCGAGCATCACAAACGAGCGCTCCATCCCGGCCGACTCGGTCAGTGCCTGCGATATCGCCAGCCTGAGGCAAAGGTTGGCGAGGTCGGTCTCGCCGCCGGAGAAGCGGTCGATGCCGTAAAACTGCCCCATGTCATTCACCTGGATCTGGTACTCCTCATCCAGCGACACTAAACTATATCGGCCATCGGTCATGTCAGCTAATAACTGGCCGGTCAATTCGGCCAGGCGGGGGCGGATGCGGGCGATCAGATGTTTCTTAAACTCCGCCAACAGTCGCGCCAGGGTCTCCGACCGGAACTGCTGGGTCCGGCTCTGCTCGATCTCCTGCGCGGTTTTGGCGAACTGCTCGAGCTGTTGCTCGGCGAACTGGATCTCCTGGTTCGCCATATCGCGGGCATGGGACACCTTGAGCGATGTCTCTTTGGCGGAGTCAAACGCCGCCTGTGCGGCCTGCCAGTCCCGGGTCGCCTGTTCGAGCGCGGACCGGTCAAAGCCGATTTTCGATATCTCGTCGCGGACACGAGTCATCTCGGTTCGAAGGTCGGCCAGTTTCTGGTCGGTCTCGGCGAGGTCTGACTCAACTTGCGGCTGACGCTGGAGCCGTCCTTTGACCTGCTGAACTTTTGCGTCGACCTGTTCAAGCCGGGTCACCTCGGACTGGACTTGTGCAAACCGGGCGGGGTCGAATGCGCCATCGCCAAGTTGCGCGAGCTGATTGCCGGCGAACCAGAGTTGCGATTCGGCGGCGGCCTTCTTTTGCGTTAACGATTCCTGCTCGGATTCCAATTTGAGCTTTTGGCTTGTCAGGTCAGTCGCCGCTTTGGCGAGTCGCTCCAGTTCGGTCAACGTTGATTCGACGGACTGACGCATCTCCGCGAGGCCGGTCATCTGCTGTTCGATCTGGTCATGCTCGGCGCGAACCGCGGCGAGTTCGTCGGTCAGATGGCGCCGCACCTGGTCGAGGTCGTGCGCGGTCAGAGGACGGAGACATCGGTCGCAGATCGGTTCGGTGTCGAGTTCGGACAACGACTCCGCCTGTTTGGCGAGCTTGCGGACAACGCTGTTCAACTGGTCGCGTTGCGTGGTCAGTTGGACGGAGCGATCCCGAATCGTGCTCAGTTCGCTTCGCGCCTGTTCGAGTTGGCGCGGGATATCCGGCGGAAGTTCGCCGAGCTGATGGTCGACCTGCGCAAGTTGATCGGCAGTCCGGCTCAACAGATCGGTGCAGGTGACGAGGTCGCGTTGCGCCGAATCGAGCTGAAGTTTGGTTTGGGTCCGGAGCGATTCGGTTTGCTGAAGTTGCCGGAGTCGGTTCAGTTCTTCGCGCGTTTCGGGCAGGCTGGCGACCTCGGATTCAAGCGCCGGAAGACCCGCCCGGTCGGCGGTCAGGGCATCCAATTCGGCGGTGATTTTGGCGCGGGATTCAGCGAGCATCGCCTCGGAGCGGGCCATGGCGGCAAGCTCGTTTTCATAGCGGGAGCAGGCCGTTTCCCGCTGCTGCTGCTCCCGGAGCAGGGTGGTTTTGTCCGCCAGAATTCGAGCGGATTCCTGCTGTGCTCCGGCGGCTGAAGTGACCTGATTTTCGTGTTCAGTTTGCTGCTCCCGAAGCATGGCCAGCCGCTGCGCCAGAGTCTCCCGCGAGCCAACCTGCTCCTGCAGGAGCTTGAGTTTGTCGGCCATCTGCCGCGAGCTTTCTTTCGCCGCGACTATCGCGCGGTCGACCCGTTCGATACCCAACATCCCGGCCAGATGTTCACGCCGTTTGGACGGCTGCAGATCGGTCAACGCGTTGAGCTCCTGTTGCCGCGCGAGGAACGAAGTGAGGAAACCGCGCCAATCCAGGCCGAGCAATGTTTCGATATAGCCGCGCGTTTCCGCGATACCGATCGACTCCGATGCTCCCGCGCGATAGAGTTCAACCTCGGCGCGTTCGGATTTGCCGACCAGACGCCGGATCAAGCGGAAGCTCTCCCCTTTCAGTTCGAACGCCAGTTCGACGGAGCATGGATCCGACGGCGCGGCGAACGCGGCTTTGATCTCTTCCTTGCCGGATCGCGCGACCTGATGTCCGTACAGCGCCCAGGAGATCGCTTCGACGATACTCGACTTGCCGGAACCGTTCGGCCCGATGATCCCGATCATCTGATCCGGGAGCGTGATACCGGCATGTTTGATGACCCGGTAGTTTTGGATACCCACAGATTGGAGGCGCATGACGAGCAATGACCGGTCTTTCAGAATCCAAGTCAATAACGTTTCGTCTGTCGGGTTCGGGAGTTTGAGGGATATGCGTTCGCGGATGCCGATGCGCGGCGAAAGTGTGATGTGGATAGATATATAATGTGGATAGGCGGTGGATAGATGAGTACGGGGCTTTAGGAAGAGCCGGCGGGTCACACTTCGAAGCGGGACGCGGATATCAGCGATCCAAGGGAAGGGAGCGGCCAGTCGGCTTCGAAGCAAGACCCGCCGGAACGGGAGGGGGCGGGGGCGGAGGAGGGGATTGGATCAGACCGGCGGAAAACTCTTCCTCTTGACAACGCCCTCTACTGGGGGTACTTTATGGATGTCTTTAGTCTACAATTCGCGTAGACATCTTCGTGGCGACAACAGTCAATCCGGGCAGAGGGAGAGAGTCGATGCAGACTCGACGGGTGCTTCTATTTGGGGCGGCGTTGCTTGCGACTATCGCGGTCGCCGTGCTTCTCGGAGTCGGCGCAGGAAATCTCTGGGCCGAGAAAAGGCAGCATGACACCGAGAAGATGCGCGCCGCGTTCACCGACCAGATCCTGGAGCAGATGGAGCATCTGCAACCCGGCGACACGCTCCCGAATGCCCGCCTGATGGATCTCCAGCGGAATCTCGTTCCCCTCCATACCATGCTGAAAGACCCAACCCTGCTGGTCTTTTTCGACTACAGTTGCGAAAACTGCCTGGTCGAGCTGGAGCATCTGGCCCAGAACATCACCGATCCGGCCGTGGCCAACCACATTATATTGGTCTCGGCCACCAACCCGCTCTACCTGTTGCAGGTGCGGGACGAGCAGGCCGTCACATCTCCGATCCTCTACGATGACCATATGCGGTTCATGGACGCGATCGGGGTCGGCACGTTTCCCTTTAATCTGTATGTGGGGGCCGACGGCGTGATCGATTCGGCCATCGCCAGCAGTCTGGGAGCACGCGATTTCGAACGATTCAGTCAGGCAGTTCTATCCCGATGACAATATCCCGTCCCCAACCAAATCGGACGGCAAAGGAGGTGAAACAAGGATGATCAAGAAACATGCGATGGTCCTGGCGTTGGCGTTCGTTTTCGTCATGGCCTTCAGTCTGACTGTCACCATGGTGAGCACGGCCAAGGCCTGTACGACCCCGACTCTCGGGTGCTGTACGGTCAAGATCGGTGGCAAAGTGGTGGCCCGCGGCCACTGGACATATGATCCGGTGGAGGAGATCACGTACTGCAACTGCTGGAGCGATGGTTCCTGCTGCGTGCATTCGTGCAATCCGCCGCCTCCGCGCTGAGGTGAGGAGAATTGACTTCAGGAGCATGGGACGCCATGCTCCTTTTTTCTGGGGGATGGGACCACCATAGGAGGAACCGGCGGGTCACACTTCGAAGCAGGGTGCGGATATCGGCGATTAAAAGCGGGGGGGCGTGGCAATCGGCTTCGAAGCAAGACCCGCCGGAACGGGAGGGGCATGGGGGCCAAGGGTTGGAGAATCTCGGAGAAAAAAGGCCTCGACCCTGAAACAGGTTCAGGGTCGAAGCCCGATGCGCGTGCTCCCGAGTGATACGGGTCAAGCGCAGCGTGGCGTACTTTGCCGTACTTCTCCCCCGCTTACGCCCGTCCAATGTTCTGTGAAAATGTGGAAAATGTTGAAGAATAAGGTATTGACAAAAAACGGGAAAAGATTACCTTATGTCCGAGTGTGTGTATAGTCGAGGCTGGTTCGAGAGCCAAATTGTAACCAACCAAGACACCGATTCCTTTCTTAATCAGACGAACGAATGATAACTATCTCGGGCCCCCTCAGCAGGGCGGTTCCGCGTGTAGTATAGCTCTGTGCTGTACTCACAGGTAAACCCTGCAGATCCGAGTGCGTAGCATTTGCTCGCTCCTGCGTCTACCGCTTCTATCCACTATTTACTGCAACAACAACAGTAACATGAAACCCATAGTGGATAACCATTCAGGAGGTATCGATCAGTTCTTACCTGGATCGAGCATTCAGAAGCGACTCAAATTTTCACATTGCTATATACTTAGGAGTGACTCCCCAGTAGGGCAGTTCCGAACCGGAGGCTCCTGACTCCAAGATGGGAATACAACATGAATTCGTGGCCTGAAGTTAGGATCTCACATTTCCCTAGACACAATGAGATTATGGAGAGCGTCCATATGGCCGATATAGCGGTTAGGCCGTGCTCCGGACTTCAGAAGGCGAGTTCACCTATTCCTTTTTTAAGGAGGAATTAAATGTTAAAAAGACTGTTAACCGCGGTATTCGTTCTGGGGCTCTTCATGCTCCTGAGCGGTACAGCATTTTCCGGTCCAACTACCTCGGATGTAACATCCAGACCGCTCCCGCAAGGGACGACGGTCGGTGATGTGAGCCTTTCGCAGTATGTTGGTCCATCTAACCGTCCTGCCTATCCCAACAAAGAGGCAGTCACTCCCAGTTCCCGCCCAACTCTACCGGGAACCATGGGGACTGACACCACTGAGTGCGGATATGAGGCCTACATGGTTAATGGGGCGTACGTCTGGACGTTCCGAAACAACAGCAATACCAGCTCTGTTTCGACGCGTTTTGACGGCCCCTCCTACCCGAATTACGTTCGAGAGGTGACGGGTACTTACGTCTGGGTCTACCAGATCAAAGACGACCCGAGTGCTCCGAATGGAACCGCGGTAGCGCGAATCACCGTGTTTGACGACGTGGCCGGTTTGCCCGGCGCGGTCCTGCACCAGGAAGACTATGTCCTCCCGGTTCACGGCACGTTGCTCGCCTACACGTACTTCCCGTTCTCAACTCCGGTGACGGCGAACGGCAGCTATCACATAGCTATCAGCGCCGCGCCGAGCTCCGAGCCGTTTGACTCGCTTCGCATTATCTCTGACGATGCCGGCGATGTCGGCTCGACCGAGACGGTCACTCAGCGTACGTCCTGGAATTATCTTGGTACCTGGTACACCGGTGCGGCGTATTGGGCTCCGGATACTTTCGATCCTAACTTTGATATCGTGTCGGAGAACTGCCAGTACTACACTGAGTGCTACTGGGAGATCTCTCCTCTGACGTCCGTGTCGCTGTACACGATGCCTGGTCCGGCGATCGCCGGCGCGGGTGGCGCGCAGCGTATGGGCTTTGCGCAGCGTTTCGTGGCCGCCGGCCCCGAGACTCTGAAGACCGTCACCTTCTATCACTATGACTTCTCTGGTTCTTCTCCGGGCGTGTATTACTCGGCCGGTTCGACGAACTATCCGAAGATCCAGGTGTGGGCGGATGATGGCGCCGGTAATCCGGACTGGGCCGCTGGCGCTCTGGCGACAGTGAACCTTGCTCCTGGTATCGGGCTGTTCCCACAGACCGGTTTGGCGGCGAGTGGCTTTAACTACGTCGACGTTGACTTCTCGTCCCTCAACCTCGTCCTCCTTGGCCCCTATCACATATCGGCTGAGATGGCGAGCAATGTTGCGGCGGATGGTCGTCTGTTGATGTGCGTTTCGAATGAGCCGACGACCGATTTCTCGGGCGCGTCGGTTGAATACACCCTCCCCGGCAACGAGTGGGCCCGCACGGGTATCCACCCGGTCTGGAATGGTGTTTCCGGATTGCCGGAAGTTGGTTTCCTGATCGAAGCCTATCTGTGTAAGGACGAGTTCTCGCAGTGCGAGACCCAGCTCTCCTACACGGTTGGCACTTCGACCGGCTTCAACGTGCCGTTAAACTTCGCTGCTCAGTTCTCTGGTCAGCAGGTGAACCGCATCGAGAAGATCCGTGTCGAAGCGATCGACCCAGTGTTGTTTGGTGAGAATGGCGGTAGCCCGACGATGGATATCGTAGTGTGGACGGCCACACCGAGCGGTCCTGGCGCGGAGATCGCCCGTTTCAACATTCCGACCATCACCTACTATCCTGGGCAGACGGAATTGGTAATCCCTGGTGGACTGCAGGTTCTTGGCGACTTCTTTGCGGGTTACGAGAATACCTCTGCGGTCAAATATCCGACCAACTACTGGTACTATGGCACTGAGCGCAACCTGGGTCCCCTGGTTCGCGGCGGCGCCTGGTATTATTCGACTGGCTCTATGATGTGGCGCAATCTTTCGGCCGCTACCGGCCAGATTGATAACGCCGTGATCGAGGTGGATTTCTGCTCAATTCCACCGACTGGCTGGGCGTGCGGCGCGGCGGATGATTATCCGACCAACGCTCATGACTACGGTCGTACCGGTCACTCCAACGTCAGTCTTTCCGATGCATATTGCGACCTGAACAATGTCTGGAAATACACGGATCCTGGATTCGGTAGCACGTCGGCTGGTGGCGGCGCCATCACCTTCAACGCTCCGATCATCTATGATACGTTTGTGGTCATGGTTCAGAACTCGAAGCTGAATATCCTCGAACTCAACACCGGTACTGTGCTGGCGACCTTCTCGGGCAACGTCGCTCCGTACTACATGGCGGTATCGCTGGTTCGCTCGACTCCGACGATCGCTACGATCGACGTGGCCGGCACCCCGACCCTCGTCATGTTCTATGGTGGTGGTAGCTCGATGATGGCCGTTAAGATGGAGCCTGGATTCCCGGCATTGTGGGATCTGCGTTCCGCTAACGCCGCCGCTAAGGGTTATGTGGCTGGCGAAGTTGGTTCCGGTTTCACGAACTACACCGCTCCGGTCGTTGTCGGCCAGACCGTGTATTTCGGCACCGGTACTTCCAAGATCGTAGCCGCTGATGCCGAAACTGGTAACTTCATTTGGAGCACCACGCTGATCTCGACGCCGGTTCGTAACCTGGCGTACGATGGCACGCAGTTGTACGCGGCGACCATCGCGGCTCCGCCGGCTATTGCCGACGGTGACGTGTATGCGCTCGACCCGGGCACTGGCGCCATCAATTGGCAGTTGTCGACGGCCGGTGGCTACTTCGGTACCACGGTTGACGGCTCTACCAACGAGACGTTTGCCGATCAGCTCGCCGTTCACAACGGTGAAGTGTTCGCGGTCTCCGCGTACTTCACGCCGGTGTTCGACGATGAAGGTATTCTGTACAACATTGACGCTCTGACGGGTAACCTGAAGTGGACCTCTGCCACTCAGCATATCTATCAGGGCGGTGGTCTGACAGTTGGTCCGAACGTGTTGGTCGACGCGGGTCGCATCATCGTTCCGGGCGGCTCGACCTGGACCTCCACTCCTCTGGGTGGAACAATGATCGCCCATAACCGCTTCACCGGTTCCATCGCGTGGATCAGTGATGCCGGTCCGGCGAAGACCACTGGTAGCAACCTGTCGAACGGGTTCATGACCTGCGAGCCGGGTGAAGCTTCCCAGATCTACATTTGGAACTCTGACGGTTACCTGTCGTGCTTCAACGGCGACGACGGTAACGAGATCTTCCATCGTCGTTTGGACTACCTGTCACTCGGCTTCAACAGCCAGGGTGCTGGTGGCGCCATTGCGGCTGATGGTAAGGTTGTGTTCGGCACGTTCGCCGGCGAACTGTATATGTTCGACAAGGGCGCCGATCGCGGCCGCCTTGAGATCATCGACTACACGCCGACGACACCGGTATCTTTCGGCAACTCCCTGAGCTTGCTGGTACCGCTGCCGGCTATCTACACCAACACTGGTTGCGCTCCGGTCTCCGGAAACATGATCATCACCGACGTGACGAACGGTTCGGTTGGTCCTGGCGCCCAGAAGTGGACTGATTTCGACGTGTCCGAGCGTGCGGCTTCCATCGCCGACCAGATCACCTCCCGCGCGGTCAAGGCCTTCAAGGGCTCTGGTCTCGTGACGGTGACTGACGAAACGACGGTAGACGCTTCCTCGACTCGTACCATGAACCGCGCTGCCGCGGCAGTGCCGGTCTGGTTGAACAACCCGGCTTCGACCCCGATCGTGGTCAACCCGGGCGATACGTTTGACGTCGTCCTCGACGTTAACCAGAGCATCCTGCCGCGTGGACCGAACAAAGTCTACATCCAGTTCGACACCGACGATCCGGACTTCTTCGTGAACAACGTGACCGAAGATCCTGAAGTGTTGGCGACGCTGGTAGGCGGTTGCTTGATCGATACCACACACCTCCATTTTGGCGCCGGCTCTGCGAACCTGCAGACCGTGGCCAACTCTGGTCGTTTGGGTACCGGTGACTGGAACCCGACCCCGGGTAACTTTGACATCCTGGGTGACGCGGTTTCGTTCTATCAGGGCACGTACGTGTACGGCGTAACCCGTAACCGTGTGGCTCTGAACTCTCAGGACTGGTGGAGTGGCGGTGGCGAGGCTGATTCATGGATCTCCATGCAGGCCGACCCGAACCGTTGCAATGATGATTGCAAGCCCGCTCTCCAGACTGGCGTCTCTCTCGGTTCGATCTCTGCCGACGGTATCACGTACACCCCGCTGACCGGTAACCTGGTCTGCAAGGACTACATTGACTCCGTCCTCATTTACGATCCGGATGGCGCTGGTGCGGCGGCCTGGAACTGGCTGAACTTTGAAACGGCGTTCTTCGATGCCGACTCAACGATGGGTCTGTATGTGTCGACGAGCACGTTCGGTGCAGTTGATGTTGCGGCTCCGTACGAAATGCTGAACGACGTTTCCGTCGAAGTTATGAAGGTAAAGACCCGCAACGGTCAGCAGCTTGATAACTGGAAGTTCGGCGTTGGTATTGACTTTGATATCGTGAACCCGGATACCATTGGTATCGACCGTACGATCTCGACGGCCTTCGCTTATGGCGCGGATGAAAATCTTGGCGCCAAGGTGTGGGGTATGGTGAAGCTGCCGTTTGGCGGTGGCTGCACCGGCGACATCTACACGCCGATCAAGAACGTGAAGGCGTTAGCTCGCGCTCAGTCGATGACGACGCCGTCCACTGGTGGTACCGCTCGTGGTAACGGTTTCGTGGATTCGTCCTACTTCTGGATGAGCCAGCCGATCGGCGGTTCGTCACAGGGTAGCATGCACTCCGCGGACGACCAGGACGTGTTCGCGACCTTCGTCGAGAAGAGCTTTGCGGCGGGCGGCGATTCCGTCCAGTTCGCGGTTGCTCACTTCGCGATGGTTGTGGATGGTCCGACCAATTCCGCTAACTACGCGCCGCTGGCCACCCTGCTGAACAAGTGGGTTGGTTTCGGTCGTGGTGACATCAATAATGACGGCATCGTCAACCTTGCTGACATTATTGCTCTGGCTGATAACGTTGCCGGCTCTGGTCCGGGCGCCATTCCGTTCGCTCACCTCGGTGATGTGAACAATGACGGCTCGATCAACTCGGCCGACGTCACTTACCTGGTGAACTACTACTTCCACTATGGCCCGTGCCCGGTGGGAGCGTTCATCATCCAGTAAGCGATGTAACGTAATCAGACCGCTGATTGACGCGGGAGGCGAAAGCCTCCCGCGTTTTTTTGTGACCCGCACCGGAGAAGAGGCGGCGGGTCACACTTCGAAGCGAGGCGCGGATATCGGTGGATGATAACGGAGGCGTGGTGGCAGTCGGCTTCGAAGCAAGACCCGCCGCAACGATTTAGAGGGAGAGGGGAAAATGGAGTGAGCGGCAGACGTCTTCGTCTGCCCTGAGAGGTGGGACGGGCAGATCAGGAGCTCTGCCGCGCAAATCGAGATCGCGACGGTTTGCCGCGAAGATTTCTCTTGAGATGATAGTGTCGTGCAGGCAAACCTCGCGATGACAGGGGGGTGGTGATCTAAGGACGAATGACATTGGTTCCACCTACGGTGAAGATTTTTTCCTATTCAGCCGCCGAAGACAAGTGTATACTTTCAACGATGGAGCAAAGACCGACAGAACAAATTCAGGCAGAACTTCAGGCGCAGATACTGACGCCGTTGCTGGGAGATCTTTTTCAGGTCGACGCGATCTATCCGCATGACGGCAAGTGGGTGGTCAGCCTGACGTATCGCTATGAACGGGCAAGGTCGGTCAAACATCTCAAGGAACGGCTCAGACTGGCGGGGTATCGGTTCACGCTGGTGGAGAATCCGGACGGGCCGCTACTTCTGACGATGGATCCGAAACGCCATCTGCATATTCCTCCCCTCAATATCATCCTGTTTGTCGCGACGCTGATATCTGTGTATGTCGTGCCGCTGTATATCCGGTTTGGAACCTGGGAAGCGACCAAAGCGGCGATGGCGCGTGGCGAAGGGGTGGTCTTTGCGCTGGCGATAACTTCGATTTTGCTCGTACATGAGATGGGGCATTTTGTGGCGAGTCGGCGGCGACATATCGCGACGTCGTGGCCGTACTTTTTGCCGGCGCCGAATCTGTTCGGGACATTTGGCGCGGTGATAAAATCGCGGTCGCCATTCTGGAACCGTCGCGACCTGATGGAAGTCGGCGCGGCCGGACCGATATTCGGCTGGATAGTGGCGATTGGATGGCTGGCGCTCGGGTTCGCGCAGACGAGGATCGTGATGGTGTCGGATCTTCAGTTGGGAGACCTGGCGTGGTCGCTGACTGGGGAGTCAATACTCTTTCGCTTTCTCGCGCTGATCCAGGTTGGGGCGGCGCCGAGCGGGTATACGTATGTTCTTTCGGAGGCGGCGTTCGCCGGATGGGCGGGGCTATTGGTGACGGCGATAAATCTGTTGCCGATAGGTCAGCTCGATGGCGGACATATCACGTACAGCCTGGTGCGGCGACGTCAGGCTATACTCGGGTGGTTCGCGGTGGTCTGCCTTGCGCTGTTGGGATTTCAGTCGATGATGTGGTGGTTGTTCGCGGCTCTGGGGATGGTGTTCGGGGTGGCGCATCCGCCGACGATTCAGGATGAAAAGCCGTTGACGCGAACGGCGCGGTGGATGGGAGTGATCGCGCTGATAATTCTGCTGTTATCGTTTACGCCGGTACCGATTCAGACTTGAGGACTGAGTCGAGGATAGCGATATCCTCGTCGCGTCCGTACAATTCCCGGAAATCAATCAATCCCGCTCTGAGGACATCGAGGAAGATGTCGACCAGTTTCGGGTCGAATTGTCGTCCGCGATTGATGATCAGTTCGCGCAGGGCGATGGCGAGCGTCGCGCCTTTGCGGTAGGGACGGTCGGAGAGGATGGCGTCGAAGGTATCGACGACGGCGAGGAGTCTTCCTTCGATAGGGATATCTTCGCCGGCGAGGCCATTGGGATAGCCGGTGCCATCGTAGCGCTCATGGTGCGCGGCGATATAGGGGAGCGACGGTTTGAAGAGTTCAATATCGCGGACGATGCGGAGGCCGACATTGGGGTGGTTGAGCATCTGCTCGCGCTCTTCATCGGTGAGGCGATCCGGTTTGTTGAGGATGGAATCGGGGACGCCGATCTTGCCGATGTCGTGGAGGGTGCATCCAACGATAAGATGGTTGATGCGGGTTTCGGACCAGCCCATAAAACGCGCGACGCGCTCGGCGAGTTTGATGACGCGGTCGGTATGTCCGGCGGTGTAGTTGTCCCGGGCTTCGATAGCGTTGGCCAATGCGCGGATAGCCTGCAGGTACGACGTCTGCAGGTTGTGGTAGAGCATATTGTTGGCGATGGCCGAGCCGGCGGAGTTGGTGAGGATAGTGAGGACATCCATCTGCCCCGGGCTGATGCGATAGAAGCGGTCGAACAGGACCAGGTTGACGACACCGTGCAGTTTGCGCCGGATATAGATGGGGCTGGAGATGACGGTCTGGGTCATGGGGACACCATCGCGCGAGACCGGCTCGCTGATGATACGCGGTTCGCAGACGCGGCGACCGGCGAATCCGGTGATGCGGGATTCATCGAGCACGATAAGTGACAGCTCGGGATCATCGGCGATATGCAGGCGACGGGTGACCTCGCCGGTGAGCGGCTCAATCTCCAGCACCCCAACCGCGGCGGCGGAGAACTCGGTCTTGGCGGAGGTCATGACCATCTGCAGATACTTATCGATCTCCACACCAATTGAAATAGCGCTGGCGGCTTTGAGGAACTCAACCTGTCCGCGGAGGCGGAGATTGTCACGATTCACGCGCTGATGGGCGAGGCCGCGTTTGATGGTCGCTTTGAGTATTTCCAGTTTGAATGGTTTGACGAGGAAATCATACGCGCCCTGTTTGAGAACCGCGACCGCGGTCTGCAATGTCGGGTGGGCGGTCATCAGGATAACGACGACATCGTTCTGATACGTTTTCGCGGCCTGGAGGATATCGATGCCGGAGACATCGGACATCATCAGGTCGGTGAGGATGAGATCGACGGGGTTGTTGCGCAGATAGACGAGGGCTTCCTGCGGGGACGAAAAGGTGACGACGTCGTACTTTTCGTCGGCAAGCGTTTCCTGCACGATATCACAGATGTACTGCTCGTCATCAACGATAAGAAGGCGAGCGGTGGTGGCAGGTATCATGAAGTCCTCTGTTACATTGCTACGTCCTTCCAGTTTTCGGCTCTGGGAGCGGAAAGTCCAGTCGTGGGAGAGTTATTGTTTAGAAATTGCGCTTGGCAAAATGCGACACTACGAGATCAGGAACGCGTAAGCGCTATCATATTGTCGGCGAGGTAGGATGAACGAACCAGCGGGCCGGAGAAAACGGTTGGTATTCCGGCACGTACGGCGAATTCGCGGAGCTGATCGAACTCATCGGGAGGCAGATAACGAATGACCGGGTGGTGATTGGCGGAGGGAGCCAGATACTGGCCGATCGTCAATAGTGAAACAGCGGAGGCGGCGAGATCATCGAAGAGTTGTTTCAATTCATCGGTTGTTTCACCGAGTCCAACCATAATGCCGGATTTCACCCATATCCCTTTGCGGTCGCGAGCCGCGGATAACACCGCGAGAGACTGCTGATAGTTCGCCGCCGGGCGAACCGAAGGATAAAGGCGCGGGACAGTTTCAACATTGTGATTGAAGACGTCGGGCTGTTTCCGCAGAACCATTTCAAGAGCATCAAGGTTGCCGCGGAAATCAGGCGTGAGGACTTCGATGGTAGCATTGGGGAGAACTTCGCGGACGCGAATGATGCATTCGGCGAATTGCGCGGCGCCGCCTTCGGCGAGATCATCGCGAGTGACGGACGTGATGACGACATGACGGAGTTGCATGCGCGAGGCGGCTTCGGCGACGCGTGACGGTTCGGTCGGGTCGACGACCGAAGGAATACCGGGGGTAACATCGCAGAAGCGACAATTGCGCGTACATTTGGGGCCGAGGATGAGAAAGACGGCGGTCCCGCGATTAAAGCATTCGCCGCGATTAGGGCAGTTGGCTTCCTGACAGACGGTTTGGAGTCCGAGGTCGGAAAGGAGTCGGCTGACACGGGAGAACTCAGTGCCGGCGAACGGCTTGACCGTCAGCCAGGCAGGCTTGCGTTGCGTGGGTCCCGGGTTCGTCATGGTGTTCAATTCCTGCACAGTCGCGTCTCCCCTGTCGTCGCCTAAGTGACGTTCCGGCAAGGGATATCAAGTATACGCAAAATCTAACGATAATCAAGGGAAAGAAGGCATACATCGCGAAGGAGAGCCAATGCGTAACCGGTCAATCATC
>JAYRFH010000247.1:0-6099 GCA_041908405.1 Candidatus Zixiibacteriota bacterium
AGGCGACGTATCGAGTCATACCGACATAATACTACTCACTCAGCCATCCTGCAACTCATGGACAAGCCGGCAGAGATGGCCGCGGGGTCATCGTCAAATAACCGATCAAAAGCGATAGATCCGAAAGATCGATACTTCCGCTTCCATTCACATTCGCCGCTTCCTCACAGCCGAGCGCCGGGCGCGGGGTCTGGACCAGATACGCAATTAGCAAGGAGAGATCAGACAGATCTATCGTCCCCGCGCCATTCACATTGCCGCGAGTACCAACACAACAAGGCGTCGCCGTGATCCCATGCGGCCCCGTTCCGCTTGGTGTAATACCGTGGCAGACCGCGCACTTGTTGAGTGTTCCGGCATATCCCTGCAACGCGACATTCTGCACATTATCCCGCGCGTTCCCACTTGGTACGATCGCGTGCGGTTCGCCATGACAGGCGCTGCAGAACAGCCCACCATGCCCTCGTGATTCGCGGAACAGCTTGCCTGGTTCCTCGGCATAGGTAGCGCCATGACACGACGGCGAGCCGCACTGCGGTTCATCCAGCCACGGCCGACGTCCACTGCTGATACTCTCACCCACTTGAGTCACACTGCCGTGACAACTCTGACATGTGAAGCCGTGCTCAGTCTTCATGACATCCCGTAAACACTGCGTATTCGGACCGGGATGGCACTTGTAACAGTCATTCGTCTTTTCGCCATGCTTTTTGTGGACAGCCTCCGACAACGACGGGACGCCCGGTTGTCCCGGTGTCCCCAGCGCGTTGGATGAATGACAGCTCGCGCACAGTATCGGCGTGTTCGCCGGATCGAACCCCCCTTCTTCTTCGTGCCGGTTGAGAATATCCGCTTCACTCGAGTGACATCCCGAACTGATACAATTGATCTCATTTGAGACCGGCACCACGGGCTGGGTGCTGGCAAGCAGAGTGTTCGAACCATCGTATAACCTCAGCATCCCCAACTGGAATGGATCCTCATGGGTCAGGTCCGCGTCCGTGAACGGCGTGATCGGTACACCGGTGACATGGAAATGATCTCCCATGACGCCCATATCGCCGCTCAGCCCATTCCCGGTAAGTCCGACATTCGGCGAAAGGTTCACTCCAAAGATCTGATCCTCGTAATCCCAGAAGTTCGTTTTACCGACAGAGAACGTGTTGCCTGGTATCTCATAGGCCACGCGAAAGCCGGTGGTCATTATGACGGGGAGACGCGAACTATCTCCCACCTGGATGACCTGCGCGCGGATATTGTTATAGGGCGGCAAAACCACAAACGTCGAGAAATCCTGATTGCTGCAATGCATCCCCAGATCGTTCCACCCGATGATGACATGTTGCGGAGTCTGGGCCTGCGCGGATGTGAGCAAGATAACAAGGGGGATGAGGATCCGTTTCATTCTGCTCTTCTCCTGTTGTTGTCGTATTGGTTTATATCTAACCACGAAGTCCACTTTATGCAATGTATTAATGGCGGAAGTACCGGCGCTCCCCCTGCGTGATTGGCGGCAACTTGTGACGCTATGTGAATTCAGTCACGCATCTAAGCAAAAACAAATCCACGTTACCGCAATAGTGATATTCACCAACCACAGCCGCTAACACTGTTTACTGAATGCATACTACAAAGTAGACAAATTCAGTCGGACAATCGGTCGCGGCGAACGGCTATATCACTTTTTAATCGCCAGCGATGGCGCGATCGAAAAAAAATCGTATCCTAAGCAGGTCGACTATCGGCACAACCGACTCAAGGAGGAGACATGCCGTCACATACTGACATCGCCGAACAATTCACCACTATCCACTCGGGACGCCCGTGGCATGGGCCGTCGCTCAAACTGATCCTCTCCGAAGTCACACCAGTCATGGCGACACGGAAGGTCGATGGCGCGCACTCCATCTGGGAACTGCTGCTGCATATGAATGGCTGGATGCAGGTCGCGTTGCTTCGACTGGATGGCCTCGATGCTCCTGAGCCGCTGGAAGGAGACTTCCCTGCCCCGCCGGACCCGACCGAAACCGCCTGGAAAGCGACCATCCGGAAATACGAAGCAACCCAGAAAAAACTTCAGGCCCGCCTTCGCTCCCTCACTCCACGCACGTTTAGTGGTCCGGTGAAGGGGCGCAAATATTCAGTGGCGACCATGCTGCATGGCGTGCTCTGGCATAATCTCTATCATGCCGGACAGATCGCGGTCCTCAAACGGATTCTGCAGGCGCAGGAATCAAGATAAACAGAGTCTCCATTCTCGAGAGTCTCGTATCCCTTGGGACGGTCCGGCCTCCCAATCGACCGTCCCCGGCTGCAAACCAGTGCCCACCAGACCTGCAAAGTTTGCCAGCCGCACCTATACGAGCCAAGACATAACTCGCCGTACAACAACAATATAGCGCAGTCGGCCGGTTTCCTCACCGGTTGGCCCGTCGCTTGCAGTCCCCCTCCCTATAATGAAGTTCTGTCCCCCAACCTGGAGACTAGCATGACTCGACGCGTCATCATCGGAACGGTTCTCCTCAGCCTGATGGCTTTCCTCTGGATCGCCGGCTGCGA
Organism: Candidatus Zixiibacteriota bacterium; assembly: GCA_041908405.1. Lineage (GTDB taxonomy): Bacteria > Zixibacteria > MSB-5A5 > GN15 > FEB-12 > FEB-12. The sequence goes on from JAYRFH010000247.1 coordinate 2,560, forward strand.
CAAAGAGCGTATCGTCAACTCCAAAGAGTACATCTACGAGACCAAGTATGTCGAGCTCCCGCCCGACACTGTCTTCTCCAATGACTCAGTGATCGTTTTCCGGACCGATACCATTCGGGTCACCGACATTGACACGGTGGTGCGGACGAACACCGTGCATGATACAGTCCGTATCACGACAGTCGTACATGATACCATCCGCACGGTCCAGACCTATTGGGACACGCTGGTCGTGCATGATACCATTGTCCGCAACCAGTGCTCACCGAATCTGACGTTCGCGATCGCCGCGATGGAAGCCCAGACCAACCCGATGGTCTACGAGTTTATCGCGGGCGAGCTCGGCCTCAATGGCGGCTTCATATTCTACCAGACCGATTCTGAGATGGAAGTGCTGCAGGTCTCATCGAACACCTGGGACATCTATTCCTATGTTGATTATTGGGCGCCGGACTGGTCCGGATATTATCCGCTTGAAGTCTACTGGCGACTCACGTTCAGTTCGGGCGATCCATCCAACCCGAATAACTGGCAAATGACTGACCCGCCTGCGGCTGTAGCCGGAAATGCCGGTGGCATATCGAAGGTCACACGCACCACAACGGTTCGCCCGCTGCAATAATAGAATGCGAACGCGCGAGAAGATGATGGTGCGCGAAAAGAGGTTGGCCGACGGATCGATCTCACCCTGAGGTCGATCCGTTTCGTTTTGCGTAGTGGCGCTGTATATGTTGTGCGAGATCATATTCGTGGGAATACCTTTAATCATTCTTTCTTTTGTTTTGATTGTTCGTTCATTCACGTTCTAAATACTCCATAATTCATCGCGTTAGTGACATCATTCTGCGCAAAGTTCAGTCGTAGCAATGCGGTTACCAGTCACAACGTCTCATGATTCTCAGCGGTGAACTGATGATCACGTTTGTCCACTAGGGGGGATCCATTCGGTGTGAAATAAATGGACATTTCATTCAACTATTTGCTTGCTCATCGTAAAACTGTCGATAGATTCATTAGTGACGACGACCGCAACACTCACGTCCAACAAACCCATTGCGGCCGCTGATTCGCTCTCTCGTGTTGAGATGTTTCGCACCAGGAAGTATCTGTACACATGCGGAGTCATCGTGCTCCGAAGGAGATTGTATGAAGCGCATCCATGTTGCGGCAATGGCAGCCGGCCTGTTTCTCTTGGGCCTCTCGTCCGCTCTGGCTGCAGAATCCATTGAAGATTCACTCATGAGCCCTCAATTCGACGGCAACGGAGTCCCTATTTGCCGATGGCGGGTCATTGGAGATTTCAACCTCGATGGTCGCGAGGATCTTCTGCTTTCGGAGGATATAACTAAAGCCAATGACAACGGCCTCTATTTCGCCATCTATCTTCGCGACACTACCGGCACCCTCGCGTACTATGACGCCTTTTACGATCACCCCAACCGGATCTGTATCGAAGCCTGCGGCCAGGAGGTCCGCGTCTGGACCTACGAATATACCGGCAGCGGCTCAGGCATCCTGGCTTTCGCGGTGGTCACCGAAGGCGGTCTGATCCCCGGCAATCGCGTGGAATTGCATGAATCCGGGCGTGTCAGCCAGGCGATCCTTGGCTCGGTCTTTAACAATTCGGATGTGAAGTTCAAAGTACAGCGAAGTCGCGTGGTGGCGGGCAAGGTCCAGTGGTTTGATGACAAAGTGTCTCTTTCGTTTCTCGATGAATAGCTGACCGTTTTGAATCAACCCTCCTTCGTTTCGCGACCGCCCGGATGGCTCAGCAGTTCCGGGCGGTCGTCGTTTTCACTTCAATCCCCCACTTGCCATCCCGACAGATTTTCTTTATTAGTGAGAGAGTCCGGCAGAACTCTGGAAGGTACCTATGCCTAATTTCGAACTCAAAATTGTCGAGTCGCTGGCAGTTGTCACCATGACTCGCGGCAAGGTCAACGCCATCAACCCCGATTTCGTGCGCGAACTCAATCTCCTGCTCGATGATATCGAACTGCATCCCAATATACGCGCTATCGTTCTGACCGGACACGGCAAGTTCTTCTCTTTCGGGCTCGACATTCCGGAGCTGTATGAACTCACTCCGGAAGCCATGACCCGCTTTATCCAGACATTCTGTGAACTCTACCACCGTCTCTTTCTCTTTCCCAAGCCGATTGTCGCCGCCATCAACGGCCATGCTATCGCCGGAGGATGCATCCTCGCTACCGCGTGTGATCGCCGTCTGATGTCCGCCGGGAATGGCAAGATCGCCCTCAATGAAGTGACCATTGGCGCGTCGCTGTTCGCCGGCGCGGTCGCGATGCTCCAATTCGCGTGCGGATCACGCAACGCCGAGCAGGTCCTGCTCACCGGCCAGATGTACACACCCGAACAGGCCAAAGATCTGGGGCTGGTCGCTGAGGTCATCGATGAAGGCAAGCTGCTCACCGAGGCTTCCCGTGTGGCGCGTGAATTGAGCAAAAACCACGGCCCGCATTTCACCAGTTTGAAGCGCCTTTCCCGCCAGCCGGTTGCCGACCAATGGCGAATCCGCGAACCGCGCGCCATCGCCGAATGGATAGAGATCTGGTATTCGCCAAAAACCAGAGAACAGGCGAAACAGATAACGATTCGGCAATAATTCCTCGCGTCATCAACTCGAACGGCGTCGCGCTGTATAATGGGGGAATCTCATCGGGGCAGACCCGACCGGGGATTCCGTTATCGGGGAACGGCCCATCCGCCCACCGGGCACTACCGGCGTCGGCTCACCCCATAGGACATTAGCAGACAGGCACTTGGAGTTTCCGACCGACCGCCTGAAACCTCAGCCGACATTGGCTGTTACACGCGTAGGCTTCACCCTGCGTCTACAATGGAGTATATGGACCTTCGAAAGTCACTTCTACGTCTCCTCTGCCTACTGGGGCTGACCGCGGTTCTCACCGCCAACATCGATGCCAAACCGACCCGCGTCGGCACCGTCGTCGTCGACTTGGTCTCCCCCGTGCAGACCCTCCAGCCCGGCCAGCCGTTCACGGTCGGCCTCCATATGGTGATGGATGAGCACTGGCATGTCTATTGGCAGAACCCCGGCGATGCCGGCCTTCCGCCGACCATCAAATGGTCGCTCCCCGAGGGCTTTGTTGTTGGCCCGGTCAACTGGCCAATCCCCGAAAAGCTGATCACGCCGCCCCTGGCTTCCTATGCGTATAGCCACGAGATCATCATTCCTCTCCAGATAACGCCGCCGAGTTCATTGACCTCCGGCGAGACCGTCACGCTGACTGGCAGAGCAAGCTGGCTCGTCTGCAAAGAAGAGTGTGTCCCCGGTGAGGCGAATGTGTCACTGACTCTAATGGTCGGCGATCATCCAATGGATGACCAAACGTGGGCAAGTAAATTCGCCTCGATACAGTATCCAGAGGCCGCCGCATTTGCTGTCTCCTCAATTTTTGACATTGGCAAGTTCCAGCTTCGTTTTCCAGTGACCGCAAATCTCGCCAGTGCCGAATTCTATTCTGGCGAAAAGGGGATTATCGAGCATGCCGCCGA
>JAYRFH010000248.1:0-5698 GCA_041908405.1 Candidatus Zixiibacteriota bacterium
ATCAACCGAACACTGTAAGTTCCATGCGAGGTGTAGGTGTGCGATGGAGTCTGCGCGGTCGATGTGCCGCCATCGCCGAAATCCCACGCGTATGAACTGATCTGTCCCGAGGAGGTATTCGTGAAATTCACCGCAAAGGGGACGGTCCCCTGGGTGGGAAGACCGGTAAATCCGGCGATCGGGCGCGGCCACGACGCGGTGATGTAATTCTGGCGTGAGAGCGTATCGACGCCTCCCGGTCCGGTAACGATTAGGCGCACGGTATATGTCCCGGCAACGGCGTAGTCATGCGTCGGGTTGGCAATGATCGAGGTGCCTCCATCGCCAAAGTCCCATGCATACGAACTGATCTGACCAGTCGAATTGTTCGTGAACGAGACATTGAATGGAATCACGCCATTTGTAGGTGTGCCGGTAAAAGCGGCAGTTGGGGCCGGCCAAGTGGCGGTGATATAATCAGTCCGCGTGAGCGTATCGGCTCCACCAGGTCCACTGGTGATCAGGCGAACAGTGTAGTTTCCGCCGGTCACGTATTGGTGCGACGGATTCGCCAATGTCGAGGTCTGACCATCGCCAAAACTCCAAAGATAGCCAGTGATGTCGCCAGTCGACAGATTGGTGAAATTGACTGTAAGCGGAACGAGGCCAGAAGTTGGTGTCCCACTGAATTCAGCAACCGGAGGAGCAGACTGAACGGTGATGTAATTCGTTCGTGAAGTTGTGTCCGCACCGCCGGGGCCGGTCACGATGAGGGTGACCGAATAGACTCCTGCTCCAAGATACTGATGAATCGGGTTGGCGAGTGTCGAAGTGCCGCCATCGCCGAAATCCCACTCGTATCCAGAAATCGAGCCTGCGGAGTTATTGGTAAACTGCACCGAAAGGGGCGCAATACCATTGGTTGGATTACCGGTAAAAGCCGCAATCGGTGGCCCAGCTGAGACCGCGATGTAGTCTTGAATTGAGGTAGTATCCGCGCCGCCCGGACCTAAGGCTATCAGAGTGACCGTATATAGTCCGGCATTTTCAAAGGAGTGACTTGGATTGCGGACATCGGAGCTGTCCCCATCGCCAAAGTACCACTTGAAACTCGTCGTATTGCCTGTGGAGAGATTGGTGAAGTTCACAGCCAGGGGGGGCTGTCCGGTGGTCGGGTGGGCGGAGAACGCCGCGGTAGGCGGCGGGATGGTAACGTTGACGTAATCCGGTTGTAACAAAGTGTCAGAGCCGCCCGGACCATTGACAATGAGTCGGACGGAGTACGTTCCCGGAGTGGTATACTCGTGGAGTGGAGAAGTTGAGGCTGAGGATGTGCCATCGCCAAAACTCCATTCAACGGACGTGAACGTCCCATTCGATTGATTGGTGAAGAAAACGGTCAATGGCGCTGGGCCGGTGAGCGGCGCACCGACAAATTGGGCGACAGGCGGCTCAGCAGAGACGGAGTCATCCACATGAATCAATCCGGAGCGGATCAAGCTATCGCGAACTTCGCCCCGCGAGACCAGGAGGATCACGTCGTAAATGCCTTGGTCAGCGTACTGATGGCTCGGGTTCTGCTCAAATGAGGTCTGGCCATCGCCAAATCGCCAGAACCAGAAATCGGGGCTGCCGCTGGACGAGTCCGAGAATTGGACGGTCAAGGGTGGTGTGCCGGACGTGTCGCTCACGCCGAAGCGTGCCTCGACGGGCATCGGAGGATTGGGGTTTTCCGGCTCCAGGGTTTTCTGCCCACACGTGAGCAGGAATGCCGCCGCAAGCAGGCACAGATAAATGACAAATGACTTCACACTATATGTTGAGCAGGACATGGTCAGAAATACTCCCTGGCGCTATGCAGGGCGGTTCGCAGTACATAGGAAATGCGTCTATCTCGCTCAGAACAGCTTACTTCCATGCAGGCGTGCCCGCCGAGTTCCAAGCTAATATAGAGTCTATCAGTCCTATTGAGCAACAGGCTTGCCGAAATGTGTGAACCTATTGAGCGTACCGTTTGGTACACAACCGTTTACGCCGACCGGTTCGCGAGTCTGCACAGAGAACTGCGCTTGGCAATTCAGCGTTTCTCCATATATTGAGGACCGCAATGACAACAACTTCCGACAGATTCGGTTTTTGGAGTACTCTACCCCGCCCGATATTCGTGCTCGCCCCGATGGCAGACGTGACGGACGCGGCGTTTCGCCGGATCATCGCCAAGTATGGGAAGCCGGATGTCTTTGTCACCGAGTTCGTGTCGGTTGATGGGCTCTGTTCTGCCGGTCGACCGGCATTGCTCAAGTCGTTGATGTATCATGAATCGGAGCGGCCGATCCTGGCGCAGTTCTTTGGTGATGATCCCGAGCTATTCTATCAATGCGCGGAGTTAGCGGTAGAACTTGGATTCGACGGTATTGATATCAATATGGGATGCCCGGTCAAGACTGTCACCAAGACAGGTTCAGGGGCGGCGCTAATCAAGTATCCTGAAATTGCGAAAGAGGTGATCCTTGCGACCAAACGAGGCGCGGGGAAACTCCCGGTATCGGTGAAGACGCGTATCGGGTGGAATCGCGAAGTGATCAATGAGTGGCTCCCGCATGTTCTCGAGGCGGAACCGGCGGTGCTGACAGTGCACCTTCGGACCGCGAAAGAGATGTCGCTCGTCCCAGCGCATTGGGAGCTGATGCACAAAGCTGTCGAAGTGGTCCGTCAGACCGATACTATTCTTCTGGGAAATGGCGATGTCAAAGACCTGGAGCATGCCCGTCAACTGGCGGAGCAGACTGGTATCGATGGTGTGATGCTGGGTCGGGCAGTGTTCGGGAATCCATGGTTATTCAATCGGGAAGTTTCAATCGATCAGATACCGCTGGAAGAACGCTTTCGCGTGATGATCGAACATTCGCGACTGTATGAAGAGATCTTCGCCGGCAAGAAGAACTTTGCGGTAATGCAGAAGCATGTGCGGGCCTATATCACCGGATTCAATGGCGCGAGGGAGATCAGGAAATCTCTCGAGGGGATGCAAGATACCGGTGATCTTGAGCGGATAATCGAGTCATACTTTAACGGGACACTGATACCCAGCGAATCCGAGTGAATGCAAGATTTCGCAAAAAAAGCCGGCGAGTGAGTCGCCGGCTTTTGCGTTTTTGGAGTGAGACTATATCTCCGGTGATTCGTACTTCTTCACCCAACGGGCGTAGAAGATCATTGCAATCGCCGACGCGATACCAACAGCCGCGAACTGATACCAGAGTTTGTACGGATGGTACGCGTCCCAGAGTAGTTGCGTGGCTGCCGAAGGATCAAGGCCGGTCACCTCCTGAAGTTTCCTGAAGGCCTCAGTGCGGTCAACATCCAGCATCTGGTATTTCTCCGCGAGGTAGTGAACGGCGAGATTCGCCTTGTCCCCCATTTTGTCATAGACGGTCCCACCGAGCAGTGAGCCATACCCCCAGCCGATGGCATTGGGAATATTGGCGTACCCCATATAGAGACCCTTTTGGCCCTCAGGGGCAATGACGCCGAGGTAATCCTGCATTTTGGGCGAAGCCAGCATTTCACCAACCGAAAAGACCAGAATGCCAAGCATGCAGAACAGACCCGAAGTCGTAAAGCCGGCAAAGACCAGTCCAACTGAACCGACAATGATACCAGCGGTGATTGACGTGACCCGGCGCATCCGGTTCACCCACCAGGACACCAGAACAACGGTCAGAATGATCAGACCAGAATTGAAATTGATCATCCACTCCTGGGAGAGCTGAGGCGCACGGTCGGAGTTTAGGTCGAGCATGAAATTTGGAATATTGAGCGCATGCACCAGTCCCGAACTATCCACCCAATCGACAATGAAGTTCGGCAACATATCAAATAGTTGATTGAACATCAGCCAGAAGCCGGACATGATCAGTATGAACAATGCCAGCTTGGCCTGCATGATATTTCTGCCGGTCAACTTCAGAATCTCCCAGGGTCCCCCTCGTTGCTCGCCACCGGGATGCACCTCCTTGTAGGTGAGCAGCATCAAAAAATTGAGCGACACCATCACGGCGCAGCCAAAGAATACAGTCGGCCAGGACCATCCATAAAGGAAGTGCGCCAGCGGCGGCCCAAGGAACCCTCCGACATTAACGAGCATATAGAACATGCCCCACCCGACTGAACTGTTCTTGGTCGAAAGGGATTGACACATCGTCCCCTGGACGCCCGGCTTGAACGTAGCAGTACCTAAAGCCAGGACGAGACATCCGAACAGGAACGGCCAGAATTCGCGTTGTGTCGCCATGAGGAGATAGCCAGCCACCTTGATAGCAACGGAAAACGCGATGGTCTTCTTGTACCCATATCGATCGGCAAAACCGCCGGTGAACATCGGGACCAGTGATTGGACGACTGCCCACCACATGAAGATGATCCCCTTCTCGGTCTGCGAGAAGTGCAGTCCGCCGGGTTCGTCCGCCTGGGCGATGTAGATCGGGATGACCACCCGGACGCCGTAATAGGCCAGACGTTCGAACATCTCCATGATGTTGACCATCCAGTACGGTCGCGGGAGGTGGAGGAGTTGGGTGAAAAGCGTTTCTTTGTGAGGAGGGTCGGTCAGAACAGTTCCGGTTGCTCGTTCAGCCATTTCGTGTTTCCTCTGGTTAAGGCGAAAGCGATAAAGAACTCCCTGTTCCTTCGATTGTCAACTGGAAAGCTGTTTCCCGACAAAGAATTAGGATGTCCACACGTTGGTGGCGTTCAAGCCCGGCCGAACTGCTGGCGGGTAACTCATAAGTATCTCGCCCGGCTCTGTACGAAGACTGGGTGGGTCCACTCTGTTGACCAAACAGAATGAATTTGTCAACCGGGTAGATGAACCCATTCAGGAGGTTTTCATGAATCGCAAAGGATTGAGCATCACAGGCATGGCGGCGACCTTCGGGCTGTTGCTTGGATTGGTCGGCTGTTCCGACAATCCTGTGGCTCCGATGTAGACCTCGGTACAGTCCGGGCAAAATGGCTTTACCGAGACACGCGTGCGCGGCCAGGTCGAGATCTATGGCCGCGTCGCAACCACGAACGGAGCGGCCCGCTCCCTGACGGTCGGCGGTCATGCATATGATGTGCAGGTCCCGTCCGGCGCGGAGATCGTGTTCAAGGATGGCGGCTCTGAGACGCCTATAGATTTCAGCGAAATATCGGTTGGCGACTCAATTGAAGTTCGCGGCAATGCATCTGGCACTGTCCTGAACGCGGATCGCGTACGGATCCGTCCGAATGACAACGCGGCCGAGGTTGAGTTTGGTGGACGTATAGAATTTATCGACACCACTACTTCGCAGATCAAGCTGGTCAATGACGCCCGGATGATCTTTGCCTCATCTACGGCCGAACTGGTGCAACGGAATGAGGATGCCGAGACCAACATCACGCTGGGCGCTATTCGTGTCGGTGATTCAGTTGAGATAAAGGGAAGCAACCAGACTGACGGTTCGCTCCTTGCCTCACGGGTACGGGTTCGGATGGACCAGATGGGCGGTGGCGATGATTTCCGCGCCGAACTCGAATTTAAGACCACTATTCTGCAGATCGATTATGCCGCCGGAACGCTGCTGACGGCATTCTGCTGGCAGGTACAGACTGATTCCATGACTTTCATCTTCAGTTCGAATGAGACCGAGGATTTGAGCTCAACCGGGGCGGCCGGACGTCGCGGCGCCGATGA
>JAYRFH010000249.1:0-16912 GCA_041908405.1 Candidatus Zixiibacteriota bacterium
ATTGGCCACGAACTCATTGTTGCGTACCGTGGCCCCTTCTTCTCCGTTCAACTGATAGTTCAGCTGGATCAGCGTGTACTTCTTGTCAATGTAGAAGGTGGTGCCGATGGTCGTCCGGTTCACCTTGTTGTTGTCTATCGCTCGATTGGCATCGTACTCTTCATAGCGAGCCACCAACTGGATCTCAGGGATGAACTTCCAATTGGTTTTCATCGTATGACCGCCCCAGAGATACCAGGCGTCCTTCTTGACGCCGCCAACTTTGGAGTGGATATACTCAAACTCGACCTCTTCACTCTTCCAGGTCCAGTTCGCGAAATTTCCCCACGTATCGACATTCTTCAGATTGACCGTGTTGTTCGACTTTCCGGCGTAATTGTTGACGCCCAGGGTAAGCGACGAGCCGAGCTTCATCTGCGCGCGAACCACGCTATTCTTCACCGAGTTCGAGTCGGAGACGTTGATCCCCGAGCCGTTGAACACGCCGGCGGTCAACTGCAGGTTGAAATTCTTGCTGAAGGCATGTTCCCACGCGATTTGGGCGCCAATATCGCGATCCGTGCCGAGGGCCATCGCGAGTGACGGTGTCACCAGCGTGTAGGCCGCGGGCGAACGAAGGAAGTTTTGTCCAAACGCCGGCTGCGTCTGTCCAAACTTGAAACTCCACTCTTTGTTCGGCGTCAAGGTGACAAACCCATCGAGCAGTTTCGGCGCTTTCGCGAACTCACCATGAATGGTGATCTTCGCGTAGTTGTTCAACCCACCGGTAAATCCAAGTCGAGCGCGCTTGTTATCGAACGTCGACTGGTCTTTGTCGCCGCTCAACTGATAATACTGCTGGTTGAGCAGACCGAATATCGTAATGCTGCCGCGCTTCACTTCCGGACTATTAACCGCCGGCTTCGCGGGCGTTTTGGCCTTCTCAACCACCTTATTGAGTTCGTCAACTAATCCAGCGAACCGCTGCAACTCATAAGTCTCGTTGGTCGCGGTCGGGATGACGTCATCATCCAGTGAAGCCAACTGCTGTGAGGCCTTTTCCGTCATGCCGCGTAGCGCGCTGTTCTCCGCCTTCAGTACCTCGATATCAGAGAGGATCGCTGCGATGGTCGAATCGGCCAGTCTGTTCGCCTGGACCTGCTCGGCAAGGCGACGAAGCTCCGCCTGAAGTTGCTGCAACTGCTGTTGGAAATTCGCCGATGGATCCGTCGCGACCGCGGCCGAGGCGGGTTTTGCTGAGGTCGGAGCCGATGAGGCTGTCGCCGGCTGGGCGGGAGTCACCGCCTGTTGCGTCTGCTGCAACGCGTCAACCTGCTGCTGAAGTTTATCCAGCGCCGCGCCGAGAGTATTCCCCTGCTTTGGCGCAGTCGGCTCTGCCTTGGGCTGCTCTACCGACGTCGTTTCGACGGCCTTCGGCTGCTCAACCGCAGGGAGATTATCGGTGGCGTCGGTATATTCGGCCGCCTCGCCATCGCACTTGGCCAGCGTCGCTGCAACCAGAGAGTTCTCCTCCGGATGATTCCCGAGCCACTCAATCGAACCATTCTCTATATTATACTCCGCGCCAACCACGGACAATTTGCCTGCTTTTACCCGCGCGCACACTTCGGGGCTCTGTGCGTACAGGTCCGAGATCGTCTGCCAGATATTGGCCTCGGCGGCCTTCGCCACCAACTCATTTCCGCTGAGATTCGGATTGTCAGCCTCTACTCGCGCCACGGCGGGCTGAATACGATCAACTAATTCCGGGACGGCTCCACTCAATTCAGTCTTGTTCGCGACTGCCGTGACTGCGCCGCAGGATGAGTGACCCAATACCACCAGAATCGGCGTCTGCAGATTCTGCAGCGCATACTCAACACTACCCGTCTCAAGCAATCCCGCCACGTTGCCTGCCACGCGAACGACGTAGATGTCACCTATCCCGGCATCAAACAGATTTTCCACGGGGAGACGTGAATCCGCGCAGGTCAGCACGGTCGCGTAGGGACGCTGCCCTTCGAACGCGGCCGCTTTCATCCGATCCCAATCCTGATTGGGGTATGTCCGCGAAGCCTCGGCAAACCGTCTGTTCCCCTCTTTGAGAGTATTCAGCGCCGATTCAGAACTTGCACCGCTGGCGTTCTTACCACCGGAGATGGACGGGGTCTTATATTCAGCCTTCGCGTAGAATTCCTCATCTTGGTCCGACGCCGCGTTGGCGACTGCGCTCACGACCAATTGAGACTGCTTGGGATGGCTCCCCAGCCATTCAACCTGGCCGTCGCTCAGATGGTATATCCCACCGACAACTTTCAGCTTGCCGTCAACCACGCGCTGGCGCACCACCACACTCTGTGCGAGGATCGATTCAATGGTCTGCCAGACGTTTTCAATCGTGGTCGCCGGAACCAGTTCCTTGCCACTTTTCGCGGGATTCGCTTTGGCGGCACGTTCCACCGCCGGCGCTATCTTCTCAAATATCGGCGCAACCGAACCGCTTGCTGTCGCACCGGTCACCACCCCGTTGATGGCACCACACTGGGTATGCCCCAGTACGATGAGCGTCGGTGTCTCCAGTTGATTCACACCATATTCGACACTGGCTAATTCGTTGACTCCGGAAACATGTCCAGCGACCCGAACGACGAACAGATCGCCGATGCCCAGATCAAAAACCTGTTCCACTGGTACCCGTGAATCTGAACAGCTGAGCACGGTGGCTATAGGATACTGTGCGGTCGCCGTACGGGTCAAATAGTCAGCATCCTGATGCGGATATGTCAACTCACCTTTGACGTATCGCGCGTTACCTTCTTTGAGGAGATTCATGGCTTGATTGGAGGAAACGGCGCTTGCCTTCCCTGTCCCTGCTGTGACAGCAATTGTCAGCAGAAGTACGACTCCAACCAGTAGTGCGATAATGGGTCGCATGCTAGCCTCCGGTCTGGTGCGGCCACCGCAAACAATTCCTTCGCAGTGTAGGAGGGTTCTCCCGCCGCCAAATTTTAGCACCCGTGATTGTGAATCCTATTAGCCCCTCTTTTTCTTCTTAGAAAAGGAGGTCAGCCGAGCTCACTTCGACTTACGTACTGAGTTCGGCTACTTCTTTATCCAGCTTAGCCGGTTCGCTGTTGAATTATTGCACTACTTGCCCTTGTCTGACTTGAAGATACAGGATATCGTCGTGCTGTCAGGTCTACCTTCTCAAAGCAAAGCCGTTGCGTGAACGACCTGAATGTGCTATTCTGAAACATCATGATCATCCGAATCGTCGTCTTGCTGCTTGCGCTGGCGACCAGCCTCGGCGCGCAAACCACCCCCCCATTCGGCGTCAGAACCAAAACCCCCGACCTCAAAGCCTATACTAATGCCCGGATCGTGGTCAGTCCGACTCAGACCATTCAATCTGGAACATTGGTTGTGGACCATGGCCGTATCTCCGCGGTTGGTGAGAAAGTTCAGATCCCGGCTGGCGCGGTAGTGATCGATCTCAAAGGAAAAACCATCTACCCCGGATTCATCGACCCATACTCTCAGTACGGTCTTCCTGAACCGGAGAGGCAACGAAGGGAGCGCAACCGTCGACCCCAATACGAGGCCGAACGGAAAGGCGCGGATTCCTGGAACGATGCCAACCATGCCGAAAGGCTATCAGTTCAGGAGTACGCCCCGGACGCAAAGAAGGTCGAAGAACTCCTCAGCCAGGGAATCACTGTCGTTCAGTCCGCGGCTCTCGACGGAATTTTCCGGGGTCGTTCCTTTGTCACGCTGGTTGATACCGGCCTGACCAATGACCTGCTCCTGAAGCCGCAGTCCTGGCATTTTGCGTCGTTTAATAAGGGGTCATCGACACAGGAGTACCCCTCTTCACTTTTTGGATCTATCGCCCTGGTGCGTCAGTCGCTGTTGGACGCGGATTGGTACAAAAAGGCCCACGCCGCTTATCGACTGAATCCGCGACAGCCAATGCCGGAATTCAACCTGCCGATAGCCGCGCTTGGGCAAATCACCAATGAGCCGGTTGTCTTTGAGACCGATGATGAACTTTCCCTCCTCCGCGCCGCGCGCATATCAGCGGAATTCAAGATCCCGTTCATCCATGTTGGCTCCGGCCACGAATATGAACGTGCCGCGGAGATCGCCGCGTTCGGACAGCCGCTCATTGTGCCGGTCAACTACCCGAAACCGCCCAGCATCAAAGAGGCGGAGGACGATGTCGACGTAAACCTCGCGGATCTGCGCTATTGGGAACAAGCCCCCTTCAACGCCGCGCTGCTGGAAAAAGCCTCCATTCGCTTTGCCTTCACCAGCTATCGTCTCAAAGAGCCGCGTCAGTTCCTGAAAAACGTACGGCAGGCAGTGAATAACGGTCTTACCCCTGCAACTGCTCTTGCAGCCTTGACAACCGTCCCGGCGCAATTGTGCGGTGTGGAATCCCAGGTCGGTTCATTGGAGTCAGGGAAGCTTGCCAACTTCATCATCACCGATGGCGACATTTTCGATGAATCGACCCGCTTCCTCGCTGTCGCTGTCAAAGGCGACCGTCGGGATCTCCTGCCGCTCGATCAGGTTGATTTCCGCGGCAATTACGCATTGAACCTGAACAGCCGTGAACTTACCCTTAGCCTTAAGGGATCGCCTGATACCGTACGCGGTGACGTGACCTCCGGGGAGACCAAACTGACTCTCGATCAGGTCTCCACTTCACGCGACGAGCTCACTTTCGCGCTTAAGCTTGATAGCCTCGGCCAGACGGGCATCGCTCGGTTTGCTTTCCGCAAGGATGAGCAGGCGCTCCGTGGCAAAGTGACGATGCCGGATCTCTCGACCTCTGACCTCACGGCCACGTTTATCTCTGCCTTCCAGCCGGACAGCATGGAGAAGTCGAAGAAGAAATCGACTGGGATGGTCTCAAAGATCACCTTCCCCAACAAGGCATATGGTGTCGCGCAACTCCCCCCGGTGGCCAATCTCCTGATAAAGAACGCCACCATCTGGACCTCCGAGGCCGACGGGAATCTTGAGAATACCGACTTACTGGTTCAGAATGGGAAGTTTGCCAAAATCGGCAAAGGATTAGCCACTCCCTCCGGCGCCACCGTGATCGACGGCTCCGGCAAGCAGATCACCGCGGGCGTCATCGATGAGCACTCGCACATCGCCGCCTCAGGTGATATTAATGAAGGGACACTGGTTACCTCGCCGGAAGTCCGCATTGGCGATATCATCGATCCCGACGATATCAACCTCTACCGCGCAGTTGCCTCTGGAGTCACCACGTTGCAGATCCTGCATGGTTCCGCCAACCCGATCGGCGGTCAGGCACAGATCATTAAACCACGCTGGGGAGCCTCTGCCGAGGAACTGAAATTTGCCAACGTTACTCCGACCGTCAAGATGGCGCTCGGCGAAAACGTCAAGCAAAGCAACTGGGGTGAGCAATATTCCATCCGTTACCCGCAAAGCCGTCTGGGCGTGGAATCTATTCTCCGCGATGTCTACCAGGCCGCCCGCGAATATGGTGAGGACTGGAAGAAATACAACGCTCTCTCAGCGAAGGAGAAAGAGCGTACCATCCCGCCGCGGCGCGACCTCAATCTTGAGGCGACCCTCGACATCATCACCAACAAAATGCTCGTCCATTGTCACTCGTACGTGTACACCGAGATACTGATGTTGATGCGCCTGGCAGAGGAATTCGGCTTTAAGATCCAGAATTTCACTCACGTCACTGAGGGGTACAAAGTCGCGGATGAACTGGTCAAGCATGGCGCGACCGCATCATCCATCGTTGATTGGTGGGCGTACAAATTCGAAGTGTACGACGCTATCCCTTATAACCAGGCGATCATGAACGAACGGGGTATCGTCACTTCGATCAACTCAGACAGCCCCGAACTCGGTCGTCGCCTCGCCCACGAAGCCGCCAAGTCGATCATGTACGGCGATATGAGCCAGATCGACGCCATCAAGATGGTCACGATCAATCCGGCCAAACAACTCAAGATCGATGACCGCGTCGGCTCCATCAAGGTCGGCAAGGACGCGGATATGGTCATCTGGAACGGGAATCCGCTCTCTATCTATTCAAAGCCGGAGATGACCCTCATCGATGGCCGCGTTTATTTCAGCCTCGAATCCGATCTCGCCGCTCGCGAATCGATCCAACAGGAGAAAGCAGCTTTGATCCAGAAACTGCTGACCACACCGGGTGAATCGAAAGGTCGTTGGCGCGACGGATACAAACCGCGCGAAAAAGAGTGGGATTGCGAAGATATCCTCGACTATTGGAAGGAGTGGAATGAATACCATGCGACACACTAACCTCCTTCTCGCGATCCTGCTGCTGCTGGCAGTCGGTGTTAGCGCGCATGACTACATCCCGGGCGCGCCGCAATCCGCGCCGATTCTCCTTAAAGGCGGTACGCTGTACACTATCACCAATGGCGTGCAGGAGAATACCGATCTGCTGTTCGAGAATGGCCGTATTACGCAGATCGCTCGCAATATCACGCCGCCATCCGGCGCCGAAGTTATCGATGTCACCGGACAACTGGTCTACCCCGGTCTTATCAATGGCCAGACCTCCGTTGGTTTGTCCGAAGTCGGCTCTGTGCGCGGCTCCAATGACAATAGCGAGATCGGCCGCAATAATGCCGACCTCAAAGCCTGGGTCGCCTACTCTCCGGATTCGGAGATCATCCCAACCATCCGCTCCAATGGCGTACTGACCTGTCTTGTCGCGCCCGGTGGTGCGCTCATTCAGGGGCGTTCCAGCTTGATGAATCTCGATGGCTGGACCCGTGAGGATGCAGTCGAGCGACCGATCGTCGCCTTGCACATGGGATGGCCATCATCCGCTATTGTGGATGCCTGGTGGATGGAGAAGTCAGCCGAAGAGCAGAAGAAGGAGATGACCGAAAATCGCGCCGCGATCGCCCGGCTCTTCGAAGATGCTCACGCCTACTGGTTGGCCAAACAAGCCAACCCGCAGATCAAACAGGATACGCGCTGGGAAGCGATGCTCGCCCTATTCTCGCGTGAGATGCCCGCGGTTATCAACGCCGATGATCAGCGCCAGATCGAAGAAGCCGTCGCCTTCAGCCAACGGTTCGGTTTCAATCTGATCATTTCCGGCGGTCGTGAAGCCTGGAAATGCGCCGAATTACTCAAGTCAAATGACATCCCGGTAATTGTTGCTCCGACTACCGCGATGCCGATGCGCCATGATGACGCGTACGACCTCGCCTACAGCATCCCCACTCTACTGGCGAAAGCCGGCATCACCTTCTGCTTCGGCACTTTCGACAACTCCAGCGCTCGCAATCTTCCCTTCCAGGCAGGTAATGCGGTCGCCTATGGCCTGGACAAGGACCTCGCCCTGCGCGCTATCACCTTGCTCCCGGCCCAGTTGCTCGGCGTAGACAAGGATCTGGGCTCACTGGAAGTCGGCAAGAAGGCGAATATCGTCATTTCCAGTGGCGACATCCTTGATCCGCTGACCCATAAGGTGACGCGCGCGTTCATCAACGGCCGCAAAGTTGATCTCGATAACAAGCACAAAGAACTCTATCGCAAGTATCAGGCGAAACGCGCCGGCAATTAAGGGAAGGTGTAGTAAAGCAAGACAGGCGAGGTAATAACCTCGCCTTTTCTTTATCTATTCGATCAATCTGTCTGTTAGAATTCAATCCCCCATGAGACCGCCAAGTCGCTCGTTTCGTACTTCGACAACTGCCACGTGAACCCCATCGCAAAATTGAATGGCGCAATAAACGGCGTCAGGTTCCCCAGGCTGAACCCGATCTCCGAGTAAGCTCTTCTCGCTACATCACCATAGATCGCAGCCGGCTCACGCTGATGTTTGAAATCCGACCAGAACACGCCCCCATGCACACTCAACCACCACGGGATCTTCTCGATCAATGGCAACCCGCTCTTTACCCACAACGCCCGCCTGAACTCATGTCGCCCACTGATCACGCCAATTCTGTCGCCTGCGAAATTCGTCAATTCGAGCGTCTGGAAACCTTTCCCCTGATAGAGATCCAGCGGAGCATACTCAAGAGTATAGTACCGTTGCGGCGGCATCGGCTTGTCTGACGCGCCGTAATAAGCATAAAGCGAAGTAACGCCCAAGCCGAGTGTTCGCTGGCGACGGTAGAACGACGCGTAGTAGCGAGTGAAATCAAAGTCGCTATTCAGTAGTTCGGGCGAGGTATACTCCATTCCAACCGAAAACTGGGTGTAAAGCGGCTCAGAAAGGGTCACAATTCGTCCCTTTCGATTCATTTTCGGTCGTGAGTCATAACTGAAACTGGTCGTGAGGCTCCGCAAGTCGCCATCCGCAATTGACGGATTGTCGCGAATGTTATGTTCTGGTTCAAAAAAGCTGTAATCGTCCTTCAATCCCGCCGACCTCTGCCTCAGATTGTTGTACCCGATTGAGAATCGTGTCCGGTCAAAGACCTTCGTCCTCAAGCCTGCTGAAAACCCCTTCTCCCTATAGTAATCAAACGGATCCGCCTGATTCCACAGCGCGACGATCGACATATTCCCCTGGTCACCGTACAACACCGTAGGACGGTGCTTCATCTGATCATGGAGCTCTCCCCACACTGTCAGCGTTTTGTGCTCCCATGGTTCGCTCGACAGGCCAAACCGGTACTGCCAGTAATCAGCCGCGAACGCGTGACCAACGCGCCAGTCAACGGAAGTCCTCGGCAGTATCTCCTGGAATGAAGTCCCAAACCCCAAATAGGCTCCTTCAGCCCGATTGAAGTGGAACAACTGCTCCTGCGTGGTCACTATCAACGGCGCAATGTACAACGCTTTCAACATCACCTTGCCGATTGGCTCAGGCGCCGATTCAACCGAATCAATGCGTCGATACCCATCCTCTTCGATCGCCGACAACGGTATCGATTGCTGCGTGTCCCAGATACTCGAATCCTTGGAGTCCGCATCCTTCGCCACTTCCAGCACAACCTCACCGAATGTCCCCTTCGGTATCCCCTGCTCAATGCTGAAATCATATAATGAGGCTACATGGAGAAACGATAACTCACTCGGAATCCCCGGCAGCGGAAACGGCAATTTGATATCCGCGCCAAACCGTATCTCCACCGGCAACCAATACTCATTGTGTAGCTGCGCATAGCGCTGACTATAGCGGGGGTTCTGAATAAATGCTGAGCGCAACCCGCTGAAACCGACATCCACCGCCACCACGTCGAAGGTAGAATCCGCGATATGGATGGTCCCCTTGAACAGCGTCTCCAGTTCGTTTTTCGGCTCGATCGCCAGCACAAAAACCCGCTGGCTATCGATATAGGTTGTATCCATCAGCGAATAGTCATAGAAATCAAGCGCGTCAGTGGCTGTCGGCGAGACTATCGACATCTCTCCCGCTTCAATGCGATTCTTATTGAAATTGAGTATCTGCCCGACCGTCACCAGGTTGTCATCCGCGTCAATGTTCTTCGATTGCTTGCGCGCGGTGATGACCTCTTTGTAATTGTCCGGCTGTTCCCAATACGACGTCAGTTGCGTTTCGGTGATGAGCAGGATATTGACCGAGTCCGGTTTCTTTTTGTCCCGCACGACCAGTTTGGTGTACGCGTCAAAACTATAGTCACGCAGTTTGCTCAGGATATCCTTTTTTCGCGATATCGCCTCAAGAATTATCCGCTCGGCCGCATTCCCCCCTTTGTCGAACACGCTGGTACCGGGAAGTTCTATCAGGGCCGGATGCAGGCCGAAGTCCTGCGTCGCGCCCGAGTCAACAGTCGCCACGGTGGCACGTTCAGAATAGTACGCTATATGACTGCACTTGAGACGGTATTCCGGCCCCTGTTCGACCACCAGCCGGTACCTTCCTTCATCATTGGCAACCGTGGATTGCCCCGTCCCCTCGATCTGCACAGTCGCGAATGGGATCGGCTGTTGTGTATCGAAATCGCGGATGATTCCCTGAATTGCCACCTTTACAACTGGTGTGGCGCTGAGCGGCCTCTTGTCCTGACCGATCGCGCCAGGTGATATGAAGAGACTAGAGATACAGGAGAAACTTAGGTAGAAAAGAACCGAACGTAATGCTAACAATCGAATCATCGACCACCTGCTCCCTTTCCTCTGGCTTGGTCAATGCCCCTTATACGACCCGCTTCAACCGATGTTTCCGTTAAGCGCTACAATTGATACAGCATGAGATAGACCGCTACCCCGCTCACCGAAACAAACATCCAGACCGGCCACAACCAACGAGTGATCCGCGTATGCTTGGCGAATTGACCGCGAAATGCGTGCCACACCGCCATCAGCACGAAGGGGACCATCGCCGCGGCAAGGATCACATGCGGGATAAGGATCGCGAAATAGACCGGACGCGTCCAGTCCTGTCTCTCATACGGCACTGACCCGACCGCATAGTGATAGATGAGATAACATATGAGAAATGCCGCCGAAGAGACCAGCGCGCCGATCATCATTTTTTTGTGCCTGTTCGGTCTCCCGCTTTTGACAAAGATATATCCCAATGTCAGAAAGATCGCGCTGATCAGGTTCAGGGTGGCGTTGATGGTTGGAAGATCCTGATAGGTCACAACATCTCCTTGGCGATCACCGCGGCATGTGCGCGCATTAGCTCAAGTTCGTGTTGGTCATCGTAGTCATAATACCCCCGGATATTCCCCTCCGGGTCTACCAGGATAAACTTCGTGCTGTGCATTCCCGGAAGGTCCCCGCTCACGCCAAAACCTTTTTCCGCAAGCCAGACCACCTGATTCATTTCGCCGCGTATGAAAACCCACCGGTCATCGGTGACATTGAATCGATTGGCGTATTCGCGCAAAGTCGCCAGCGTATCTGTGGCCGGATCAACTGTAATAGAGACCAACCGCAACTGCGGGCTTCCCGCAAACTCTCGATACAACTCGCTGTATGTCGCGTTCATCATCGGGCAGGGCCCACGGCAACTGGTGAAGAAGAACTCAACGATATTGACCTTCCCCTTCAACTCTTCAAGCCCAAAAGGCTGGCCACTCCGTTCCACAAACTGGAACTCAGGAACTGCCGATAGTACCGGCACATTGGTTCTCTCCGCCTCCGCACGTTCCACCACAAAAAACGCGATCAGCGCAAGGCAGATTACATTAACACTAAGCGGCACCAGGATCCGCTTGAAAGACCTGCCATATGACACCACATCCGCCCCTGTGTGCTTAACTCCAAAGAATGCGACCATGGCTAATCCAATGAACAGTCCCGCCGCCCACTGGTGGAACAATTGCGCCACCGGCGACAATCCGTAGAAATAGAAGAATATCCCTAAGAGCACTTCGACCAGCATCAATACCATCATCCCCCAGAGCGCCAACCGGACCAACTGCGACACCTGCTGGCTCAACTTGAGTATCGAGTAGCCGACAAACCAGGTGAACAGCACCATCAGCGTCCCGGATATCATATGGATATCATTCCAGACGCCAACTTCTCCCATGAGTTGGCTATCTTTCAGCAGCGGAAATTCCCGCGCTACCATTTCAATCGCTTCTCTGACTTGAGTCCCCAACAATATCTGGAGCATCCCACCCACCCACAGCAACCCGCACCAGAGTACCGCGCGCGAAGGATAGCTGGCTGGCTTTGCTTCCCCCTGCGGCAACTGCTGATAATATGTCTGTTGTGTGACGTAAATGAGTAAGCTGACAATCAGGTAAGACAATAGCAGATGCGCGGAGACAAGGATCGGCTCAAGCTCCGAGGTCACGACCTTCCCCCCTTGCCACCCCTGATAGGCCACAAGCACGGCCGCCAGCAATGACGGCCAGAGTATCTTGGGCATCTTGCGGTATTTCACCAGCGCCATGATGGCGACCGCGAGTATCAGGAACCCCACCGACACTCCCACCAGTCGATTGACATATTCTATCCAGGCGAGCACTACGGTCAGTCCGGTCGCGCTCATATCCGGCGGAAGATCACTTACCGAAAGTGGAGGAAACCAGCGGCCGTAGCATTTTGGCCAATCGGGACATCCGAGTCCCGCCCCGGACACACGGACCAGACCGCCAACAAATATCAGGAAATATGTCGCAAGCGTGGAGAAGAATGCCAGACGGCGAAAGGATTGCATAGTGCCAGCTCATTTCCGGGGCGAAATATCCAACTGCCGCCCCGCTGCAGCGACTGTACACTACGCGCCGACAGCCCGGTACGCAAGCGCAAAGTCGCCGCTAGTGACCGGAGGTCGCGGCTGTGCTGTCGACCGCCGCCTTGATGGTATCTGAGACCGCTTTGGTCGTATCGGCAACCGCGCCATGCGCGGGGGTCGCTGGCATATTCTGGTAGATGATCGCCTTCGGCTCGATCGGGCCATCCTTGATCCGGTCGAGTTCGGCGCGACGTTCCGTGTCGAACATCGTCAGCCCGATAAAGACCGCCAGAAACGCCAAAGACGAGAAGAAGATCAGGAAATAGAGTTTATTATCATACCAGAGGTGCATAAAGAAAAACGCCACCAGGCTCGCCTTGAACCCGGCGATCAACATCGCGATCAGGATATTGGCCGGTCCGAAATCGATCGCCGCGACGGCCACCGTGACCGCCGTCATGACCAACAGGGTCGCCCCTATCCCCAGATAGACCTTGAGCGGCGTAATATGATGATGCGCGTGGCTGGATGTATGACTAGTCGACATGCTTTTCTCTCCTCACGACACCAGGTACAATAGGGGGAACAGGAATATCCAGATCAGGTCGACCAAATGCCAGTAGAGGCCCGTCACCTCGATCGGGTTGTAATAGGACGCGTTGAACTGATCGTTCTTCGTTTTGTACAGCATAATGGCGATCGCGATCATACCGCCGATCACGTGAAGTCCGTGGATGCCGGTCATCACGAAATAGATCGAGAAGAAGATATGCGGGTTGGTCCCTTCGATCCCCGTGAACGTGTAATATTTCCCCGGCAATTGGCCGAGGTGGAACTTATGCGAATACTCGAAATATTTGATCACGAGAAATATGCCGGCGAAGACCAGGGTGGCGATCAGATTGTACATCGTCGCCTTTTTGTTCCCCAGTTGCATGGAGCGTATCGACAACGCCATCGTTACCGAACTGGATATCAGCACAAGCGTATTAATGAACCCCATCTTGATATCCAGCGCCTTATGCGCGGCGTGGAACATCTCCGGATTCCAGGACCGGTAGATCGCATACGCGCAGAAGAGACCGCCAAAGAACAGCACTTCGGTCAGCAGGAAAACCCACATCCCGAGTTTGGCGGAATCCCGTTGCTGCTCGGCATCGGTGAAATGGTGCGCGACATGCTCATCAAGCGCGCCCTGTGATTGTGCGTGATTCGCCATTCGTCCGGTTACCTCGTAGTTTCGCGCAGCCGGTCCGGCGCACGTTCGATCAGGATCTTATCATAGTCATACGGGCCGTGGCTCACCACTGGCTGCGTCACAAAATTCTCCGTCGGCGGCGGCGAGGTCGTCTCCCACTCAAATCCAATGGCTCCCCACGGATTATTCCCCGCCGGTTTCCCCTTGATAAGAGAATGGATCAAGTAAATTCCCATAATGAGGAACCCGAGCCCGAGCACCCATGCGCCGTAGGTCGAAAATGCGTGCAATCCCTGATATTGCGGCAAGTAATTGAAATACCGCCGCGGCATCCCCTCCGCTCCAAGGATGAACTGCGTGAAAAATGTCATATTGAACCCGATGAACACGATGACCGCCGTGACGCTCGCCCAGAACTCGTTGTACATCCGCCCGAACATCTTCGGCCACCAGAAGTGTATCCCACCCAACAACGCCATCACCGTGCCACCCATCATTACATAATGGAAGTGTGCCACGACGAAATAGGTGTCATGCACATGTATATCCACCGACAACGCACCGAGGAATATCCCGGTCAACCCGCCAATGGTAAACAGAATGAGGAACGACAGCGTATAGAGCATCGGGGTCCGCAGACTGATCGACCCCTTATATAAGGTCATCACCCAGTTGAACACC
Organism: Candidatus Zixiibacteriota bacterium; assembly: GCA_041908405.1. Lineage (GTDB taxonomy): Bacteria > Zixibacteria > MSB-5A5 > GN15 > FEB-12 > FEB-12. Next base: position 14,016 of record JAYRFH010000249.1, read on the forward strand.
TTCACACCCGAGGGTATTCCCACAAAGAACGTCAGGAACGAGAAGATAACTGCCGCCAGTTCCGACTGCCCCGACGTGAACATATGGTGTCCCCAGACCAGGAACGACACCAGCGCGATACCAAACGATGAAAACGCGATCGCGTTATAGCCGAATATCTTCCGGTGCGACATGTGCGAGATCAGTTCGCTGATGATCCCCATCCCCGGCAGGATCATGATATACACCGCCGGATGCGAGTAGAACCAGAAGAAGTGCTGGTACAGCACCGGGTCGCCACCCATCGCCGGATCGAAAATACCGATCCCCATCGTCCGTTCCAACAGCAACAGCACCAGCGTGATCGCCAGTACGGGAGTAGCCAGAACCTGAATAAGCGCGGTCGCGTAGAGCGCCCAGACCATCAATGGTAACTTGAACCAAGTCTGGCCCGGCGTCCGAAGTTTATGTATCGTCACTATGAAATTGATGCCCGTAAAGATCGATGAGAATCCCAGAATGAATGCCGCCAGCAACATCGAAGAGACCGACGAAGTCGAACTCGTGCTGTACGGCGTGTAGAACGTCCAGCCCGTATCCGCCCCGCCGGAGATCAGCGAATAGATACCGAAAAACGCGCCGAAAACAAACACGTACCAGCTCGCCAGGTTAAGGCGCGGGAACGCGACATCCTTCGCGCCGATCATCAGCGGCAGGACAAAGTTTCCCAACGCCGCCGGGATCGAGGGGATGATGAACAGGAAGATCATGATCGCGCCATGCAGCGTGAAAATGCGGTTGTATGCCTCCGCGTTCATGAAATCCTGACCCGGATTCAACAACTCAGTACGCAACACCACCGCCAGCGCGCCGGCGAAAAAGAAGAAGAACATGATGGCCGCGAAATACATGATCCCGATCCGCTTGTGATCGAGCGTGAACAGCCAGCTCTTCCAGCCTTTCGGGCTATTCAGGTAATGCGTCTGGGGGATGATATTATCCATTCTATTACCTATCCTCGATTAGTGCAGCGTCTTGATGTATGCGATCAGCGCGTCGATCTGCCGGTCCTTCAGGATCCCCTGATAGGTCGGCATCACCGGGTCATATCCATTTACGATATGCGCGCGCGGATCCAGGATCGATTCACGGATATAGTTCTCGTCGGCCACGAGTCGCTGACCGGTGGTCATTGCTTCCTCGCGTCCGAAAAGTCCTTTGAAACTCGGTCCCACCAGCTTGGTCCCGTCCAGCGTATGGCAGGTTACGCATGCCTTGGACTTGTACAGTTGCGCGCCGAATTCCTCCAGCGACAACCCCTCGCCCATTCCCGACGATGACTCCAGCCATTTATTGAACTCGGTCTCGGAGAGAACCTTTACCTTCCCGAGCATCTCTGAATGTCCCTTTCCGCAATATTCCGTACAGAATATCTGGTAGTCGCCCACATGGGTCGCTTCAAACCAGGCGACCGTGTAGCGGTTCGGGAGAACATCCATTTTGATGCGGAAATTCGGGACATAAAAGCTATGCAGTACATCTTTGGACGAGAGCAACAGTTTGACCGGCTTCCCGACCGGGACCGTCAGGTCATTGACGGTGTTGGCTCCCTGGGGATAGTCAAACGTCCAGAACCACTTCTGTCCGGTGACCTTGATCTCCATCGCGTCTTTCGGCGCGACATAGAATTTGATATACGATTTGAATCCCCAGATAAAGATGATCATGACGAGGATCGTCGGGATGACGGTCCAGGCGACTTCCAGCGTCGTATTGTGCGCGACTCCGGTTGTCAGGGTATCTTTCCCCCGGCGGCGATACTTCACCACGAAGATCGTGATCAGCGCGACCACGATGATGAACATGATAGTGCTGGACCAGAAAAGGAATCCCCAGAGAGGATCTATCTCACTGGCCAGCGTCGAATTCGCCGGTGGCAAAAACAGGTTGCCCGTAGTGTCCATAGCCTTCCGTTATCTCCGATCTTCCGCCACCGGTAGGTCGACAGATGGTGCCAACTGCTTCCGGCGGTTGCTTCGCTCATGACGCCACAACAACGCCACGAATATGCCCAGGACCAACGCGGACAATGCTCCCCCTATCCGCATTACGTTGGTCGCGAATAATACATACCCTTTGGCCTGCGGATCGTAATGGTAGCAGTAGAGGATCAGGCGGTCGATCGTGGTTCCGATCTTGCCATCCGATGCTTCCAGCAACGCCAGCTTCAGGTCGCGGGCGCTGAACTCGATCCCGTACAGGTATCGTGAGATCTTTCCATCCGGCGTCAGCACAAATGCCGCGGCAGAATGAGCGAACTCCTTCTGCTCTTCATCATATTTGTAGCCGAATCCAACCGCGTTGGCCAATGCCCGCGACTGTGTCGAGTCCGCCACCAAAAAATGCCAACCGGCTTCCGCCCCGGGGCGGCCCAACTCGGCCAGGTAGTTCTGCTTTTTTGCCCCCGCCAATTGCCAGGTCTCGGCAGGATTGATCGACACCGCGACCATCTCAAACTTCTCCCCCGGCAACCACTCCATCCCCTTCACCCCGGCAACCATTCCGTTGAGGACAAGATTGCAGAGCATCGGGCACTGGTAATAGACCAGGTTGAGAATCACCGGCTTGTCGGTCCCAAAGTATTCGGCCAGCCTGACCTGACGTCCGGTCTCATCGGTGAAGACCAGATCGAGCGGGATAGCCTCACCCAGGTGTTCCGTGATTCCCACTCCCGCCAGCTCCGGTACCGAATCAAGGACAACTTGGCTCAATAAAGCCGATTCTCCGGCCAGAACCAAAAGAAAACTGAGGAGTAAACAGGATAAATAAAACCTTATTTTGTCCACGTTCATGCCCTTGCGTACCATACTGGGTGAACAGCCCCGCCAGGGGAAAGTTCACCTAAAACTACCTATGTC
>JAYRFH010000250.1:0-63781 GCA_041908405.1 Candidatus Zixiibacteriota bacterium
CACCGAAACGCCGGGAGTGAACGGATAGATCTTCATCCTCTGAATCATGAACTTGCAGCTATCGGCGTTGGTGGGGCCGGTAGGTGCCCACCAGGTCACCTGAAGTTTCACTGACGAATCCGCTGAACAGAAGACACCGGAATTGTACCCCTCCCATCGCGAGGTCGAGAACGGGCCCGCTGTGGGCGATTCCGCCATCGGTTTGAACGTGTGACTGAATTGAGCATCGTCAGAATAGACTCCCCAGCTTGCCGCGTAGCTGTCGACGCCGGTCTTCCGGACGATTATCGGTGAAGCCGCGCCGAGGTAGATCGACGCGTCACCCGCATTGAGTCCGCCACCACTAGTGTCGCACTCCGGCGATGGCTGCGGGAAATTGAGGTTTGCCCCTCCCGCGTAGTCATTTCCCATACTCCCGAAATTGCTTACCGAAAGTTTCAGTCCGCACTGCGTGGTCAGCGTGTCCCAGATGGCAAACGGCGGCGAGTACGCCCCCTTGCCGGCCATCAGGGTGACAGGAATGGTCACTGTTTGGGGCAGAGGTTCAAACGCTATCACCACTCGTCCGTAGTAGACCCCGGATTGCTGAATGACATTTCCCGAATTGAGGTGAACGGAAAACTGAGCGGAAGTCCCCTGATCGACCGAGAGTGGGATATCCGAAACGGTCAGCCAACCGGCGCCACCTGCGGCGGTAGCGGAATCCTCGATCGGTGTGATCGAGTTGATCGTTATCGGCCCGGTGCAGAAGTTCTCCAGCGTGATCGTCCTATCTATCGGCCCGGTGGCGCCGGCCAGTTTGTAAAACTGCTCGATCCGCTGTGGCGCATAGGCAAGCTGGCAGGATTGGATCGGCGGAGTGCAGGCTAATCTGATCCACCGAAGTTCATTGTTGGTCATCAGTGACGTGTTGGTACCGGCATCCCCCGGATAACGGTCGGTCAGGTACCAGACATGGAGATATTTTCCATTCGGTGCGCCGTCATCCAGAACGTAGGTAGTCGCGCCGGACCAGTCGTTGGTCGGATAAAGCGACTCATCCATGCCATACCGGGAGACCCCTAGAAGCTGGTCATCGGCGCAATCCCCTTGGGCGCAGTTCGGCGTGTAGCTCTCGGAGATATTCTTCGGCGCGTTCCAACCCACCCCACCGAGATTGTCGGAGACCGAAACAAAGATCTCCCCGTTGGCCACGCGTGCGTCCGAGCAATCATCGACATGACCGGTAATGGGATCGTTGAAACTTGAAAAGAACGCGAAGAGCTTCCCGTCACACTCCGCCAGAGAGAGCCGACCAATATTGAAAATGTAGTCCCACGCGTGCCCCTGTGTGGCTAGTGTGTCCCATTCCGCCGAATAGACCGGCGAGATCACCAATGGACCCCGTTCAGACCAGTGAAAAAGTCTGCTCTTCCAGAGGTCGTAGTTATCTCCCTTCCATGGCGACGCGTTCCAGAGCAAATGAATTTTCTTATCGGCGTCGATGAGGGCGGAGACTTCCTGCCAAGCGCGATATGTATTTCCGTTGTACTGGGTCACATTGGTGCCCACAAAAGTGGTTCCATCATTGGACCGGGCGATCCAAATATCGTTCCCTCCATTCGCTGACGGTTTCACATAGGCGACACCCACCCGGTTGCTGGCCCGGTCGCACACAATATCACATCCCCCTTCAGCCGCTTCATCAGTATATCGAAGCAGCCACGTGGCATCATTGGTTGACTCCGACCAACCTGATTTGCGGTAGACCTTGACTTCGCCACCGGTCATGACCGCCTGATAGAACACAGGAGCCCCGCTGAACTCGCTCATGTCGATCTTCGGCCACTGGACGCTGGATGAGGTGCGAATCGAACCATCGGAGATGTATCCGAAATTCCCTTCCAGCAGCGCCGAGTCGCGGATCGTATGGTAGCGAATGTGGCCATCGCTCGCGCTGTAATCATTCCCGCTGACATAGGCGATCCCGGTGGAATCGATCGTGATCTGGGGGTAAAGACCGTAATGCGTACAACTGCTCGCCGTATCGGCGCACTGCCCGATTTTCCGGCCGCCCGGCGCAATGAACGCGCCGACCGAAGCATCGTATGCCAGCCATGCCCAGAGAGGCGTATGCGAGGCCGAAGAACTCGCCTTCTCCATATAGACGAACTGGACCGCCGCTTTGCCGCTTGAAGGCGGCGTCACGGCTATGGTTCGGCCTATCGAACCGAATGATTGCTGGTCCCGCCAGGTATCGGCGACGAGCGTCCCGCGTGAATCGACAGCAAGCAGATGACCGCACAACAAACTGAGGAATACCAGTGTGAGGAAAGTAGTCTTCGATGATATCAATCTTTTCATTTTCTCCTCCACGGTGTCACCACCGATCCGATCGGGAACATACGTACCTCTTCAATCTGTACTTTGGCGGCAGTTCACTTCCGGCGGGCAAGGCTGCAGTGAAGGCCTAGGAGTCTCTGTAAAGTACGATATGAGCAAGGACAAATCCGAGAGATCGATCAGACCTGACGCATTCACGTCCGCTTCCAATTCACAGTAGATTCTTGGTCGAGGCGTTGTGGTCAGGTAGGCAATAAGATACGAGAGGTCAGACAGATCTGGAAAGACATGGGAATTGGTGACAATGTTTCCACGGTTGTAATCGCAGCAATCGCCACTGCACGGAATACAGTAGCTCCACACATTCCGGTACCAGGCAAACGCCTTGTCGATCTCTTTCTTCAGACTATCCAATCCTTGCCCTACTGTTCCGCCAGTTGGTCGCACAACCGCGATCGCAGTCAAAATAGTAAGAGTATCGTTTGCCGGTAACGTGTACCCAGCATTGGCGGCGCCGTTTTTGTAGACAAGAACCGAGTGAAGATCTGTAATGCGGGGTTCATTGGAATAGCCTGTTGACTGCATATTCTCCCAGAGCTGTTGCGGAACAAAGCCTCCAGTCGGATAGACAAAACTATCGTTGGCCGCGTTGTATCCGGCATAAATGGAAGTCTCCATGGAGCAGTTCTTCGTGTGCATGGTGATAAGCGCCGCCCCGGCATACCGAAGCGAATTGGTGTAACAGACTGCTCCCGTATCTGCCGCGTCAAAGCCTCGCATGCCGACCAATCGGCGGGTGGGATCAGTGAACGCGACATTCAGCATCTCCCCCGAATCGCTCGGGATATCCCAATCAAACGCATCACCAATGGCCAAACCACTCACACTGTAACCAATGACGTACGGGAAGTATCTGGTTCGCATGATCACGAAATGACAACTGTCTACATTAGTTGCTCCGGCCGGTGCCCAAATAGTGCGTTCGATCTTGACCAGCGAATCAGCCGTCACAAATGTCCCGGAATTATATCCTTCCCACCGTGCGGCGCTGAAATAGCCGCGAGTCGAACTGGGGAAAAGCGGCTTAAATCCGTTGGGAGAGGTGACATCTCCATCATAGATCGACCACGAGCCTACATAGTCACCCGGAGCTCTTCGCCGGACAACTATCGGTGATGCGTCAGCCAGGTAGATAGCGGCATCACCCGGATTGAGTGTACCGCCGTTGGTGTCACACTCTGGTGACGGTTGCGGGAAGCCCAGATTCGCTCCGCCAATTCCGTGCGCTCCGAGATTACCGTTGGTGCCGACCGTGAGCGGAATCCCGCATTGGGTGATCACTGTATCCCAGACCGGAAAAACGATTGTGTCGGCAACGGTAAACCGGATCGGCAGATCGAGCGAATCACCTGAAGGGCCATAGTAGAATCGCAATTTGCCATATAGTACCATTGGGATGCTTGAGCAAACTACCCCTCCCACATTGAGAGTCAGCGTAACCGTAGCTGAATCTCCCGGGGAAATGGTCGGTGGCAAGGACCCATACCCCAGCCAGCCCGGTACTGATTGCACCGATGGTCTGACTGAGTCCTCAAAAGCAGTTGCATATGGAACCGTGATAGTGATCGGCCCAGTGTTCTTCAGCGTCAACGTGTACTGCTTCTCCACACACGGCATGGTGTATTCCGGGTAGCCGATGGAGGCAGGTGACACCTGAAGAACACCGTTCTGAATGATTGCATGACGATCCGCGGCGGTTACAGACAGAGCGATGAGAGTGAGTAGCAGACAAACCAATAGCTTTCGACGCATACACCCTCCATGCCAACGTTAATCCTGCGATTGAGGTATCGGGGCGGGGCTTGCCTGAGTACCGATACTTCAGTATAGCATTCGTGGACTAACGTGTCAACTACAATTTGCTTGTCAGATAGGGACTTAGACCAGATTTGTGGCAACCCGATCGACTGACTTTTACGGTTTGACTGCCCGCCTCGCAGCCTGTACCTTGAGCGCCGATGAATACGCCGAACAAGTTGACCCTCACCCGCGTGGCCCTCGCCCCCATCTTCATGATATTCTTCCTGGTGGATAATTTCTACATGCGGATGATCGGCCTCTTTCTGTTCCTGGTGGCCGCGTTGACCGATCTGGCGGATGGATACTATGCGCGGAAATATGGCGCCATGACCGGCTTCGGCAAATTCATGGATCCCCTCGCGGACAAGATACTGGTCTCCAGCGCCCTGATATCGTTTGTGTCACTGCATTATGTTTCGCCGCTCCCTGTGCTGCTCATAATCGGCCGGGAGTTCGGTATCACCGGACTGAGATTGCTCGCGGCGTACCGAGCGGCGATAATCCCGCCCACCTGGTGGGCAAAAGTAAAAACATTTCTGCAGATGACGGTAGTTTCGGTGATGCTCGGCTATATCAGCCTGGTGACCTGGCTCCGCCATTTCGGACATGCCGATTCAGTAATCCTGCAGTTTGACTATCGCTTCTATTTCAATATCCTTCTCTGGGTGACGGCGGTGGTGACCGTCTGGACTGGGATCGATTACGTTGTGAAGTATTTTAGCATGATCAAGAGCGCGTTAAAATAATGCCCACCTGGCTGACGAAAATACTGGCCACCGGGCTCGGGACCGGCTACGCCCCGGTAGCAGGGACTGTCGGCTCGATCCCCGCCTGGCTGATTGCCTGGTTTCTGCTGGGACAGAACCAGTGGCTACTCGCCTGTGCGGCGGTAGTCATCACGTTTGTCTCAGTGTATGTCGCGACCGAGGCGGAGCATATCTTCGGTCATGATGCCAAGTCGATCGTCATCGACGAATGGGCCGGCATGTGGATCACGGTTATTCTGTTGCCGAAAACATTGACCGCCTATATTATCGCGTTCTTCGCGTTTCGCGTATTCGATGTTATCAAACTCCCCCCCGCGGCGCAGGCGGAGAAACTTCCGCGAGGATGGGGGATCACCGCCGATGATGTCGTCGCCGGGATACAGGCGAATCTGGTCACCCACCTGATCGTCTGGGGACTGACGAAATTATAGTGGGATGGAGCAGCGCATGGATGTTGAGATAGTCACAGTTGGCGACGAGGTGATCACCGGGCACACGGTTGACACCAACTCCGCGCATATCTCGCGAGTGCTGACCGAGGTCGGCCTGACGATCAAATACAAATCGTCGGTCGGCGATTCTATCGAATTAATGGAAGAGGTTTTCCGGATGGCCCTCAAGCGGGCGCATCTGGTGATCGTCACCGGCGGATTGGGACCGACCGATGATGACCTGACCAAGCGCGCGATCGTCAAGGTCTTCAAGCGCAACCTCATCTTTCAAGAAGATATCCTCGACGAGATCAAAGAAAGATTTCGGCGTCGCGGACTCGAGATGCCCGCGCTCAACCAGAATCAGGCGCTCCTGCCGCAAGGCGCGACCTTCTTCCCCAACAAACTCGGATCCGCGGTCGGTATTTGCATCGCCGAGGAAGGCCGTGTGTTTATCGCCTTGCCCGGAGTACCGAGCGAGATGAAGCAGATCCTCAACGATGAGGTTGTCCCCTACCTGCGGAATATCCACACGACCCAGGCTATCTCGGTCATCAAACTGCGAACGACTGGCATATTTGAGTCAGCTCTCGCCGAGTTGATCATGCCCGGCCTGAAACTCGAGTCCGGTGTCAAACTCGCCTATTTGCCGTCGTATAGCGGTGTTGATCTGCGCATCGTCGCGACTGCCGCGAGTGGCGCTGAGGCCGATGGCAAAGCGGTCAAGCTCGCCAATCATCTTGAATCGATTTGCGGCAAATACATTTATGGACGGGATACCGACTCACTCGAAATGGTGGTTGGCCGTCTCCTGCGCGACAGAAACGCGACGCTCGCTGTCGCCGAATCATGCACCGGCGGTCAACTCGGTATGGTGATGACCTCGACTGCGGGATCATCGGATTATTTCCTCGGCGGTGTCCTTGCCTACGCAAACGAGATAAAAGAGAGTCAGCTCGGCGTCAGCAATGAGATACTGGACACGCATGGCGCGGTCTCTGAAGAGTGCGCGATCGCGATGGCCCAGGGAGTACGCGCGAAATTCGGCAGCAGCTATGCCGTCTCTGTCACCGGCATCGCCGGACCGGGCGGCGCGACCGAATCCAAACCGGTCGGTTTGGTCTATGTCGGGATAGCGTCCGAGAAGCGGTCATTCGCGAAGAAGTATTCATTCGGCGTCGATCGCGATATCAACCGCACGCGCGCGACCTACACGGCGATAGAACTTCTGCGCCGCGAACTATTAGGGATCGACTGATGCGGATCTTCATCGCTTTTCCACTTGAAGACTCCGTCACTCGCCGACTGGGTGAGATCGTGACTGATTTCGAGCGGAATGGCGGCCCGGTGAAATGGGTCGAACCCAAGAATATGCACCTGACCGCACGGTTTCTCGGCGAAACACCTGATAATCAACTCGACCAGCTTATCAAAGTAGTTACCACAGCAGGTGGAAAAGGAACCGTTATCCGCACAGTCATTCAACAGATCGGCGGATTCCCGAACCTTCACCGCCCGCGTGTCATCTGGGCCGGGATGGACAACGAAGTGAACAAGCTGGTGCCGATCGCCGTGGAGATTGAACGTTACGTTCAGCAACTCGGATTCCCTGCGGAGAACAAGCCATTCAAGCCGCACCTGACACTGGGGCGCGTTCGCGAGGGAGCCAAGATAGGCAACTCATTGGATTTTCTGATGCGCTACCAGTTGACGCCGATACCGGTTCAGTTTGATCGACTGGCATTGATCAAATCGACTCTCACTCCTCGCGGACCGATCTACGACACACTTCACGAAGTGAAGCTTTGACCTCCCCTGCCCTTTAATAGATACCAAAATAAAAAGCGACCTCGTGGGAGGCCGCTTTCTGAGGAATTTGCTGCGAGAGGAACTTACTTCTTCGAGTAGCGACGCGCTATCGCGCCACCGGCGATACCGAGACCGAAGAGCAGCATGCTGGCCGGTTCGGGAGTCGGGGTCGGATGTCCCGCGAAATCGTGCGAGAATGGCGCGAATTTGTCGACCACCAGGTTGTTCCGGTTGTCGAACTTCAAATTGTACGCGTCGAAATGGACGCTAGCCGCGCCGATGATCTCGATCGCGAAGTGGCGATTCTGGCCGAGCGTGTTACCGCCGGGCAGATAGCCATTGCTTGGATCGTATCCATCGTTCACATCGCCGATACCGCCCATCGCGGCAAAACTGCCGGCGCTGAATTCGGTGTACCAGGCGGGGAACACGCCATGCTTGGGGAGGTCGCCGCGGGTCGTCTCAAGAGTCGCCATCGGCGGGATACCCCAGACAAAGTTGGCGTAGTCGAATCCATTGACGCGGATCGAGATGCCGCTCAAGTCGGCATTCTCATCCAGACCGCTGAGCGCCATACTGACCAGAACATCGTTGATGCCACCTTTACCAATGACATACAGGTCAAAGGTCGATGACGTAGTGATCCAGGTCTCCGGATCATCGCCGCCGGTGTGGTAAGTCGAGCCGGGGGCATAAAGCTGAAGATCCGGGACGGCAAATGCGCTGGCGGAAAGCAGAAAAACCGCAATCGCGCCTAACAGCAATTTCCTCATACAAGTAACCTCGTACTGTTTGTGCCGGTCGCCGCGACGCAACGAGCAGGTGATAGAATTATGCTACTCTGCCCATAAAAGCAAGCCATGTGCCCTACAGTGCCTATCTCCATGCAAATCTTGCGTATTCAGCGTACCAATTTGTATGACAACACGTTACGCCGTCGAATATAATTGCTCCAGAATCGCCGGATTTCGCCCTCCGAAGCCGCTAAGCGCAAATCGCTTCACAAGTTCGATGACTCCCTGCAGCCCGAATCTGGCTTTTGGAGGCTGTCTTTTGGCTCCGTGGATGGTTCAGAGGCCGCCCTTGCAGCCAAAAAAAGTTGAGAGAACTCACTTTTCACTGACAGCCCCTGTCAGTGGGTTTCTCTATTTATGAGGCGTAGCGAATGTGATATACTTAGGCGAACCTCTATCGGAGATTAGCCTATGGAAAGCAAGAAAATCGACATAAAGAAAGGGAAGCCGGAGATGGCAGCTACCGCGACAGCCACGCCCGACCGCAAGAAGGCGCTTGATGCCGCCCTCACGCAGATCGAACGGGCGTTTGGCAAAGGTTCAATCATGCGACTGGGGGATGACCATGTCGCCGAGGTCGAAGTTATCCCGACCGGATCGCTCGGTCTGGATTACGCCCTCGGTGTCTGGGGGATCCCGCGCGGCCGCATTGTCGAAGTATTTGGTCCGGAATCATCCGGTAAAACGACCCTCGCTTTGCATGTCATCGCCGAGGCACAACGCGCCGGCGGCGTGGCGGCCTTTATTGATGCTGAGCATGCGTTTGACGCCAACTACGCCAAAGGGCTGGGGATCGATCTTGGCAACCTGCTCGTCTCTCAGCCGGACAATGGCGAGCAGGCGCTTGAGATCGTTGAAACACTCGTTCGGTCCAGCGCGGTCGATCTGATCGTGGTCGACTCGGTCGCGGCGCTCACGCCGAAATCCGAGATCGAGGGTGACATGGGTGACTCACATATGGGTCTGCAGGCTCGCCTGATGTCGCAGGCGCTCCGCAAACTCGCCGCGATCACCAACAAATCTCACACCGCAATCATCTTCATCAACCAGATCCGTATGAAGATCGGCGTGATGTTCGGCAATCCCGAAACGACGACCGGTGGTAACGCCCTCAAGTTTTACGCGACGATCCGTCTGGATATCCGCCGTATCGCTTCGATCAAAGAGGGGGATGAAGTGATCGGCTCCCGCACGCGTGTGCGCGTGGTGAAAAACAAAGTCGCGCCGCCATTCCGCGAGGCGGAGTTTGATATCATCTACGGTAAGGGGATATCCGGCTCAGGCGAACTCTTGGATATGGCGGTGAACTACAATATCATCGAGAAATCCGGTTCCTGGTTCAGCTACAAGTCTGAGCGACTGGGGCAGGGACGGGAGAACGCGAAGAAGTTCCTCGAAGAGAATTTCCCGATCCTCGATGAAGTGATGCACGCGGTGAAAGACAAACTGGGCGCGGCCGGAGCAGCGGTGCGCTCGGGGAATGGTGCTGAAGAAGACTAGCGCCTTGATTTGAAAGATGTCTGATATTCAAAAAGAAACCCCGGTGTGAACCGGGGTTTTTTGTTGGGGAAAATGGCTTGCACAACATGAGGAGTGAATCGTATATTAAAGGTAGGAGCGTCCACATTGTGTCTCGGGTGGGAACAACGTGCTGAAAGTTCGATATCTCCTTTCTTGTTTCTACTTTTTTCTATGTCTGACTATAGTCAGCCTCGTCTCCGGGGACGTGCGATCAGCAACGGAATTTATCGAGCCCGATTTCTGTACCGCTGTTCACTCGATAGGTAAAATCACTATCTCTCCAACCAACGGTGCCAATACCGGTGGCTGGTATTTCGGCAAAGATAAGACTATAGAATGCCTACTCGGTGACCACACAGTTTTAGGTGAGTATCCGAAAGGTAGCGGCATCAAGTACTTTGATGATATGGCCGTTTGGGTTGGCGGCATTCTTGGAGGGGACACCTTGGTTTCAACTGGCTGGGACGTAGTTTGGGCTGGAAGATATGAGTTTTTTCCGGACATGGCGCCATTCGGCGAAATGGAATATAGATCAACATTGGACCCAACATCGGAGGCTTATGCAGGCGCTTTCGCAGAAGAGGAATATGTGGCTGCATGTACAGACACGTTTACTGGTAGCGTCCCTGGACTGTACCCTGATCAGATGAGCAATCGTGCACACAAACCTCTCCATGTCAGGATTGATCAACGGTCAATGTCTTGGTCACCTGGTTACGCTGATGACTTTGTTCTTTTCGAGTTCCGAATTGCGAACATTGGACCTACTTTTCTCGAAGGGGTCTATGTGGGTTTTCTACTGGATGGACAAGTTTCTAACGTATTTTGTGAAAGTGAGGACCTCTGCGAACCCTGGCGAAATGACGATATTTGTGGAATGCTTCGTATCTGGGTCGACCCGACAAACTGCAATTTTGCAGATACACTGAACCTGGCTTGGGCCGCTGATGGAGATGGTGACCCGTTGAACGGCTCCTGGGTATACCGTGGACTACACCATTCGAGTCGCAATGTGACCGGTATCCGTTTGCTCAGCTCGCCTGATGAGTTACAGTCACTCACTTTCAATTGGTGGACGTTCTCTTTCACCAGCCCTTTATTCGATTTTGGGCCACGTGCCAGACCGACACCTGGTCACCCATATCGCGACTTCAATACCGGTGGGGGAACCGGCACGCCGGTTGGCGACCTGAACATGTATAATGTGTTGAGTAACCATGAATGGGATTACGATCAGGTTCACATCAGTAAGATATCAATGACCGACCCAAAGTGGATGTATCCGCACCCGTCTGTTTCAACACGGGTTGCGCAGGGTGGCTCACCTTTGATGCTCCTCTCTGTCGGTCCGTTTGACCTTCATCCAGGCGAATCAATGTCATTTCCTCTGGCGTATGTCGGTAGCGAGAATTTTCATATCGAACCAAATAATTTTCAGCACTTACTTAACGATAGACCAGACGACTATCTTTCCAACTTGAACTTTTCTCAGTTGGCAACCAATGCCCGCTGGGCGGAGTGGGTCTATGACAATCCCGGCGTCGATACTGATTCCGATGGCTACGCCGGAGCCTACCGCGTCTGCGTGCTGGATAGCCAGTTCATCGATGACCACTGGGTCATCATGGCCGCCGATACTACCTGGTACAAAGGGGATGGTGTTCCCGATTGGCGCGCCGTGCAACCACCCCCGGCCCCAACCTTCTGGCTTGAGCCTACGCTCAATGGTATTCGTGTCCGTTTCAACGGTCAGCGAAGCGAAACCACCAAAGATATCTTCTCCGGTATAATTGACTTTGAAGGGTACCGTATCTACATGGGGCGCGATGAACGGGAGTCCTCGCTTTCACTCGCCGCCAGCTACGACAAAGAGAACTATGACATCTATGTCTGGAATCCAAAACTGTATCCTTCGGGAGATTTTGAGATCCAGCATAGGCCATCGACCCTGACAGAACTTCGCTGTCGCTTTGGCGCGGGAATGAACCCCTGCGATGATTCGACTTTCGCGCCACTGGCATATACACGGACCAGTCCGTGGCGGAGCAAGTTCTTCGCGGATTCTGTCTTCTACTTCATGCCGCACGAAAACAATGTTTCGAATCTCGGTGTGGCCACGCCGATACGGAAAGTCTACCCTGAGGCTCTCCCACCTGGTCCGACTGACACCGTCACCGCAGACGACCTTTCTCCCGAAGGGTACCTCAAATGCTATGAATATGAGTGCTTCATTGAGAATCTGCTACCGACAGTTAGCTACTACGTGAATGTCACCGCGTTTGACTTTGGATCACCCGAGGCCGACCTTGAGGCTCTGGAAACGAGCAAACTGCTCGGAATCCAATCTGCCTATCCGTTCGCGGACATCAACCAATCCGACTCCACTCTCCCGCCGGTCTATATCTATCCCAACCCGTATCGCTATGACGCGCACTACCGGGACATGGGGTACGAGGGGAGAGCCAGCAACCGGATCGATGACCGCGAGCGGCGGGTGCATTTTGTCAATGTCCCCGCCAAATGCACTATCCGCATCCACACACTCGATGGCGATTTAGTGAGAGAACTTCGTCACGACGAAGATCCCTCCGACCCGAATAGCCACCATGCGACCTGGGATCTGATCAACCGGAATGTCCAGGCGATCGTCTCGGGGCTCTACTACTGGACAGTGGAGTCACCGGACGGCTCGGTGCAGATGGGGAAGTTAGTAGTGATACAGTAGGTGTGGTTCCCAGCTTTCGCTGGGAAGAGGCGGTTAGCTGTCACCGTCAAATATGGCGTGTTACCAGATCAATTTACTTAGGGTTCGGCGAGACCAGCGGGCTGGTGTGGCGAGCCTGGTGTTTCTGGTACTCGATCCCGATCTTGCGGTCCTCACAGAGGATATGATTTATCAGCCAGTCACGGAGGAAATTCATCAGTTCAAACGCGTTGACCGCGCCGCCGTTTTTCATTCGTAAAAGGATCGCCTTTACCTGCGCGACAAACAGTCGGTGTGATTCGCAATGGGATTTATGGTCGGTGAAGCCGATCTGTTGCTGGACTTTCTCTTCATCCGCGAAATGATACTGGGTGTACTCCACCAATTGCACGAGGACCGAACCGATCTCTTCATTGATCGCCCCTTTGCCGGAGGTCAGGGCATCCTCAAGCTGATTGATCATGCCGACCAGTTTTTTGTGCTGCATGTCAAGCGACGGGATACCGATCTCAAACATCGCCTGCCACTGTATTTTTGACATTCTAACCCCGGAAAAATTGGTTCACCAACACTCCAGAGAAATATCGGCAGAATAGTCGAATTTGATGAGCGAGGGCGAAATGCTGAAATCAGGTCTTGGTAACCACGAGGTCAACCTTGGAGCCGACAGTCATTTCCGTCCCTTCCGGCTCGGATTGCTCAAGCACCGTATCAGGGAGGAAATTGTCATTGGTACGGTAGGAAACGACGCCGACCTTGAGTCCTTTTTTCTCGATCAGCTTGACCGCGTCTTCCAGCGGCATCCCGATCACTTTCGGGACATAGGTGTATTCCGACGCGCGGCCGCGGTTGACCATCAGGTTGATCTTGGTCCCTATCGGTACTTCGGAGCCGGCCGCGGGATACGAAAAGACGACCACACGTTCGGGAATCGTGTCTGAGAATGCCCAGGAAACTTCGCCGAGCAGAAGTCCGGCGGCTTCAAGATCGAGTGTCGCCTGACGGACAGATTTTCCACCGACTTGCGGGATCTTGATATATTTCTGTCCCATTGAAATGACAAACTTGACCTGGCGGCCCGGCTTGACGCGGGTTCCGGCGATGGGGAATTGATTGATGATCATCCCCTTCTCTTTACCGGGAGCGTACTCTTCGCCGGCTATCGTATAGCTGAGTTCGAGATCCTCGAGCTGCATCTCAGCTTCGATGACTTTCATATCGACGAAGCTGGGGAGCGGGAAATCGGCTCCCTGGCGCGTGATGATAGGCATGATGACCTGGTCGAATATCCCGGCCAGAACCAGCAGAACAAGAAAGGGGATGCCAATATAGAAGAAAAGCTTGCGACGGAGTGAGCCGACGGAAAGATATTTCCCGAGGAACACTTTGACATTGGGATCGCTGATCGTTATCTGGCCCATTGGATTCTGCCTGCTCCGTTATACACCCTGCCCGGGGTTCTGTGGCAGCATCAGAAAATTCTCTTTCAGATGCAAGCTAAAAGCGGACTAGCCCTCAAGACGGCATTTGAAGCGGGCCGAGAAAGCGCCATCCAACCCTTCGATAGCAGGATAGGTCTTCACAAAGCCGCGTTCAGAGACCAGCTCGGGCGGGAAATATTGCGCGGCTGACTCCAGTTCGAATTTCGGGTTGCGCAGCAGGAACTCTTCAACCACCTGGTCATTCTCTTTGCGGATGATGGTGCAGGTGGAGTAGACCAGGATGCCGCCCGGTTTGACCAGTTTGGCGGCACGGTCGATCATTTTTGCCTGGATCCTGGCGAGGTTCTCAATATCCTCTGCCGACTTGGCCCAGCGAAGATCCGAATGTTTCCCGGCGGTTCCCCACCCGGAGCAGGGAGGGTCGATGATGACCCGGTCGAATGGACCGCCCTTGAATTCGGCAAGGTCGGAGACGACCGGCGCGATTATCTTTATTCCCAGGCGCTGCGCGTTTTCAACCACCAGTTGCAGTCGCTGCTGCGATTTGTCGAGAGCAGTGACTCGACCCTTGTTACGCATGCGGATCGCGGCGTAGGTCGCTTTGCCGCCGGGAGCGGCGGTCAGGTCGATGATATTCTCACCCTGCCGTGGATTGAGCAGTCGCACGGCGACGCCGGCGGATTCATCCTGCACCAGTACTTTGCCGGTCGCGATCAGCGGTTCCTCGAGCGGCAGCCCGGGACCATCGATATGAATGAACTCGGGTAGATATTTGCCATACCGGAAATCGACATGGTTCTCCTGCAGTAGATGCGCGACTTCGTCCGGTTTCGCCTTCAGGAAATTGACGCGATAGGTGACCCGCGGCGGCTGATTGTACGTGATCAACAGCTGCTGCGTTTTGTCGACACCGAATTCGTTGACACAGTATTCAACAAAGTAATCGGGGAATGAGTAATACTCGGCGAGATGTTTGACCGGGTTGTCATCGATCGACGCGAATTTGACTTTCTCCGGCTCGCGCAGACGGGCGCGCATGACGGCATTGACCAGTTTTGCCTGGGCATCATCTGTGAAATGCCGCGCGAGATTGACCGATTCAGAGACGGCGGCGGCGGCCGGAACCTTGTCGGTGAATAGTAGCTGGTAGAAGCCGAGGCGCAGAATGTTCGATAGTTTTATCGGGAGGGTCATCGCCGGACGCGCCAGATAGAAGCGGATCTCGTAATCCAAACGACGGCGCATTTTCGTGGCGCCATTGACCAACTGCAACAGGAAGCGGGTATCGATCGGGCGGAACCGCTTTCCGTCGGTTACCTGATGGATCGCGGTCTCGGTCTGGTCACCCTGTTCGATAAGGATGAGCGCTTCGAGCGCCGCCGCGCGCACGCGGTCGTAGTTCTTGTCCGCGGATTGTGAAGTCGTGTCGGTCATCTTACAGATCCATTGCGTCTATTCGTCGGCCATCGGTTTCAAGTCGATACATCTCTCTCCGGTGGAACGGCAGTCCGTTTATCGGAAGTAACAGCCCGGTGGTGAGAAACTGCGCTACTTCAGTCGGACGGGCGTAGCCTGCCTCGCCCAGACCCAGCAGCATTGATACTTTGTCGTCAGCTATCGACAGTTCGTACAGTGCCGGGCGGATATCCACCGGCTTGGTGTAATCTTTGCTGGGCCTCTCTATGACCAGCGTGTCGGAGGTGAGCGCGCGTTCAATCATTTCCTGTAGGGGCGCGTCTTTCGCCCAGCAGTCGAGTGACAGCTCATAGCGTACCCGGTTGAGCGCGGCGGATAGTGACGTTGATTTGCCAAGCACTACTTTCGCGTCGGCCACATTGAATCCATCAGGCAGCGCCTTACGCAGGCTCTCGATCATGTAGGCCATGAGGGTCACTTCGAGCGTGATATCGACATACTCGGCTTCAGATGTGAACCCCAGCGGGAGCGGCGGGCCGAACGAGAGTTTCGGCGTCGGATTAAAGCCTTGGCTATATGAGACTGGGACACGGGCGCGCCGAAGGGCGCGCTCGATCATCCGAAGATTATCCAGATGGGACATGAAACGGTAGCGCGCGGTTTTCCCCCACCGTAACCTCGCGCGATTTTTAGTCGGAGCGGCGGCATTGCGTGATACGACCATTTTCTTACCGCGACCATACAGCATGGAATCAGAACTCTCTTCGGTCGCTTCCCTCACCATTGGCGTGTAATCGCGTAGGGTCGTGGAGGTCCGCTGACGTTCCGCCACCAGTGATTCGACCGATCTCCCCTTTTCAATATGCGACCAGGGGAGGTCGGCCGAAAAGGGGATCGCGCGCAACGTCGCGGCGACATCGATGCCGTGCTCATCCATCGCGGAGAGCCAGAGATTGAAATGGAACTCCTCGCTCCACCCCTCGAAACGGCACCCCTTGCGATAGGCGGTTTCGATGACTTTGCCGATCGAGCGACCTCCCCGTCCGAGGATGGTCGAAAGTATTGCAAGTTGCGGATTATTGATCTTGAAAGAAACGCTGTTAATGCGTGTATGCCGTTTGATGAATCCTATCTTGTGGCCGACTGCCTCTTCGCCGAATGATTCGTCCCATTGAAACGGCGTATGTGCTTTGGGGATGAAGGGCGAGAGCGTCACGTTGATGGTCTTCTTGTGCGGATACTCCTGCCCTATCTGATGGATGGCGTGAATGATATCCGTAATCCCCTTTAGATCTTCTTCGGTCTCGGTCGGCAGTCCGATCATGAAATAGAGTTTCACCGTCTGCCACCCTTTTTCAAAGGCGAGACGAACCGTGTCAAAGATGGCGGCATCCGGAAAATCTTTACGGATGAACAGGCGCAGTCGTTCGGTGCCGGCCTCGGCGGCCACGGTCAGCCCCGATTTGCGCACTCGTTTGACCGACTCGAGTAGAAGAGGACTCACGGAACCCGGTCGCAGCGAAGGGAGCGCCACCGATGTCCGCTGCGGTTCAAGTCGCCGCGAGAGTGTTGAAGCCAGTTGGTCTATCTCTGGATAATCGGTCGTCGAAAGCGCCGTCAGACTGACCTCGTCATATCCGGTGTTATTGAGCTGGGCCTCGACCTGGCGCATGATATCATTCTGCGTGCGGATCCGTATCGGACGGTAGATAGTCCCGGCAAAGCAGAACCGGCAGCCCTGCGGGCATCCGCGCATGATCTCGACACCGAGAAAATTGTGCACGGTCTCTATCAGCGGCACGATCGGTTTGTCGGGATAATACTCCGGCTTCAGCTCACGCGTCACTCGGGCTTTGATAGTAGGCGGCGCGAAGTCCACGGTCGGTTTGCGATGGTCATCGTAGAAACGCGGGACATACACAGACTCTACGCGGCGCACGAGGGCTTCAAGTTTCTGCTGCCGAGATGCGGAGCGCATTTCGCCGAGCAAGGCCAACATCTCCGGCAGGCCATCCTCGGCATCGCCAATGAAAAACAGATCGACAAATTCAGATAGCGGCTCAGGATTATATGCGGCCGGACCACCGGCGAGAACGAGCGGATCTGTATCAGATCGATCCACCGCGCGCAACGGGATCTGCGCGAGGTCGATCATCGCGAGAACGTTGGTATAAACCGTTTCGTCGACCAGCGTGAATCCGATAGCGTCGAAATCCTTCGCCGACCGCCAGCTTTCCAGCGAAAAGAGCGGGAGGTTCTCTTTGCGCAGCATCTGTTCAGCGTCACGATCGACCGCGAAGGCGCGCTCGCAGAGGAAGCGGTCATCTTTGTTGATGATATGATAGAGGGTCTGTAGTCCCTGGTAGGAGTGCCCTATCTCATACTTGTCGGGGTAGCAATGGAGATAATTGACGCGGCCGTTTGGATCTTTTACGATCTGGCCGATCTCACCGCCGGCGTAACGGCCCGGCTTGATGACAAACGGAAAAAAGCGCTGTTCGAGATCTTTCTTAAGCATATCTAAGTGCTACGGATTCAGTTGCCCAGGTCAACAGCATAACGAAATCGTGTGGTTTCGGCAAGGAGAGAAAACAGGCTAATCGAGGGCCAAATACGGCACGGCATCGACCGCCAATTCCCCCGCGCCATGTTTCTGGAATCGATAATACCCGGCGGCCGCGATCATAGCGGCATTGTCCGTACAGAGCGACATGCGAGGATAGAAGAACCGCTTGCCGATCTTGGTCAATTGCTCAGTCATGGCCACGCGAAGGCGGCTGTTGGCAGCGACACCACCAGAAATTGTGATATCTCTCACCCCAGTTGATTCAGCCGCGCGAACGGTCTTTTCGACCAGCACCTGCACTACGGCTTCCTGGAACGAGGCGGCGATATCTGCCTTGTGCGCGATGAACTCTTCATCGCTCAGCTTTTCTATATACTGCGCCACTGCTGTCTTGAGTCCGGAAAACGAGAACTGATACGGTTCCTGCAAGACGGCGCGTGGAAAGCGGTGATACTCACGGTTCCCCTGCTGCGCCAGTTTGTCGACCTGTGCGCCACCGGGATACCCAAGCCCCATCACTTTCGCCACTTTATCGAAGGCTTCACCGGCCGCGTCATCTTTGGTTTTGCCCAGCAGAGTGTACTCGCCGAATCCCTTTACCTCGACGAGCATGGAATGTCCACCGGAGACTACGAGGGTCAGATGATGTGGGTCGAGGTCGGGGTGTTCCAGCAGATTGGCCGCGAGATGTCCTTCCATATGATTGACACCGATGAACTTCTTTCCTGTGGCAAACGCCAGACCTTTGGCAAAAGTCAGGCCGACCAGCAGCGGCCCAACCAAACCCGGCCCCATTGTTGCCGCAATGAGGTCGATCTTGTCGAGTGTCACACCAGCGGTAGAGAGTGCCTCCTGATAAATCGGCACGATAGTCTTGATATGTTCGCGACTCGCGACCTCCGGGACCACCCCGCCGAAGCGCGAGTGAATGGCCTGGGAGGAGATGATATTGGCGAGAATAGCGCGGCCATCCTCGATCACCGCCGCGGAGGTTTCATCGCAGGATGTTTCAATTCCGAGTACGAGCATTTCGGGTAGCCAGGATCCTTACTGAATCGACCGAGACCGCTTTTACTCTGAAGTTGGCGGGGCAATCGACCGAAACACCGGCCATCCCCTCTCTCGTCATTTTGCGGTAGTCGACTGCCACAGTCAGGGCGTTTTTGTTGAGCAGATCAATATCTTCGGGCGGACCGGTCAATTCAACGCGGACCGCGGGGGGATTGGTTTTGGCCAGGTAATCCGGCGGCAAATTGTAGACCGCAATCGGGAGATTGTCATACACGCGCGTCTTGACGGGGACAACATCGATCCGCACCATCACGGTCTCCGGCTCGACTTTCATCCCGATTCCCGCGGGCGCGGCAAGTCTGATCGCGACGGTCACGCTGTTGCGAAGGCCGGTCAGTTCCTTCTGTTCGGTCAGTATGCTTGAGAGCACCCTGATAACCGAGCGCGGCCCGGTCAATTTAGCGCGCGAAGGCGTCGCCACTACTCGACTGCTGACCGCGAAGCCGTCATCGGGACTGGCGATAATATTCGGTGTGACCGGCAACTCGACCGTCCCTTTCGGGTCGATCTCAATTTCCCATTGGATCGGCGACAGTACTTCCTCAACCACCACATTCTTGTGCGGCGCGTAGAGCTGAACATTTTCGGGAGAGAGATATAGCGTGTGACGACCGGTCGGGAGTTTGGAAATATTGATACGGACTCCCCGCTCACGCCAGGCGGTCTGCACCAGTTGTTTCCCTTTGGCGGAAACTACGATCATAATGGAATCCGGCGGGAGAGTAGCCAGTGTCAGATCATCGCGCAGGTCAACATCGGTCACCGGTACAGTAACCTCGTAGTTGTACGTCTTTTCGGTAACCACATGGAACCAGACCAGGACTCCGACCAGGAGTGCCAGGAACTTGAGCCAGATATTGTTCAGGAGCTTCTTCATCTTTGTTGGATGCCCACCCACAACTTATCGTTGGCGGCCCGATTGGATACTACGCGATTACGCCCAGGGAATCAACTGATAATATCATCCAGACCTGCATCAGTCTATCCGGTTCGGATTGTTCCAATAGAAGCGGGTCAATCCTTTGTTGGTCCCTATCCAAAGATAGTCACCCTCGAACAGAAGGTCATATACATAGGTTGAGGCAAGACCGTCTTCGACCGAGAAATCGCGGGTTACCGTCCCCTCTTTGTCGAGAAATATGAAAGTCACGCCGCGCTCCGAGGTTACCACCGCGATACGGTCATTGACCGCCAGTGCGCGATAATCAAGCCGGCTGGAACTGACGCGATACGCTATAGTCGAGGCATCCTCAAGGTCAAGCCGCACCAGTCCATTGTCCGAGACAAACCAGATCGCCCCGCCGTATGCCTGTACTCCAAAAACACGATTGAACAGCAGTTGATCCGGATCCTGGTATTTCTGCAACCTTCCGGAATCGAGCGCGAAGCGATACGCGCCGACATCGGAACCGATCCAAAGATACCCCTCGGTCAGCGCAAGATCGTAGATGATGCGATTGTAGAACTGCTTCTGTGCGACATACCGGATGACATCATCCTGGAACAGATAGATAAGTAATCCGCTCGTTGTCCCGACAAAAAGCGTATCCTCTCCCACCGTCTGAAGGCTGGTGATGTTGTCGTCGGAGAAACCGCGCCGCCGGTCGACTCGCTTAATCTGGCTTTGGTCTTGCCTATCGATGAAAAACAGCCCGGACTCGGTCCCGAGGATGATAAACTTCTGGTTGCCGGCGAGGCAGTTGATATCCACGACAGGCAACCCCGGATGAACACCGGTTTCGATGTAGCGATACGCGCCGGATTGAAGATCCAGGCCGGTCACTCCGGTTCGGCTGCTCGTCAGTGTCGGGCCGCTGGTCCAGAGGGTGCTGTCATCGCGATACAGACTGTACGCCGCGCTCTGCAGTAAACCATAGGGCAAATGAGTCAATACCTGGGTAATCGTCCCGCTCCGAAAAAGTCCATATCCCCAACTTCCGAGCCACATGTTGCCGTCACCGTCGTCTACGACATCGGTGATAGTGAACGAGCGAGCTTCGGGATCGACAATCACGCCGTCGCCGAGATAGTTGAAACCGAACGGCGGCGCCAGCGACACTGGCGCGGCGACGTGTTGGTCGCTTGTCTCAACCGAAGGAGGATCGAACTGGGTCAGCCAGCGCTTGAAAGTGAAATTGTATTCGTAGTATTCGTTATTCACTTGAGCGTACAGATGCTGATCGAATCGGTCGACCCAGATGCGTTGAATATCGGACGCCGATATCCCTTCCGCGCCGGTGAGCGGCTCCTCCCACTGGTTCATCTGCTTGTTGTAGATGATAATCCCCGAAGTAGTGGCGACATACACTTTCGCCTGCGAGGTCGCGATGTAATTCACGTATTGAAAATTGGCGTACGTGACCGCCTGATCGTCAGGGCGTAACGCGTACGCCTGCAGATTCAATAGGAGCGTGAAGGCCAGCCAGCCGAACCAGCGAACATGTTTCATCACTAGAGCCTTTGACCCGTAAAGTTGAGAGTGGCGGCAGTCAGCAACGCGGCGGCGCAGGGTAACGCGGCTTCATCCGCCACAAAACGGGGAGAGTGCCACGGCTCAGTCGCCTTGATCTTCGGATTCCGGATGCCAAGCCGGAACATGGCCCCCGGTAGTTTCTGCAGGTAGCAGGCAAAATCCTCGCCGCCCAATGAGGCCGGCGTCTGTACGACTTTCCCCGCCCCAAAGAGTGACTGATATTGCCTCTCTATGTATTCATTCACTCGTCCACTGTTGAACAACACCGGATAGTGCGCCTTTGCTTCGATTGTGCAGCTTGCCCCGCGCGCCTTGGCGATATTCGTGGCGATTCGTTTGATGAGTGATGGCACCTGTTTTTGCAGTTTAGGTGACAGAGTGCGCGCCGTCCCGGTGATAAGCACTGTGTCCGCGATCACATTGCGGGCGATCCCCCCCGATATCTTGCCGAACGTGATGACGACCGAGTCGATCGGGTCGGTTTCGCGTGAGACTATCTTTTGTAACGACTCTATTATCTCCGCGGCGGTGGCAATAGCGTCAACAGTCAGATGCGGTTTCGCGGCATGCCCTCCACGACCATGCACAGTGAGGTCGAAGTCGTAGACCGAGGCCATCGCTACGCCATCGCGAAGACCGATCTTGCCAGTCGGGATATCCGGATCGACATGCAGACCAAAGATGACATCGGCATTCTTGAGCGCGCCATTGGCGATCATCGGGATCGCCCCGCCCGGAGGCATCTCTTCGGCCGGTTGAAAAATAAAACGGACAGTTCCGGCGAGTGATTGTCGGAAATGCGCCAGAAGATTGGCGGTTCCAAGAATGGAGGCCATATGCATATCATGTCCGCAGGCATGCATGCGGCCCGATCGCTTGGAGGCAAACGGTACACCGGACTTTTCAAGGATCGGCAGGGCATCGATATCGGTGCGGATCACGACTGTCGGTCCGTGATGGGCGCCACGCAGTTCCGCAAGCAGACCAGTGGGCATGCGAAGCGGAAGGATCTTGAGCCCCAGCTTGGTGACCTCTCTGTGCAGGAATTTCGTCGTGTCAAACTCCTGATTGGAAAGTTCCGGATTTTGATGCAAGTGTCGCCGCCAGGCAATCTGTTTATCTGCAAAGCGAAGCGCTGTGCGCCGGATATCTTCGGAGGTCGGCAAATTCTGGTTCGTTACTTTACGCATCAGGCGGGTGATCCATTCAGATGATTGTGATTTGTCTGAGATTTGTCTCGTTCGCATTTCTGGCGATACCTGTTCGCCAGAAGGTGGGCAATTCGGAGTGGTTCGGGCTGACGGAATCCGCGGAGTGACCGCTTGACGATATCGATTGCGATCCGTAAGTCGCACTTATGTCCCGGCGAGACATAGATCGGTTTAACATCATCTTTGCTGCGCAGAACCAGTCCGACTTCCCTGCCACCAACCAGTATAGGTTGCGTACTTCCTTTGACCGAGTCGATCGGCCGGTGCGTGCCGGACAGAAGTTTCCTGGCACAGCCGATCGTTGGCATATCACACGCGAGCCCAATATGGGAAGCGATACCACAACGGGAAGGATGCGCGATTCCATGACCATTGACTATTATAACATCGGGGCGGCTGGTAAGATTGCCGAGTGCCTCAAGAATCGCGGGACCTTCGCGGTAGAAGAGCAAGCCGGGGATATACGGAAACGCGACTTCGACCGCGGCGTACGACCGCTCGACCTCCTCAAACTCCGGGAATTGAAGTACCACCGCGGCGGCGTAGAGGGTTTTTCCTTCGAATCCATAATCGGTATCAACCGCCGCGATAGTCTGGGGCGCGGTCAGATTGCTGGTGAGCACGACGCGGTCGGCGGCCAAAGCCTGTGCGGCCTGGGCTGACTGACGGTCGGTCGGCCAGCGATCTGGAACCTGATAGTTCATGCAGATAACCTTTCATTCAGCGGAAAGTTGCGCTGAGGGCTGAATGAACCAACATAGAGCAGTTCAACAGCGACTGTCAACTGTTCTGACAGACCGCCTAACAGGTTATCGCGTTATGAGTTAGTCGCACTCTCCTGCGGCTTTTTAGGCCAGATGAGCGACGCTATGACCGAAATAGCCAGCACCAGGAAGATCACTCCCAATGACCATGTGACCGGAATCTTGTAAACCTCAGCTAAGAGCATCTTGATACCGACAAAAATGAGAATCACCGACAGGCCATAGTGAATGTGGTGGAACAGCCGCATCACGGCAGCCAGCGCGAAATAAAGCGAGCGCAATCCGAGAATGGCGAACACATTCGCGGTGTAGACGATGAACGGATCCTCGGTCACGGCGAAGATCGCCGGAACTGAGTCGACCGCAAAGATGATATCCGAGGTTTCAATCAACAATAGCACCAGGAACAGCGGTGTAGCTACCCACTTCCCCGCTTCCCTTATGAAGAATTTCTTGCCGTGATATTGGTTGGTCACCGGCATCAGCTTGCGGAAAAGCCGCAGCACTGGGTTGCTCTCCGGATGGATCTCCTTGTCTTTCGCCCAGGCCATCTTGATGCCGGTGAAGATGAGGAACGCTCCAAAGATATAGATGATCCAGTGGAACTTGGCGATAAGGACCGCTCCCAGCCCAATGAAAATCCCACGGAAGATAAGCGCCCCAATAATTCCCCAGAAGAGTACCCGGTGCTGATATTGTGTCGGCACCTGGAAATAGGCGAACAGTAGGAGGAAGACAAAGACGTTGTCGACTGAAAGCGATTTTTCTATCAGATAGCCGGTCAAAAACTGAAGCGCTATTTCCGTGCCACGTTCTGGACCATACAGGCCGGATTTCCAATAATAGAGTCCGACATTGAAGGCGATTGCCAGCGCTATCCAGACGAATGTCCAGGTGAGAGATTCGCGCACACTGACAACATGGTCGCGACGGTGAAAGATGCCGAGGTCAAGCGCCAGCATCAGCAAAACAAACAGATTGAATCCGATCCAGAGATAAACTTGGTTCGCTTCGAGAAACTGAATGGTGTCCATGGTCCTCTTGGGTTGATTTCCTTTTGCCCGATTAAACGGCCTTAAAAAAATCGAGTTCCGACAAAGCGACAAGTCGACTTTCCGATTCGACCGATTTTGTTATCTAATTATAGTGCAATCGCTTAACCGTACTTTTTTATCTTGTTAGACGGCGCTGGGAACATTATTATCCGAGGGTAATTACTAATAGGTAACTATGCCGACCAAGTCACACCCTACCATATCCCTGACCGCCGCTCAGGAAGACTACCTGGAAGTGATCTTCCAGCTTTCGCAACAGGAGCCATATGGCCCGGTGCGAATTACAGATATCGCGCGCGAACTGCAGACCAAGCTGCCGACCGTCACACGGACTGTCCATAAACTTACTGAACTTGGTTTGCTTGAGCACCCGCACCGTCAGGGCGTGTCCTTGTCGGAGATGGGGCGAAAAGTGGCATCTGATATTCGTCACCGTCACACCGACCTGGTCGCTTTTTTTACCGGCGTGCTTGGTTTGGATCAACGCGACGCGGAGCTGGATGCCTGCAAGATAGAGCATGGCATTTCGCCGCGGACCGCCGAGCGACTGCATGATTTTCTTGAGTATTTCCAGACACTGTCAAAGACCGATCAGGAGAGACTGACCGGTTCTCAATCCATAGCATCTGTAACACGCGAGCGGCAGTTCAAAAATCTGCTGCAAAACCGAGTCCGGGGATGGAGAGGATAATGCGTCCGATGAGACAAGCTGCCTTGCTTATGATGATACTTGGAGTCCTTGCCGCCGCGCTGTTTGCCGGATGCGGCGGACAAAAGGAGAGCGCGACCGCGGATGGGAAAGTGATCGTCGTGACGACGATCGGGATGATCGCTGACGCGGTAAAGAATATTACCGGTGACTCGGTCACCTTATATGGCCTCATGGGGCCGGGGGTTGACCCCCACTTGTATAAAGCGACCAAGGGAGATATCGACCGCCTCAACAGCGCAAATATCATTCTCTATAACGGGCTCAACCTTGAAGCGAAAATGGCGGAGATATTCAAGCAGATGTCCGCCAGCAAAGTCGCGGTGCCGGTCGGTGAGGCTGTTCCGGATTCGTTGCGCCGCCATCCGGCGCAATTTCAGGGGCATCCCGACCCGCATATCTGGTTTGATGTCTCTCTATGGGAAATGGCCGTCCGCGAGATCATCGCGACGCTGACGAAGTACGATACCGCGCACACCGATATGTATTGTCTCAACGGCGCCGCGTATCTCGACTCACTACATGCCCTTGATATCTGGGTACGGGAGCAGATGGCAACTATCCCGCAAGACCAGCGGGTACTGGTGACCGCGCACGACGCGTTCGGCTATTTTGGCCGCGCGTATGGGATCGAAGTGGTCGGACTGCAAGGCATATCAACCGTCACCGAAGCCGGACTTTATGATGTCACGCATATGATCGATATGCTCGTCGAACGGAAGATCAAGGCGGTCTTTGTGGAATCTTCGGTCCCGAGGAAATCTATTGAAGCAGTGGTGGCTGGATGCCAGTCGCGTGGACATGAGATCGTCATTGGCGGTGAACTTTTCTCCGACGCCATGGGGCAGGCCGGCGCGCCGGAAGGAACGTACCTTGGCATGGTCCGGCACAACGTCAACGCGATCGTGAAAGCACTGAAGTAACATGGAATCACAGATACCGATCGAAGTCCATGACCTGACGGTCGCCTATCGGCGCAAGCCGGTGCTCTGGAATGTCGATTTCACTCTGCCGGAGGGAAATCTGATAGGTCTGGTCGGCCCGAATGGCGCGGGCAAATCCACGCTGATAAAAGCGATTATGGGACTGTTGCCGCTCCTGTCCGGATACGTGAAGATATACGGAGAGCCGCTGGAGAATATGCGGCACAGGGTCGGCTATGTACCCCAGCGCGAGTCGGTCGATTGGGATTTCCCGATAAACGCCCTCGACGTCGTGACAATGGGTCGCTACGGCCGACTCGGCCTGTTCAGTCGTCCGTCCAAGGAAGACAAGCAAATCGCCATGGCCTGTCTCGAGAAAGTCGGGATGCAGGATTTCGCGCATCGTCAGATAAGCCAGCTTTCCGGTGGTCAGCAGCAGCGGGTTTTCCTGGCGCGCGCGTTGACGCAGGATGCCTCGATATACCTCATGGATGAACCATTCGCGGGTGTCGATGCCGCGACCGAAAAAGCGATCATCGACCTCCTCAAAGATCTCAAAGCGCACAAGAAGACCGTCATGGTAGTGCACCATGACCTCCACACGGTGACCGAATATTTCGATTGGGTTATGCTCCTGAATATGCGCTTGGTCAAGTTTGGACCGACCGATCAGATATTCACCGACGAGAACCTTCGCCTCACCTACGGCGGCAAGTTGCTGCTATTGAGTGAAGCGGCCGAAAAAGTGGCGCGGCATCGATAGGCTGATATGGATTGGTTCGACCTGACAATTCGTTTTTTCTCGCTCGCCGACGCCAATGTCCGGTGGGTGGTTTTTGGCTCGATCTTTTTAGGAGGAGCGGCCGGCGGCCTGGGATGTTTCGCCTATCTGCAGAAACGCTCGCTCCTGGGGGACGCGCTGGCGCATGCCGCCCTGCCCGGTGTCGGGTTGGCATTCCTGATAATGGGGCGAAAGGATTTCCTCGCTTTGCTGATCGGCGCGTCCATCACCGGGTGGCTTGGCGCCATGGCAATCAATTATATCGTGCGAGAGTCAAAGATCAAGCTCGATGCCGCGCTGGGGATCGTGCTGACGGTCTTCTTCGGGCTCGGCATCGTAATCCTGACACACATTCAGAAGTCTGGCTCCGGGGCGCAGTCCGGTCTCGACAAGTTCCTCTTCGGACAGGCCGCCGCGATGGGGCGAGATGATGTCATGATCCTCGGTGTGGTCGCGCTGATCATGCTAGCGGTTGTCTCAATCGGGTTTGGCAGATTCAAACTGATCTCGTTTGATGCCGCATTCGGTCGGTCCCTCGGGATGCGAGTCGGGTTACTGCAGTTTGCGATGACCACGATGATGGTTTTTGCAGTGACGATCGGTCTTCAGGCGGTCGGCGTTGTGCTGATGGCCGCCATGCTCATCACTCCGGCCGCGGCGGCACGACAATGGACCGACAAACTGCACCTGATGGTGATACTGGCGTCGATATTCGGAATCCTCTCCGGTCTGTTCGGCGCGTATATCTCGTTCCTGGCGCCGCGTTTTCCGACGGGGCCGTGGATGGTGATCGTCGTAACCGCCCTATTCGCGTTTTCTATGCTCTTTGCGCCAAACCGCGGGATAATCAGTTTTATCCGGCAGCATTACGCGAACCGTCGCAAAATGACGCGTGAGCATGTGCTGAAAGTTCTCTTCAAAGCCGGCCAGGAGAGCAAGCAGTGGCGCACGTATTATCCGTTCGAGCAGATCAAACGGATGTGGTCCTTCACCCAGCATGAACTTCAGGCCGCGCTCAAAACACTTCAGCGCCAAGGGATGCTCGAGAGATCGGGAACGATGTATCGACTGTCCGAGTCCGGCGTGACCGAGGGGGCACGCGTGACCCGCCTCCATAGACTGTGGGAGGTCTACCTCTCACGCTACCTCGAATTGCCGGAAGATCATGTGCACCGCGACGCCGAGGATATGGAGCACATTATCACGCCGGAGATGGAAGAGCGTCTCGAAGAGATGCTGGATCATCCGGCATACGACCCGCACCGTCAGGAGATCCCCTATATCGGGCGGGAGGAGAAACGATGACCCCGGATCTTTGGGTAATTGTGACCGGCATCCTGGCGGCGGCGTCATTGGCGCTGATCGGCTCGTTCCTGGTGCTTCGACAGAACGGTATGTTGGGAGATGCCATCTCACACGCGGTTCTCCCCGGTCTGGTGATAGCGTTTCTTATCACCAGTAGTCGGAACGTCGTGCCGATGGTGATAGGCGCCGGTCTATTCGGGCTGCTGACCGCATACCTGACCGAATTGTTGAGCCAGACGCGCAGAGTCTATTCTGACGCCGCGATGGGGATAGTTTTCACATTACTCTTCGCGATCGGCGTGATCATGGTCGCAATGTTCACCGAGCAGGTGGATCTCGACCAGGAATGCGTACTGTACGGCGAGATAGCGTACACGCCCTGGAATCGACTTGTCGTTGGAGGAGCGGATCTTGGCCCGCGCGCGGTCTGGATACTCGGGGCGGTTCTGTTGGCAAATATAGGGTTCATCGCGCTCTTCTTCAAACAGCTCAAAATAAGTTCGTTTGATCCGCAAATGGCCGTGGCGGTAGGAATCAAAGAGAAGCTCTGGCATTATCTATTGATGACCATGGTCTCTCTCACTGTGGTCTCCGCATTTGAGTCGGTCGGCGCTATACTGGTCGTGGCGATGCTGATAATCCCCGGCGCGACAGCCTATCTTTTGACCTCCAAATTACATGTGATGTTGTCCCTGTCAGTTGTGATTGGTATTCTTTGTGCTTTAGGTGGATTTTATGGCGCGTCCTGGCTTGACGCGTCCATCGCCGGGATGATGGCTGTGGTCGGGGGCGTGTTGTTCGGCGCGATTCTGGTTTGGAAACAGGTGTCCCGTAAGGTGCACCAGATGAAGTATTCCACAAACCGCGCATAGGGAATCGAAGAGGCGGCGTAACCGAGAATCGGGGGATCAATGGCAGAACGAGCTGCCATACTCATTTCACGACAGTCATTGCGACCATCGGGGAAAACACCCTGGGTGGCCAATGCGG
Source organism: Candidatus Zixiibacteriota bacterium (assembly GCA_041908405.1). Lineage (GTDB taxonomy): Bacteria > Zixibacteria > MSB-5A5 > GN15 > FEB-12 > FEB-12. Next base: position 28,915 of record JAYRFH010000250.1, read on the forward strand.
TGAAAACAGTACACTGGGTCAAAGAGCACGGGCTGTCGCTTAACAGTTCGATCGGCATGCAGACCTGGGAATTGGTAACGGCGCTGGCCTCACGCGACCGAATCCCTCTCACGGTATATATCCCAAACAGCTCAAAGCAGGTGAATTCACCTGACGAAATTGTGCGTCAATTCGCGCTGACGGCTGATCATGTCGAATTCATTCCAGTGCACTCAGCGGAGAAAGATTCCAAGGAGGGAGAACTGTCTGCGCGGGATACACAGGTTGTGAGCGAGGCTGATATCCTCTTACCTATCTCGGTCAGGCCCGGTGGGCATATGCATATGCTCATCGAGGAAGCGCGGGCACAAGGGAAGCAGATCATTGAAGAGTTCACTGTTCCCTGGAAGCAGCCGCGAGAAGAGATCATCTCGCACTTTGACCGATGCTCAATCAATCCTGAGATAGACGCGTACTCATCAGAATTGCTCACACACTGGACCCGGACACCGCATGGCCAATGGCCGGGCGAACGGGCGATAGATTATTATCTGGAGATGTCGCAAAGCGAGCGGTTTCCTCGAAGTGCCTTTGAAACGCTGCGGCGAATTGCGCGCACTAGTCGCCTACTGGCTTCGCCGCGACATATGCCATCGAATATCCCCACAGTCGCATTCAGCGCCCTCGCGCCGAGGGATTTGATACCACTGATGCGCTGGCGCGCGCGATACGCGGAGATGAGTTTCGAGCCGTACGGGATCGGCATCCGTAAGGCGAGAGCGGCCGAGATCGGTATTAGGCCGGTTGTCTACTACGAGCGTACGAAGCCAGCGGAGTTTGAATTTTCCCCATGGCTTTGTCAGTCGATAGGATCCAAGACTGATTGGCGGCAGGAAGCAGAGTATCGGCACTACAGTGATCTGGCTATGGACATTTCGCCGCGTGACATCGTCCTCTTCTGCAGAACTGCTGAAGAAGCAGCTCAGTTGAGGCAGGAGTTTGGCATTCCCGCGATAAACCTCTTCGTAGAATAAAGAAAGGGCCGGTCGCAGGACCGGCCCTCTGTATTATCTCAAGATTACTGTCACTTCAGTAGAAGCATCTTCCGAGAGGCGCTGAACTTACCCGCGGTGAGTCGATAGAGATAGACGCCGGAGCCTTCGCCCCGACCATCCCACCGTATCTCCGTTCGTCCGGCGCGTGCCGATCCATTCCGCTGAAATACTTCGCGACCGGTCACATCATACACGGTTAATTGATATTCCGACGCGCGCGGCAGTTCAAACGCAATAGTCGTGTTTGGATTGAACGGGTTCGGGTAGTTCTGCATCAACGCGAAATTCCGCGGCAAGGTTGGATCATCGCCGGGAACATCGGTGGAGATGTCGGTTGAGAACATCCGTATCGGGGAACTGGAAGACAAACCGACATTATCTTCCGCTACCACTTGCCAGTAATACTCCGATAGATCCAGGAGTGAATCGGTGAGCGTGACAGTTGTATCGGTGATATCGGCGATCTCTGCCGCGGGAGACAGGCCAGGGTCGCTGCCATAGCGGAGTGTGTAGTGGACTACGTCGTTGGGATTCGGGTCGGTCGATCTGTGCCAGACAAAGGTCGGCAAGAGAGATGGGACAACGCCATCGGCCGCTGGAGAGATCTGAGTCGCCACTGAAGGCGCCTGCCCCGCAACCAAGGCGTAGGCGAACGGCGCTCGCGTGGCGGCATCCTTAATGAGCGCGAGATCCGCTCCTCCGATGATCGCTATCACGACTGTATCCAATTGCCCTGCCGCCAAAGTCAGCGGTCCGGCCGCGATCGTCTGCACCAGATCATTGATGGAATCTCTTAACACAACCGGGTTGCTGACACCGGCATTCAGCATCTGGTATTTTTCGACATCGGTGTAGCCATTCGCGCCGGTCCCCCACCAGGCAAGCCAGACAGTGAACGCCTTTGACGTTGCTGCAGTTGCCAACGGCCCTTCAAGAAGTTTCGCGCCACGGAAGCGCGAAAGATTGGGGTCAAAGTATGACCCGGAATTGTACGCCGACCAGAGGAATTGCTCTGCGGATTCCCAGCCACCGGCATTACGCGAGTAAGCCGGCGAGATATCCCAGTCGAGGCTGAGACCGAATTTCAGATTGTTGAGCGTGCTTCCTGAATTATTCTTGAGGATGAACTGCAGCACCGCGATATCACCATAGGGCGGGGCAAAGCTGTATGCGTTCTGCGTGACTTCGAGACCGATAGGCAGACTCGCGCCAGAGTCATCAAACCTGCAACGGCTGACTTCGTCGATACCGGTTCCGACCACCTGGAAGGTCATGTCGCCATTCGGCGCGACCCGGAAATCAAGCTCCGGCTCGGGTAATTGAAAACGCAAGGCCGCCGATATTTTGGTTGGTCCGGTCGACGCCATAACGCCGCCTTCGTAAAGATCACTCCCGAGACCATCCAAATTGAAACCGGCGCCTCCAGCGGGGAAGATCGACGCGGCACCCAATCCGATCGCGCCGAAGTTCGAGACGGAGTAGGTCAGTCGGCTGGTCTGGTGCGTGGCAAGCGCTTTGGAATTGCGTGGCTCAACCACAAACGCAAGACTTGTGTTGACGGTATAGGGGCCATTGGTGATCTGGAAGGGGACCGTGATCACCTGCCCTTGCGCGACCGAGTTGGAGATAGTCACGCTCAGATTGTCGGACGATGTGTCTACCACATTCGGCCCTACTGTTCCAAAGCCAACAGTGCCATCGGTGATGGTCAACAGCGGATGAGTTCCGGTGATAGTGCCGGTCAATCCATTGACATTGCTTCCCAGATTCTGTACGACCACCGGACCGGTCACAATATCACCTGGTTCTATCGTAATATGAATGAAATCATATAACCGTACCTGCGGTGTGCCCGGAGCAGACGGGAGCGCGTTGAGCGCGGCGAGGCAATCGATCTCTCCCCAGCCGACATCGTTATTCGGGGTCGACCAGCTATAGGTCTGCGTGGTATTCAGGATCGCCTGCTTTATCTGCGTAACGGTGGCGGCGGGATTCTTCTGGCGAAGCAGGGCCACAAGTCCGGAGACATGCGGCGCGGCCATCGAAGTACCGGTCATTACGCCATAGGTCGAACCAGGGAGCGTTGAGCGCACCTGATATCCCGGCGCCATGACATTGGGTTTGATAGCGCCGTTGCAGGTGGATGGACCGCGCGAGGACTGGACATCGACCGTGGGTACGATCGTTGTGAAGCGAAGCATTCCGACCGCAAAGCAGTCGAGCGAGTCATTCGCGCGATTCGCCGGATTGTAAATCGTGGAGGCCGTCGAACCTGTGTTACCGGCGGCGAAGATATTGACGATTCCCAGAGCTTCGGTCGCATCAATGAAATCATAGAACATATTTTCGCAGCCAACCCATCGATTCTCATACCCCCAGCTATGATTAATAACATCGGGACGGTCGGAGATCGTGTTCGGGTCGCTGTCGGGGTCAACCGCCCACTCGAAGGCATCGGCCACGGAGGCACCAGGAATATCGATCACCGCGGCGGATATCCATTTGGCATCGGGGGCGACACCGTAGGCTCGATCATTGACCGAATCCAGACCAACCATGATCCCCATGGTGTGCGTGCCGTGCATCGGGGCGTAGGAATTGTTGAACGTGTGCGGTGCAAGCTGCTTGGCGGTCGGGTCAAACCAGGAAGCAAGCGAATCCTGGCGACTTCCACCACGGCCGCGCCAGCTTCGCTGTAATGCCGGATGGTCGCCTTGTACGCCGGTATCAAATGAACAGATAACCCGCCCGGCTCCGGTCCAGCCGGCATTCCATGCCTGCGGGGCCTTGATATGCTTGAGATTATCCATCACTGAGTCGGCGGCAATATCGGCTTCCGACAAAGCGGCTTCGTAGATCGGTCGAATGCCCTGAATCTCGGGCTCGGGATAGATCACGTCGATATCTGACCGGGCGGCCAGCGCGTTCAGTTCCGAGGCGGAGATATCAACCTCGACCATATTGACCAGCCAGTGGGGCTTAATACGCGAAACCTGATTCCGCCGCTCAAGAGTCTCAAGGTAGCCGATCAGTTCGCGTTGCGCGCCTTGGTGTGCCAATTTGAGATTGGTGATGGCATCGCGATGTTGCTCCGCCGCACTTGCGGAAGGTGGCATGGTCTTGAGCGCGCTGGCTGTTGGCGATTCCGGGAGCCTGATCCAGACACGGAGAGTCTGGTCCGCATCGAGCGCGGCTATCTTCTGAGCAAGATGGGGAGAAAGCTGACCCGCCATGAGGTTGGCGCAGAAGAGGATCAGGAACAGGGCGAGAAGCAGGGTCAGGCGAGTGGTCATTGGTTTCTCCATCATATCGACGGTGCACTGTGACGATCAGTTGAGAGGAATCTGCGGCATTTCCGAGTCACCTAACTTCTCACTAATCGTATGCATTCCAGTATCTTATTTGTAGTAAACACCGGGCGGCCGGTCTGGTTCAAGGGTGTGACGCATTTCGTCGCACGGCTGTCGTGAGCGGCGCTAACCTCGAACAGATAACAAGATACATTAGAATCGACCACTTGTAAAGCTGGGCCCAATTATCTACCTTCAGGCGGATTATCACGACGACAGAAGGAACAAAACAGATATGGATACTACCTCCCTCTCCCCCGAACTGATGCGCGCGATGCTGGATGATTTTGCCAAAAACTGGCTGGCCCACGATGGCCTCTGGTTTCAGGCGGTCGAAAAGCACTATGGGATGGAGAAAGCGATCGAACTGGATACCGAGGCCTGGGAGCAGTTCACGGTTATCGAAGCGAAGCGGATAATGGCGCTGCACAAGATACCGGCTAACTCCGGCCTTGATGGCCTGAAGAAAGCTTTGGGATTCAGGCTCTACGCGTTTCTCAATGAGCAGACGATTCGGAATGAGACCTCAAACTCGTTCGAATTCTATATGGATGATTGCCGGGTGCAGTCCGCGCGAAAGCGCAAATCACTGCCACTGTTTCCGTGTAAGTCGGTCGGGTTGGTGGAATACGCCGGATTCGCGAGAACTATCGACCCGCGGATCGTGACGGAGTGTATCGGTTGTCCGCCCGATGCCCACGCGGGGAATGAATATTTTTGCGGGTGGCGCTTTAGCATCAAATAATCCCTGACCACGTACTGTCAAAGAATCCAAACGGCGCCTGCGAGCAGGCGCCGTTTTTCCGTGTGCGTTGGTCAGCGGCGAGTGCGCGACTAGTCCAGCCGCTCGCTGCCAACGAGAGGGCTCACGCGGGGCAATTTGGCAAAGTAGGCTTCGGCGTCACGGTCAGAAACGCGATCAGGAGTGACAGGTCGGAAAGATCCGGCGTTGTCGCAACTGAACCATTCACATTCGCCTCAGCAAGGCACGGCAAAGTCGGCTTCGGAGTGACTGTCAGATAGGCTACGAGCAGCGACAGATCCGACAAGTCCGGCGTCTCCGAGACAGATTTGTTGACATTCCCCCGTGTCCCGGTGCAGCAGTAGAGTGGATTGATGCGCAGGGTGTCCTTCATGAATGTCGCGTGCGGAGTGCAGACATACGGGAATGGCCCCATGCCATCGCCTGCGGTAAAGACCAAACTGAAAGTCTCCGACGTGAGCAACAGGTCGCTGTCCCAGGTTTTGGGCGAGCCGGGCGCGGAGGTCGAGGTGTGGATCATGGTACCATTGTTGGTCCAGACAACTGTGTCGCCTGGATTGATAACGAGGCCAGAGGGCTGGAACTCGAAATCAACGATACTGATCTGATGTTTGGTCTGCACAAAGATGGTGTCGATCATCCCCAGATGGATCGTACAGGTATACGGGAACGGCCCCTTCCCATCGGCAGGATTAATGACGATCTGGTATGTCCCGGCAGAATTTATTAAACCGGAGTTCCAGGTCTTGGGTGAGCCGGGGTCGGAGACCGAGTTGTGCGCAAATCCATCCATGTTGATCCATCGGACCGTGTCGCCGTAGCTCGCTTTGGTTTTGAGCGGAACGAATTGTGAGCCCATGATATGGATCTCGTGGATGGTCGCGTGCGCAAGCGTTGGAAGAACCAACGCCGCAATCAGCACAGTAGATAATAGAAGTCGCTTCATTGAATCCTCCTCTGACGCACGGCTTGCCCCGCCGGAGCATCACGATGATCGGGTGTGAACGGACAGTGTGTTGGAAGACAGAGTAGATTGGTCGATGTTTCGTACAGCCAACCCCCACTGCGCGACAGACGTCCCCGTCTGCCCGGCCCAAGCACTTGACCGTGCCGCACAAAACCACTTACTTCCCCCATGCCCCCGATTGCCACACTCGTTGATTCACACACGGTTACACTCAAGCCGGTCCCGGCCTCGATTGTCGAAAAGATGTACGACCGGTCGGTCCTGACCGAGACCGTTGTTGAAAAGATCACTTACCTCTCGGACGGCTACAAAGTGAAAGGGTATATCGCGCGGCCTAAAGCGGAAGGGCGGTACCCGGTGATAATCTGGAATCGCGGCGGATATGGTCTGCACGGGTCGCTGGAAGACCTCACCGCGTATCTGATTCTCGCCTCGACGGCCGTCTGGGGGTATGTGATGCTGGCGACGCAGTACCGCGGCAATCATGGAGGCGAAGGAGTCGAAGATTGGGGGGGCGAGGATGTCCGCGACGCGTACAACCTGATCGGTCTGGCGGAGACTCTCCCCTATTGCGATCCGAACCGCATCGCGGTCGAAGGCGCCAGTCGTGGCGGGATGACCACCTATCGGTTGCTCACGATGTATGACCGCTTTAAGTGCGCAATCGTCCATGCCGGAGTTGCCGATGTCGACAAATTGTGCGAAGTGCGCGAGGATTTCTGCAAGCTGTTCGACAAACTGTTTGGGGATTTGCCCGTCTCACAACGTTTCGAAGAGATTCGGAAGCGTTCGGCGACGCAGATAGCATCGCAGTTCCCGAAGACCACTCCCATCCTTCTGCTACATGGGACGGCCGATAAAAAGGTGCCGATTGAGCAGTCGATCGCGCTGGATGCGGTGCTGACGAAGTTGGGACATCCGCACGAGTTTGTCACGATCCAGGATGGCGGGCATGTGTCATTGAAGGACGGCTCATATCGGGAGATAGATAAGTATCGCAGGGTTTGGTTGGAGAGGTATCTGTAGGCGATGGGATGGGGATAGGGTTGGTGTTGGTCTTCATCCCCTCTGCATCATAAGGAACTCATACCCGACATACGCCTGGTATTTTCGCGAGATATCGAGTTCATGCTCAATCGACTCGATCTTCTCAATCTTCCACTGCTCGTTCGCGTACTTGGCCCGAAGCATCGCAAGACGAGCCTCTAGTGGTCGATAGCAGTCGGTCCACCAGGATGATTCCGGCAGTGTGAAGTGATCGAGCAGGTGAAGTCCGCACTCCCGGATTACCGCGAGGTTCTCCGAAATCCCTTGAATCGCAGGATACTCGTTCATCCAGAACTGCAGGCACTCCTCAGGCGGCTCAGAGCGTGTCCAGGCAACCTCGGTGATCGCCATCGTGCCACCTGGCGAGAGCAGGTCGCGGCAGATCGACAATCCATTGCGAAAGCCCAGATTGTAGATAGCGCCTTCCGACCAGATCAGGTCAAAACTTCCAGGTTGAAACGGCATCTTCCGTATATCCAGACAGAGCGGCCTAATTTGCGAGGCCAGTCCGGCGGCATCGGCGCGGCGCATCAATTCATCGAGATACGGCTGGTGAAAGTCGATAGCGGTAATGTTTGCTTGGGTTTCCCGGGCGAGCCAGATAGTCTGCGCTCCAGTGCCGCATCCGATATCGAGAATGCGGAGAACGGACGGATCAAGCGCAGGGCTGAGCTGTTGCATCGCCGAGAGGATCGTGCACAGCGCGCGAGTTGCGGACTGCTCATCCCCCGGCCCCAGGCGCGGAAGCGACGGGTCGAAGATCTCAAAGAAAAAGGGGGACAGAGCAGATTCGGTCATGTTTGGCTTCTTCCTCATCGAGCGAGCAGTTGAAAGACACGGACGTGGGCAACATAATCCACGACGCGAGATGGGTCAAGGAGGGCAATCGCAATCATATCCGATACCCAGCAACTCCGAGAGAATCCTCTTGAATTAATGGCCTTACGTATCTATGATATAGTTCAGGAGGAGTTATGCGGCCAATCCTATCAATCTGCAGTGTCCTGATTTTGGCTCTGTTGTCATGCGAAGGCGACAATCCTGTAAGGCCAGTGCCTGTAAAAGATTACAGTTTTTATGCGTGGTGTGGATGTGATAACGACTGGTACTATGCCGTTCATACGGTAGCAGATTCGATAGATACCATTCCGTTAGTTCCATATTATGCATGGTATGGCCTGCAGGTGTCCGCAGACGGCGGCGAACTGTATGTCGCGATGCGCGAATCAGTTAAGGTCATTCAGATCTCAGACTACACAGAGATTGCTTCGATCTCACAAAAGGCTTACGAGTTCCTCGAAGTGTCCAGCGATGGAAATTACATAGCAATCGGCGGTGAAAGTCTTGCAGTCTATACTACCGGCGATTATTCGATGGTTTATCACAAGTCAGGCGAGATCTATGCCGCGGCCTTCGCAGGCAATAGCAGTGTCTTTTATTACGCGGACAGGACAGTCTCGCCAAATGTGGTTCGGCGAGTCGACTTGCTAACGGGCAACGAAACGGATTATGAGTGGCCATCAGGCGGAATCACCGAGATGAGAGTAAGACAGGACGAGTCGACCTGGTACCTGTATTCCCAGTCCATTTCCACGACAGGAAGGTTTGAAGTGTACGATGTTGCTTCGGACTCCATCGTCTTTCGAGAATGGTTGTCACCGAGTTACGGTACCCTTCAGCTATCCCCAGATGAACGATGGGTAGCGTATTCCTATCCAGGAACACCCTTTGACGGCTACAACGGTCCATCGCAATTCACATTGTTTGATGCTACTGAGAACAGAATCAAGATGATCGTCAGCACCGCAGCGATAGAAGACGGCTTGAACCCGGTCTATATGCCAATCGGTGAAATCGAGTTTGCGCCTGATGGTCGAACACTTCTGGCCGCGGAAGCTGGTGGTGCGGGCTCGTTTCTAATGTTCGATCTGAGAGAACTTGAGATCATACGTTACACCAAAATGGCCGGGATGATTGGTAGCTTCTCCTGTCAACAACGGCCGTAGAGTGTGCCCGTCAAATCGAAAATAGCACGTCTGGATTCCCGCCTGCGCGGAATGAGGCTTGTAGCAATATTAGTGAGTGACGAGCCTCTAAGATATTCTCGTTCGAAAAAGTTATATACTTATTCTACAATCACTTAACTGGGGGGATACGGCAAAATATCCCTTGCCAATTTCCCTCAATCCTCTATATTGCTTCGCTCTGACGGTGACGATTCCCCGTTTGAATTAGTTCATGTCGAAACCTGCGCTTCGCGCACCGGCTACGCCGACAAGGGTTTCGACCTACAATGTTTGGATGAGTTAGAATGTTTGACGGTCTGTCGGATAAACTAGAGTCGGTATTTAAGACCCTGCGCGGCGTCGGGAAACTCTCGGAGAAGAATATCCGGGATTCCATGAAGCAGGTCCGCCAGGCTCTGCTCGAAGCCGACGTGAATTACAAAGTCGCGCGCGATTTCGTCAAGGCGGTCGAGGAGAAAGCGGTCGGGACCGAGGTCCTCACCTCGATCGAGCCGGGGCAGTTGATCGTCAAGATCGTGCATGACGAGCTGGTCGCCCTGTTGGGCGGGAAAACCGCGCCGCTTGCGCCGATCGACAAAAGCCCGACTGTCTACATGGTCTGCGGCTTGCAGGGTTCCGGCAAAACCACCCTTACCGGCAAGATCGCCCTGATGTCGAAGAAAAAAAACAAGAAGGTGCTGGTGGTGGCGGCCGATATCTATCGCCCGGCCGCGGTGAAGCAACTCAAGGTGCTCGCGGACCAGATCGCGGTGGAGCATTTCTTTATCGACGGGAAACAGCCGCCGGATATATGCAAAGAGGCGGTTGCGTACGCATCGAAGAATTTTGTCGACCTGGTAATCCTCGACACGGCCGGACGGCTGCATATCGACGATGACCTGATGGTCGAGCTTGAGCAGATAAAGGCGCTGGTCAAGCCGGATGAGATACTGCTGGTGGCGGATTCGATGACCGGTCAGGACGCGGTCAATGTCGCGGACCAGTTCCACAAGCGACTGGCGATCACCGGCGTGGTGCTCTCCAAGCTGGATGGCGACGCCCGCGGCGGCGCGGCGCTGTCGATCCGACAGGTGACCGGTTGTCCGATCAAGCTGGCGTCGGTCGGCGAGAAGCTCTCCGACCTGGAGCCGTTCCATCCGGATCGTTTGGCCTCGCGCATACTCGGGATGGGTGACATTGTCACCCTGGTGGAGAAGGCGCAGGAAGCGGTTGATGCCAAGCAGGCCGCCAAGTTGCAGGAGAAACTGCTCAAGGCGGAGTTCAATTTTGAAGATTTTCTCGAACAGATGGCCCAATTGAAGAAGTTGGGGCCGCTGGAAAATGTCATCGGTATGATCCCGGGGATGGGGAAACAGCTTAAAGGGATGAAGATCGATGAGCGGGAGATGGAGCGGACGACGGCGATCATCAAATCGATGACGATCGAGGAGCGCCGATATCCGCGGATCATCGACGGGTCGCGCAAGCGACGGATCGCGAAGGGTTCCGGGAACACGGTGCAGACCGTGAACCAGTTGTTGAACCAGTTTTTCGCGATGCAGAAGATGTTCCATTCGTTAGGAGGCAAGAAAATGAAAATACCAAAAGGCTGGTCCGGCTTAGGGGCCAGGTAAACGGAGGCATTGATTTGGCGGTTCACATCAGACTTCGCCGTATGGGCTCGATGAAGCGCCCATTCTATCGTATCGTCGCCGCGGATTCGCGGACCGCGCGGAATGGCGCGTTCCTGGATATTCTCGGGACGTACAACCCGATCACCAAACCGGCGGTGGTGGAGATCGAGGAAAAGAAAGTAACCAAGTGGCTGGAAAACGGCGCCGTGCCGTCGGACACTGTCCGCACTCTGCTCAAGCAGGTCGGCTTCTCGTCCAAAGCGCAGCGCGCAAAGAAGGGTGAAGATGTTTCCGGGACGGTTCTGAACAAGACCATCAAGGAACGTCCGAAGAAAACCCGGAAGATGAAGAAAGCCTCGGCCACGGCCGAAGCGGCCAAGTAAGACAGTCCCGGCGCGGGAATGCGCCGGAAGTTCGGGCGGAAACCTGGTCATGAGGAGACTTGTGACCAACTGACGACTACGGGAGGCGAAGGATGAAAGAGTTCCTCGAGTATGTCGTCCGGGCGCTCGTGGATCGTCCCGATGCGGTGACGATCAGTGAAGTTGAAGGCAGTCGCACGACCGTGTACGAACTACGCGTCGGCCAGGGAGATCTCGGCAAGGTGATCGGGAAGAACGGGCAGACGGCACGGTCGCTCCGCACGCTCCTGGGCGCGGTTAGCGCGCGACAGGGAAAGCGGGCGGTTCTGGAGATCTTGGAGTAGGTGAACGAGGAGCTGATCACAGTCGGGAAATTGGGCAAGACGCGCGGTCTCCATGGTGAGCTGTACGTCACGCCGCTGACCGACTTCCCGGATCGCTTTCTCGAACTGACCGAGATCTATGTCGGGAGTCGCGGGGTCTGGGAGAAGATGAAGATCGTCTCTTCCCGATTGGTCGGCGGACGGCCGGTGTTGGGGTTTGAGTCCTTCACCAGTCCCGAAGCGGCCGCACGGTTGACCAACCGTGAACTGGCGGTGCCGCGCGATGAAGTGGTGGAATTGCCGGAGGACACGTACTACGTGTTCGATATCATCGGTTGCGCGGTCTTCGGCGATGCCGACGGCCCGCAGTTGGGTGAAGTGGTCGATGTGGAGACCTATCCGGCCAACGACGCGTATGTCGTGCAGATGACGGATGGTTCCCGACGGATGCTGCCGGCGACCAAGCAGGCGGTGAAGACGGTCGACCTGAAAGACAGACGGATGGTGATAGACGCGGACAGCCTGTTGGAATTCGAGTAGGTGTCCGGAGAGATATGAAGTTTGCGATCGTCACGTTGTTCCCTGACTATTTTGGTCAATCGCTTGGCCAATCACTGTTAGGCAAAGCGCGTGACAAAGGGCTCTTTGACATCGAGATAGTCAATCCGCGGGATTTCGCCACGGACAAACATCGCACTGTCGACGACACGCCCTTTGGCGGCGGCGGCGGGATGGTGATGAAAGTCGAACCGATCGATCTCGCGCTGCAGCATCTGGGGTACCGGCATCGAACTCAGGGTGAGCCGCCTTCGGAGAAGGATCGGATCATTTTGACTTCGGCCGCCGGACGCCAGTTCAATCAGGAGATGGCGATACGCTACTCCCTGTGCGACCGGATAACGGTGATATGCGGCCATTATCTGGGGCTGGATGAACGGTTGCTGCGGTTGTACGACATGGATGAGGTCTCTATCGGAGATTACATCCTGACCGGCGGAGAGCCGGCGGCGGCGGTGATGGTGGACGCGGTGGCGCGGTTGATCCCTAAGGTGCTCGGGAATTTCGAGTCGGCGCTGAATGATTCATATATGAATCAGATGCTCGGCTCCCCCTGTTACACGCGACCGGCGGAATACGCCGGGTTGGAAGTGCCGGAGATATTGCAGCAGGGGAATCATGAGGCGATACGGAAATATCGCCGGATGGAAGCGATAAAGAAGTGTTTGATGCATCGGCCGGAACTGCTCGACAGTGCCGATCTGGATGCGACCGAGATAAAGTTCGTTGAGAAGTTGAAAAAAGAGATTAAGAATACAGAGTGAGGTGTAGCATGAAACAGATAGCGATCATCGAAAAAAGCTACATGCACGACAATCACCCGAAGTTCGCTCCGGGTGACACGATCAAAGTGCATGTGAAGATCAAAGAAGGCGACAAAGAGCGCGTCCAGGTCTTCCAGGGAACGGTCATTGGCATGCGTGGCTCCGGCACCGGCGCGACGTTTACCGTGCGCAAGATGTCCTCGGGTATCGGCGTGGAGCGTATTTTTCCGCTCTATTCGCCGAATATCGCGAAGATCGAGCATGTCCGCGCGGGACAGGTGCGTCGCGCGAAGCTCTATTATCTGCGGAATCTGACCGGTAAGTCCGCTCGAATCAAAGAAGAGATGGCGGATACCGGAAAAGAGTAAGCGGAGAGTCTCTGCTGGATATTACAGGCGCCCCCCATGGGGGCGCTTTTTTTATTTTACTGGAGGGCGGAGAATCGTAAACGTCGTATGGCCGTATTTCCGCTGTTGGTCGATCGGCAGGACATCAAACAACAGCACCTTCAGCTCTGAGGTATCATGCTGGCAGATGATCTTGGTCTCATCGGTGAAGAGCGGATAGTGGCGGAAGAGCTCAAGCGTGCGATCCATCAGCCCGACATACTGCGGCGGCGCGATCATGATGATATCAAAGACTCTCCCCTCTTTGTGCAGGCGGGGGACGGAGTCAAAGACATCCTCGCACAGGCAATTGAGTCTGTCCGAAACGCCAAAACCTTCGGCCTGGCGGTTGATGGCATCGGCAAGTTTCGGCTCCATTTCAACTCCGATCGCCTCCGATGCCCCGCGCGAGACGGCCTCGAACAGATAGGAGCCGGTACCGGAGTAAAGGTCGAGATAGCGGGCATCGGTGATATACGGCATCAGGTAATCAAAGATCGATCTGCGAAGACGACTGAGCGGTGGGCGGGTGATGCCGAGATTGGGGGTGATGATCTTCCGCCCTTTGAGCGACCCGGCAATGATATTGAACTCAAATTGCTTTTCCTGTGCGGCCATGGCAGTATGATATGTCGTGGAATGCGGTAATAAAAGGGGTTTGCGTGGTCGATACATTATATGTGCAGTCAGAACTTGCGCATCGGATTTGAAACCGCTTATCTATCAGGCAGGTAGGACCATGGCCAAACAGAAAAATCAGCTCGTTGAATTATTCGACCTCTCCGGTCTCGAAGAGAATCTCTACGGCATGGGGCACCAGGCTATCTGCGGGGTTGACGAAGTCGGGCGGGGTCCGTTGGCCGGGCCGGTTGTGGCCGCGGCAGTGATACTTCCGCGCGGTGTGGAACTACCGGGTATCGACGACTCCAAAAAGCTGACTCACGACAAGCGCGAAAAGATCTGCCGGCTGATCTTTGAAGCCGAGATCCCCTGCGCCATTGGCATTATTGACAACAAGACCATCGACGAAGTCAATATTCTGCGCGCAAGTCTCCTGGCGATGCGCAAAGCGGTCAGTGAACTGAAACAGACACCGGATTGTCTATTGGTCGACGGCACTTACTGTATCCCGAATCTCAAACAGGCGCAATACGCGATCATCGGCGGCGATGCCCGGGTCAAATCTATCGGCGCGGCCTCGATCGTCGCCAAGGTGACGCGCGACCGGATCATGGAAAAATATCAGGAGCTGTATCCGCAGTTCTCTTTCTCGGTCCACAAAGGGTATCCGACCCCGCAACATCTGGCGGAGTTGGAAGAGCATGGCCCCTGCGCAATCCACCGTCGGTCGTTCGGCCCGGTGATGCGTCGCATCGAACAGTATGCCCTCTTCGAGTGATAGAAAAAAGCCCGGCAACCGTCGGGCGATTGGACGACGCTACGAAGACGCGGCAGCGCAGTTCCTCATTCAACACGGTTACTCAATCCTCGACAGAAATTATCAGGCGGGACATAAAGAGATCGACATCGTCGCCGGCAAGCCGGGACTGATCGTTTTTGTGGAGGTCAAGGCCGCGCGCTCGGATCGTTTTGGACATCCGGCCGAGTGGGTGAGTCCGCGGAAGATGAGATTGCTGACTCAGGCGGCGCAGGAGTATATCGAGAGGAAGAAAATCAGCGGACGGGATATACGGTTTGATGTGATCTGTTTTGTGAAGGGAGAGTTGGAGTATTATCCGGGGGCGTTCGAGGGGATAGAATAGCTTCGGGCAGACGAGGACGTCTGCCGCGCAATTTCACGAGTCTGAGCGGGGGAGTTTATCCAATATCTCCAAAATCGATCCCAGGTTGAATGGCTTCTGCAGGTAGCCGGCGAAGGGAGCCGGTTCAGCGGCTGTTTCTAGCAGCGACGGGTCATCCGCGCCGACCGCGATGACGGGTGTATTCGGGAATCGCTCGCGCAGTTTGAGCGTCAGTTTGTGGCCGTCGAAGTGCGGATCGGCGACATCGGCTATCACTGCCGCGAACTCACCATGCTCCATTTCGCGCATTGCCTCCGCTTCGTCGGTGGCCGAGAACGGGATATACTGACTGTAGTTCAGGGCATCGGCAAGATTGGAGCGAAAGTCATCATCGTGGTCGATAAGCAGGACTTTACGCACCGAGCGCGCGGTCAGGCCGGACTTGCGGGCCAGTGTCTGCTCGATCAACGCTTCGATATGCTGGATGCGGAATGGCTTGGCGAGGAATCCATCCGGGTGGGCTTCACCGATCATCTCAGGCGAGGCGTAGCCAGTGATGAAGAGTACCGGCATACCGGGATAATGACGGCGGACTTTTTTGAGAAGTTGCAGACCGTCGATATCCGGCATCTTGATATCAGTTATCATCAGGTCAAAGCGGGTGTGTGACAAATGATCGAGCGCCTGTACTCCCCCCTGCGCCCCGGTCACGTGGTAGCCGATAGTTTCGAGGGTATCGACCAGCAGCCCCAATAGCATCGGGTCATCATCGACAACCAGCACTTTCGCTTTGCCCTGTTCCATATCACGACCTTATGATAGAGAGTATCTCCGCGGTTTTTTCTTCAAGGATGTGACGGTCATTGGCCTCGACATTGAGCCGGATCAGCGGCTCGGTATTGGATGCCCGGAGATTGAACCAGAAAGTGGGAAACTCGACCGTGAGGCCATCGATCGTTTCCTGCTTTCCTTTCGCGTATTTCTGCTTGATCTGCTCGATCTTTTGCGGGATCGAGTCGACCCGGCTGTTGATCTCGCCGGAGCGGACATAGGGGTCGATCTCTTTCACCATGTCGTGCAACGGGCGATCCTCGACCGATATCAGTTCGAGGCAGACGAGCATGGCGATAAGACCGGAATCGGCGAACCAGTTGTCGCGGAAATAGAAGTGGCCGGAATGCTCGCCGCCGAATATTGCGTTATGCTTTTTCATCAGCGGTTTGATGATGGCATGGCCGACTTTGGTCTTGACCGCGGTGCCGCCCATTTTGGTCACCAGTTCCGGAACGGCGTGCGAACAGATGAGATTGTACAGAATCGTCTCGCCGTGATGTTTTTGCAGGAGAGATTTGGCGACCAATGCGGTGGTCATGTCTCCGCCCAGTTGACGGCCGAACTTGTCGACCAAAAACATGCGATCAGCATCGCCATCGAACGCGACGCCGAAATCGGCGTTGGTTTCGTTGATCTTCTGCTGGAGATCGACCAGGTTTTCCAGTTCGATCGGAGAAGCAGGATGATTGGGGAAATTGCCATCCAATTCGAAAAAGAGTTTGGTAACTTTGATAGGGAGTTTCTCGAGCACTGGACCGAGCGTCGCACCAGCCATGCCATTGCCGGCATCGATAACGATATGGTACGGTTTTACCTTCTTCACATCGATGAATGACAGGCAGTGCTGCGCGTATGCCTCGCTGATATCTTTGCGGACGATAGAGCCACGGCTGGGGGATTTGGCCAGCCAGGTACCATCCTGGATCATCTTGAGCATCTGCGAGAGGCCATCCTCGCCGGAGAGCGGTTCGGCATTCACGCGGCAGATCTTAAATCCATTGTACTGTTTTGGGTTGTGACTGGCGGTGATCATGACGCCGCCCTCGTAGCCGAATTTTCCGACGGCAAAATAGAGGCCATCGGTGGAGACGAGTCCAAGATCAATTACATCAACGCCGCTGTCATTCAGGCCACGGGCGAGATGCTCGAACAGATCATCGGAGTGGACGCGCATATCGCGCCCGACGGCGATGGATCGTGGTTTGAGGTAGTTGGCGAGAGAGGCACCGATCATGTAGGCGATCTCGCCGTTGAGCTGGTCGGGGACTGTGCCGCGAATATCGTAGGCTTTGAAAATGGTCGGGTCAACAGACATCGTACGCGATTCCTTCTACACAATTCGAGTTAGTCTCAGTCGCGAAGGCGACTATCGATAATACACCGTATATGGGGAGGCGAGGCAAATCAATATTAAAATCATCCAGCCGATTGCGTATCAACGAGGTACGTTGACAAAAGACGAGCGCGGACAGAGGATATTATCGGCCCGATATACCTAACCAAAAAAACCGATTTAGTGGTTGCAGTCTATCTGTTTAGACGTAAGTTACCTCTCCTTACATTATTGAGGTAGCTGCTATGAATCGCTTCGAAATGAGAGTCGACCCCCTGACACATGAGGTCTATTATTCGGTCCCGCTGAAGGGGTACGCCCTGATGCATGACCCGCTGTTGAACAAAGGCCACGCCTTTCCGGCCGAAGAGCGAGCGGAGTTTGACCTGGAGGGATTACTTCCCGACCCGGTCGGCTCACTGGGTGATCAGGTACAACGCGATCTGGAGATATATCGAAACAAGGATACTGACCTTGGACGATATATCGGTCTAATGGCGCTGCAGAACCGTAACGAAACGGTCTTCTACAAATTACTTCTTGAGCACATTGAGGAAATGCTGCCGATTGTCTACACCCCGACAGTCGGGCAGGCCTGTCTCAAGCTGTCGCATATGACCCGGCAGTATCGCGGACTCTATGTGACGCAGGAAAACGTAAATGAAATTGAGCGGATGTTGGCCAATGTTGGACTGCCGAATATCTCGCTGATTGTGGTGACCGATGGCGAGCGGATTCTCGGGCTCGGTGACCTTGGTTCCGATGGCATGGGGATCCCGGTCGGGAAGATCGCGCTGTATGTAGCGGCGGCGGGAATACACCCGGCCTCAACTTTGCCGGTCTGTCTCGATGTCGGCACCAACAACGAACGGCTGCTCAATGACCCGCTCTATTTGGGTGTGCGCAAGCCGCGTCTCACTGGCGACGCCTACTACGAAGTCGTTGAGCGGTTTGTCCAAGGGATCAAGCGGTCATTCCCGAACGCGCTGTTGCAGTGGGAGGATTTCGGCAAACAGCATGCGTTCTCACTGCTTGAGACCTACAAACATCGCATTCTCAGTTTTAATGACGATATCCAGGGGACCGGCGCAACCGCGGCATCGGCTCTAAGGACCGCGTTGAAAGTTGCCGGGAAAAAGGCATCGGAACAAAAGATCGCGATCCTTGGATTCGGCCAGGCCGGTAATGGCGTGGCGAACGCCATCTGCTACATGATGCATATGGAAGAGGGTATTCCGTTGGCGGAATGCCGACGTCGGGTTTTCGCGCTCGATATGCCGGGGTTGATGCTCGAAGGGATGCCGGCGGAGGCGTACCAGAAAGATTTCCTGCAACCGAAAGCAACTATCGCGGACTGGCCGATCCCAAAGGATCGGTCGGCGAATCTGTCCGAGGTGGTAAAGCATGCGGGCATTACCACGCTTATCGGGCTTTCCGCGCAGCCGGGAGCATTCACCGACGAGATATTGAAGCAGATGGGGAAAAATGCCGAGCGGCCGATCGTTTTCTGTCTCTCCAATCCAACGTCGAAATGCGAGGCGAAGCCGGAGGATATTCTGCGGGCGACCGAGGGTCGCGCGCTGGTAGCGACCG
Source organism: Candidatus Zixiibacteriota bacterium (assembly GCA_041908405.1). Taxonomy (GTDB): domain Bacteria; phylum Zixibacteria; class MSB-5A5; order GN15; family FEB-12; genus FEB-12. The sequence continues at coordinate 47,611 of JAYRFH010000250.1, forward strand.
GAAGTCCATTCCCGCCACAGACCCTTCCCGATGGACGGCAGGTGAAGATATCGCAGTGCAATAACCTATATGTATTCCCCGGGACAGGATTGGGGTCGATAGTCTGCCAAGCGACTCGTGTGTCGCCTACCATGTTCCAGGCGGCCAGTCGGGCGATATCCGATATGGTGACCTCGGATCAAATGGCCAACGGCGAACTGCTTCCGCCGCTCACACATATCCGAAAAGTCTCGTTCCAGGTTGCTCTCGCAGTCGCCAAACAGGCGCGCGCGGAAGGGATCGGGATGAAAGTTACCGATGACCGGCTGGCATCGCTGATCTACGCGGCGATGTGGGAACCGCACTACTATCCATACCGGTATCAGCCGTCGAGATGACCTCACAGGGCGGGGCTTTCGCCCCGCCCTTTTTCGCTTTTCGGGGAGATTGCCAAGATAATCCGGGCATCGTACATTGACCGTAGAACCGCTCTCTTTGGAGTATGACATGCCTGTTGGATTTATTGGATTGGGGAATCTGGGAAGCGCGATGGCCCGTCGGCTGGCAGCCGAAGGGATTGAGCTACTGGTTTGGAATCGCACGCGCTCGAAAGCCGAAGCGCTCGGTCTGCCGATTGCCGATTCTCCCTCCCAAATCGCAAATCGATGCGAAACGATCATCCTCAACCTGTTCGATAGCGTAGCAGTGCGCGCGGTCTTGACTGGCGAAAATGGCCTGATGAAAGCGGATCTTGCCAGCAGGACGGTGATCGACACCACGACGAATCACTTCCGGCAAGTGCTCGAGTTACATCAGATGGTGAAGGCCGCAGGCGGGAAATATCTCGAATCGCCGGTCCTTGGGTCGGTCGTCCCTGCCTTGCAGGGAGCGCTCACCGTGCTGACGAGCGGTGAAAAGTCGGCTTATGAGGCATCGCGGTCACTGTACGAGAAATTTGGCAAGCAGCTTTTCTTTTTGGGTGAGCCGGGGTTGGCGAGCAAAATGAAGTTGATCAACAATCTGGTGCTGGGGACATTCATGGGGGTGCTGGCGGAGGCGACCACGCTGGCCGAACGTTCTGGATTATCGAGAGAGCAGGTACTGGATATTCTCGCGGCGGGGGCAGGGAATTCGGCGGTGTTGAACGCAAAACGCCAGAAGTTGTTGACCGAAGATTTCTCACCGCATTTTTCGGTCGCGGCAATACATAAGGATCTGAAATATCTGGCGGATCTGCTGCAGGAAATGAATCGCTCAAGCGACCTCAGGTCGGCAGTGGAAGCGCTTTACGATCAAGCTATCTCGAATGGAATGGGAACTCAGGATCTTTCGGCGGTCTTTGGATTGCTTTCCAAGAAATAGTTCATTCACGCCGATGTCTTTATCGAAAACTTCGTGTATTCCCTCATCGGCTCGGGGATCGCGAGTTGCCGCCGCTCATCCTCAGAATACAAAGCGAGCCTGAGAGCATCGACTCTCCCTTCCCGAACTTTGGTCGCCCAGTCAGCATCGAGCAGCAGAGCCCGTCCCAACGCGACCAGGTCAACTCCATCCGATTGTACACGGATCGCCTGATCCGGATGCATAATGGAACCGACACCGATAACCGGAATTCGGGATGGAATAGAATCGCGGATAAGTTTGGTCGGGTGTGAACCTTCGGGCCAATCATTCCGCACTCCCTTGCCATAGTCCCAGCTCGAGACATGGACGATATCGATACCATGCGGAATAAGAAGGCCGAGCAATTGGATCGCTTCATAGGTTGAGTAGCCGTCGGGATCGGCTTCTTCCGGCGAGATGCGATACGCGACGGGATAATCCGACCCAACTTCTCTTCTGACCGCCTTGATAACTTCGATAGCAAATCGCGCGCGATTCTCCAGCCGGTGACATAATTCGAGTCGATCATGCTCCTGGTGTCGGTCGCATCGGTCACAGCGCAGATCCCCGCCCCATTTGTCGGTTCGTTTGTTGGTGAAGGGTGAAAAGAATTGCTGAAAGAGATAGGTATTGGCGCCGTGCAGTTCGATTCCGGTGAAACCGGCCCGTTTGGCCCGACCCGCCGCTTTGGCGAATGACTCGATGATCATCCAGATCTCGTCCTCGGTCATCGCGATTGGCATTTCAGAACTACCGCGCCGATTGATCACCGCTGATGGCGCCATCGGCAGACGACCGGTGAACTGCGAGCGCGCGGCATTGCCGCCATGGTGAATCTGCAGAAACGATGCCGCGCCGTGGCGATTGATCGCGTCGGCACAAAGTGAAAGTCGGGGAAGCATCGCATCGGTATGACAGCCGACCTGATGGTCAAACGCCTGCCCCGATGGATGGACATAACAGGCGGGGGTCATCACCAAGCCGATTCCGGCCCTGGCGCGATACTCGAGATACTCTATTTCAGCGTCGGAGAAACTGCCGTCACCATTTCCGGAAACAGTGGTCATGGGAGCCATGACCAGACGATTCTTGAGAGTCAGTTTGCCACTGATCTCGAGCGGCCGAAAGAGCGGAGAATAATCAGTCATTCCAAAGCCCGGTTTATCTATTTGGCCGAATACTCCCTGACAACGGTTGTCTGGATACCACCGCGCGAGTTGAAAATACCCTCGAGGCGGGCGCGTCGTGGCTTGATGGTGGCGACCACATCATCCAGCACGCGATTGACGACATTCTCGTGGAATATCCCCTTGTTGCGATACGCCAGCAGATACTCTTTAAAGCTCTTCAACTCGATACAGAGCTGGTCGGGGACGAAGGTCAGTTTCAGTTCGGCAAAATCCGGCATGCCGGTCTTGGGGCAGACACAACTGAACTCCTGGATATTCATCTGGATCTCGTAGTCGCGGTCGGGATAGATATTGACGAACGCTTCGATCGCGGGAGTGGCCCAGGACCGGATATCGGTCTGCAGATTTTCGTAGTCGGATGGCTTATTCATGCAGGTATGAAATGGCTCATGGGGGTCTGACGCAATCGAAATCAGGATGAAATTGTGGTGCCGCCGACTCCTGATTTGCTATATTGTCCGCCAGAGAGATATCACCCATGCAGACCAAGCCGAAAGCCATCTCCCTCCTCTCCGGAGGGATCGATTCAACCACCGCCACGGCCATCGCCATAGCGGATGGTTTCGACATTACCGCGCTCAGTTTCGACTACGGGCAGCGGCATTTTGTCGAGTTGATCGCGGCGAAACGAGTGGCGGAGGCACTGAGAATAGGCGAACACATAATCTTCCCCCTTGATCTGGACGCGGTCGGCGGGTCCGCCTTGACAAACAAAGGGGCGGAGATTCTTAAGGATAGGTCAGGAGATGAGATCGGGCATGGTATTCCCAGCACGTATGTGCCGGCGCGGAATATCGTTTTTCTGTCGATAGCCCTGGCATTCGCCGAATCGCGCGGCGCACGCGCGATCTACATCGGCGCAAACGCGATAGATTACTCCGGCTATCCGGACTGTCGTCCGGAATTTCTGCGCGCGTTTGAACTGATGGCGAACCTTGGCACCAAAGCCGGGTCTGAAGGACAAACACTCCGAATTGTCGCGCCTCTTTCTTCCATGACCAAGGCAGAGATTGTTGCCATGGGAACGCGCCTTGGCATTGATTATTCGCTGACATTCAGTTGTTATGACCCGGATGATATCGGCTTGGCGTGTGGGCATTGCGATAGCTGCCAACTTCGGCGCAAAGGATTTGTCGAGGCAGGCCTGGCTGACCCGACACGCTATCAGCCGGGAGTCCGATAACTCATGCGGCAGTATACGCCAGAGATTGAGCCGTGGCCAAGCACGGGAGACAGTCGTTTGCCGGTCAGCGAGATGTTCTACTCGATTCAGGGGGAAGGACGCTATGCCGGGACTCCCGCGCTGTTCATCCGCTTCAAATACTGCAATCTCGGATGTATCTGGTGCGATACTCGGTTCACCTGGGATAAGCGGAAGATCGAGCCGGGCGAATGGTTGAGTATCGACGCAATCACGACCAGAGCCGCATCGCTGGTGTTTGAATCTGAGCGTGGACAAACGCATATTGTGTTGACTGGTGGCGAGCCGATGTTGCATCAGGAGCAGATACCATCGCTGATTCGTGCTCTGCGGGAGATCGGTTTTTCGTTCGCGGAGATCGAAACGAACGGGATGTATGCGCCGACTGAGGCCATGCGAAGCGCCATCGATTGGTGGAACTGTTCCCCGAAGTTGACCAATAACGGGATGCCAAGAGAGACCAATATGGTGCCGACGGCGATACTGGCAATCCGGGATACCGACAAGGCGGATTTCAAGTTCGTGGTGCAGGCGGAGAACGATATCGATGAGATAGTCGGCGACTATCTTCTGTTGATCCCGCGCAAGCGTGTCATCCTGATGCCTGAAGGCGTCACGCGGGAACGTCAACTGGCGCTGACTCCGTGGGTGATGGATGTATGTCAGAAGCATGGTTTTCGCTTCTCCCCCCGATTGCATATTCTGGCGTACGGGAATGAACGAGGAAAGTAGGACGCGGTGAAAGTTCGATTGACCAAACAGTTTTTGTTCGAGGCTTCGCACCGGTTGGATCACCTCCCGTCGGATCATCCGTGCTACAACCTCCATGGCCATAGTTACCGGGTCGAGGTTGAGATATATGGCGAGGTGAACGAACAGACCGGCTTCCTGATAGATTATTCAGATATCAAGAAAGCGGCGGCGCCGGTTATCGCGCAGTTGGATCACCGCCATCTCAACGATATCGCCGACCTTCCGACCACCACGACCGAGCATATCTGCCGGTGGATATGGGTACGCCTGAAGCCGCAGCTTCCGTACCTCAGCCGCATCACGATCTTCGAGACGCATTCAACAAGCTGTACGTATGAAGGGGAGTAAGACGTCAGTCTACGAGTTTCTTGAGAACGTCGTTGGTGCCGGTCAGTTTCATCCAGCGTTTTTCTGACAGCAGGAACAAAAGCGCGATCGCTGGGACCAGGAGATAGATAAATCCTATCACCAGGCCGACTATCGCTTTGGTCTCGGGCTGCCACGGCATGAAGAGCAACAGGGCGAGCGGAATTAACACCAGCCCCGCGCCGATAAGCGTGATAACAAAGATAAGCAGGCAGAGCAGGATGAGGATCTGTCGCGCGGTCTTGATCCCCTGAAGATAATAGGTAGCCGCGCGAATCTTGAGGAGCCGAAGAGTCGGCTCCAGATACGCCTGCTTGAGCCAGTCAATGAATCCCTGGAATATCGCGTTCAAGGGTCTCAGTCCTTACGGGAACGTCCCAACAGGAAGCCGAAGATCAGGGCCGCGAATGCCGCGCCGCCAATATAAGCGTACGGATTTTTGTGCACCGACTGGTCGATATCCGAGGCAACATCGGCGACCTTCTTTTTCCCGGCTTCATACGTCTCCGAGGCTTTGGACTTCATCTGGTCGGAGAAAGATGAAATGACCGAGCCGAGGTCGGAATACTTGTTTTCCATGGCGGCCTGTAGTTCGGCCTTTTTGTCGCGCGCGGCAGCGTTGAGCAACTCGAGCGCTTCATTGATCCGTTTGTCTTCAAAGCGATCCATATATCATCTCCATCGGTCTACTGCCATTATCGGCGCACTTGGAAAAGCTGCTTAGAGTACTATCAATATATGGTACGTCGGCAGGGGGAGTAAAGTCGATGAACAGGGATAATTGACGGAAATTGCCATTTTCAAAGGAATGCTTTGGGCGACAATACATTAACTTGACCTGTCTGGCGGCCGATACTAGCTTGTGCCGGTGAAGCAGAGGGCTCTTATCTGAAACCGACGGTTACACAGAAATATGTCAGAACCAACTACACGACCACTTGCTGAACTTCTGGCTTTCGGGCCGATCGAATATCAGCGCTTCCTCTATTATGCCGGGCAGTTGGCGCGACTGCTCGAGAAGATGCATGCTGAAGGAAAAGCGCATGGGGCGATCAATCCGCTCAGTCTTCGAATCTCCTCGGAGAACGAGCTATCACTGGATGCTCCATCCGCCTACCGCGAAAGCACGGTGGAGAATGTGCGCGAGGATCTCTACCAGGTTGGAATGGTCTTTACACAGATGCTGGTAACCTCCGGCGCGGGGGCGGGTCAGCCGATACATCCTATCGTCTCTGAGCACGCGCCGCTCGAAAGCGCTACCGCGCTGATCCCGGTCGAAGCGAAGCTTATCCTGGAAGAACTTCTGGCGGCGGACCCGAAGGATCGGATCAGCACTGCCCGGGAGTTGGTATCGACTCTTAGTGAGATGAATGAACTGGCGCGGATGCCGATTGAGCCATCGGTACCGGAAAAGAAGGACCGGTCGCGGCTCTATTTCGCCTTTGCGATGATGATCCTGGTGGCGCTGGTGGTCTGGGTGCTGTTAGAGGTCTATCACAAGCTGTAGCTGTTTGATCGGGGGATGCAATCGGGGAGAATCTTCCACAAAAAAATAACCCAGACAGGTTGCTCGGCCTGCCTGGGCGGACGATATTAGGTAATCCACAGAAAGAGTAACACTTTCCGATTGCACGAGTAAAATACCTAAATATGTTGATATGTCAAGGGGAAAAGCCGGGATTTTTGAAAAAACTTCGTATTCTCAGCGAGGTCTTTCGGTAACCATTTTTGCCATTTCAATGTATTGTATTACAACTGCTTAGCCATTTCAGGCTAGCCAGACTTTCCCCCCACTCCGTCGAATCAACCCTTCCGCCACCATCCGGTCAGCAATTTTTTCCACTTCCGAAATCTCCCGACTCATCCCCCTGCAGATCGTGCGCAAGGTAACGGGCTGGCGCTGAACCAGCCGGCGAATAATCTCCCCTCTCACCTGACGAGCGGAGCCCTCGAACCTGGATTGTCGCGAGAGCGGGGGGATAGACGCGATCTGTTTGGGAAGCATCAATCGGGAGTAATCCATCAAGGCGTTGTGCCAATCGCACGCGCGTCTTTTGGGAAGCACTCGTTCAGCGAACTCGCACACCGCTTTCGGCGACAGAGTTGATGGCAACCCGAAAGAATGAAGCAGTACTCGGCGGATATTAGTATCGATCGTGGCCAGCGGCTGGTTGAACGCGAAAATGAGGATCGCCCTCGACGTGTACGGACCGATACCCGGAAGTTTTTCGAGCAACTCCGGTGTCTGCGGTACTCTGCCGCCATGGTCATTCACAATCGCGACCGCAAGTTTTTGGAGGTACAGAGCGCGTCGGTTGTACCCCAGGCCTGACCAGGCGCGGAGAATCTCTTCATTCGAGGCTTGTGCGAGAGCTCGCCAGTTTGGCCAGAGAGATATCCACTCCTCGTACTTGGGCAAAACCCGCTCGACCTGCGTTTGCTGCAACATTATTTCGGCCACAGTAACGCAGTACGGATCGGTGGTGTTGCGCCAGGGGAGGTCGCGGCGATGTTTGGCGTAGAACCGGAAGATCTTCCGTCGAAACGAAATTATCTCCTGTTGAGTAACTGAATGGAGAGAGCGCATGGATCAAAGTTCAGAGCGGTCTGTGCATTCAAACCACCAGGCGGCGGTCATCCCGAAGATCATCGCCATGACATACCCTTCCTGCGCCCAGGTCCAGGCTCGCATAAAGAAAATGGAGAGAGCGAACACGATCATCGCGATCATCAGTGCGGCGGAAACCTGCGTATCCGAGCGGGAGAGTGCTTTTCGGAAGGCTGCTCTCGCCATACGCAGGCCGGCTCCGGTGACCGCGAGAAGGGCTGTTACGCCGATTATGCCGGTCTCCGCGAGATAATGAAGGACTACATTGTGGGCGGACATCCCTTTGATGTAGTACCAGACCGGGGCGGTCTTCATCGACGGAACCACCTGGTCGACCAAGTTGAAATTGCCGATGCCAATGCCGACCAGCGGGCTGGTCAGCCAGCCTTTGAACGCGGCTGTCCAGAGGACAATACGCAACGCAATCGAACCCTGGGGATCCGATACAGAAGCAAACATCTCCTGCACGCGACCGAAGAAACCAACCAGCAGCGTGCCGCTGATTCCGATTATCACCACGGTTATCACGCCTGCTACTGCCAGCACCTGGTTAAAAGCATGACGGACATCGAATGTCCGGTCGCGATTGATCTTGCGCCAGGCGATCCAGATGAGGATAGGAATAGCCAACGCCACGGCAACTAGTGTTCCGCGCGAGCCGGAAGCAATGATCGCCATGGCAATCGCCATAATAATTAGGGCGAAGCGGATCCGCTCTCCCCTGCTCCTGGACCAGATGAAAAAGGCCAACGCCATGGGGAGGGCGGTCATGGAGTAGTTTTCAAACGCCAGCCAAGCCGGGCCGAAAACACGTTCCGCGCCGCCGTAATAGAGAAAAATCGCAATGTTGAAGACCGAGAGTACCGCGACAAGATTGATGTAAAACAGGACGATCCGTCGCACGCCCAATCGGGTTGCCATGGTGAAGATCGCTCGGAATGCCAGGAGGATCACCAGGATGCGTATGGACGGGACGAGTGATTCGTTAGTCCGATAGGCGAACAGTGCCGAAAGCCAGGTAGCGAGAACCAGCATGAGCATAGGGAGGTCGGCCGGGGTCCGGCGAATCTCCGTCTCCCCCTTCAGCATGAACTGTAGGACCAACCCCGCCAGGAGCATCGCCATGCAGAGATCGAAAGCCCAAACCGCACCGCCCGTCAGATGATACGGTAAGTAGACTGGCACCGTCAGCATGAACAGGTAAAACGAGAGCTTCGGCGAAACGAGCATGGCGAATATAAGCGGGAGAGGGAGGAGTACGGCTGCCGGGAGATTTTTTCCCATGAGCAGCAGTCCGCCAATCGGCACCACCCAGCAGGCGAGGGCGATGAGGGTCGCGGCCTGAAGGGAGAGGTGTCCGTTTTCAAACGTTTGGGTGAGTCGGCTCGTCATTGGTATAAACATAGGTAAACATTTACGGTAGGTCAAATCATCGTGTGCGGCGCACTCGCTCATCCCGGCGAAAACTCTGTGCGCGGGTCCACATTAGACCTTGACATCCGAGGGGCGCGTACGCTATATTTACGCATGAAGGAAGTACTATTGTCCTTCACCACCCCTCACCCCTCTCCGTCTGGACAAACAGGCTTTGCGCTGCAAGGCTTTCAAACTCTTATAACCAAGGAGTTCGTATCATGCGTAGGATCATCTGCATCATGGCACTGGCGTTGCTGCTGGTGGCGACCACCGTTGACCTGGGTCAATCGCGATCGCGCCCGTACAATATCGCCGACATCACCAATGGCTCAAGTGGCACAGCCGACGACCACCCGTGGGGTGGCGACGACACTGGCGGTGGCGGGACGAACGGCAGCGGTCTGGACACGCGTCCGACCCTGATTGTATCGACCGGCAATCCGATCATCGACTATTTCACCTCCCGATTCCTGCGCAGCGGCTTCATGTTGAGATGGCATCGGCAGGTAACGACGACAGGAGAGACGACGACTTCGACCACGGGTACCACGGTACCGTCGAACACTCAAGCCAACTAAGGGTAGCACGTTATGAAGATGCATGAAACCACAGGCCAGGGATTCTGCGAATCCGTAGCCCATTTCATGACGGCGCTGCTCGAACAACGAGATTTCGCGGCTGTCGTGAAGCAGTACGAGCTCCATCGCTCGCTGCTCGATGACGTGGGTGGATCCGCAGCCGGTACGGTCTTGCACCGTGCCGCTACTGCCTATGCGTCTCTTGGCAACTACCCGATGGCGTTGCGTGTGGCACGTCTGGCACAAGCGATGATCGCGGCTGAAGGAGACTCTCTCCTTCTGGCGGAGATCTTCGTCACGCTGGGCGGCGTCCTGCGCGACCTGGGTCAGTTGAAAGAGGCGGAGAAGGCGTTCCGGGATGCTGAGTCTATCTTCCGTCGCAAAGACCACCTTGAAGGACAGAGTCGTGCGCTTAACCATCTGGCCGGATTGTATTATCGCCAGACGGATTATCGGAACGCGCTGGCCGTCCTGATGGACGCGGTTGAGATCGCCCAGAAGAACGGCGACAAAAAGAAACTCGCGTTCATGATGGGGAATATCGGTCGTATCCACACCTTTACCGGTGATATGGCGGAAGCTGAAAAGCACCTGAAGATCAACATTGACCTCTCGCTCGAGCTCGGCGACCAGATCGAAGTTGCCCGGGCGTATCTGTCGTTCGCGTATGTGTACATTCAGCAGGCTGACTATGCCTCCGCTGAACAGGCGCTAGGCGAAGCGTACCCCCGCATCCTGATCAGTGTCAGCAAGCGGGATGAGGTCATCTATTACACGTATCTCGGCGAACTGCAGTATCGGGCAGGTCGTCTTGAGGAATCGCGCGTCGCGTTGGAGCGTGCGTTGCATCTGGCCGAAGAGATCGGCCCGAACACAACGCTCGCGGCCCGCGTCCTGCGCCACCTGGCGGAACTGGCGATCCGGACAAAGAACCATCGTCTGGCCCAGCGCTACGTCGCCAAAGCGATCCCGGTCTTCCAGAAAGCCGACGACAAAGTCGAGATGGGCGCGCTCTGGAAACTGAAAGCACAGATAGCGGATATGACGGAACAGAAAGAGGAGTCGGTCGCGTCGTTCAAACGCGCGTTGGATCTTCTGGCTGAATCCGGTGTCCGATGGGAGAAAGCGGAGGCACTGGTCGCGGCCGGTTGCTCTCGTTCATTCTCGGCGCGTGAGCGGATGACCTATCTTTTCCGCGCGGAGGAGTTTTATGCCCGGTGCCATATGGTACGGAAGCATGACGAGATCGGGCGCTTGATCCATGAGCAGGATGACCGGATGGATGTCCCCAATCTTGGGCCAATCCCCAAATCCGCGGTGGATACCGAGTATTACACGAACTGCGAGAAGATCAAGCAGTTCAAGGCGCAGATCCCGATCCTTGGACGTTCCGACCTGCCCATTCTCCTGACTGGCGAGACCGGTGTTGGCAAGGATCGTCTGGCGAGTTACTTCCACAGTGTCGTCAGACCGGGGACTCGTTACGTGGCGATAAACTGTGCGTCCATTCCGGAGACCCTGCTTGAGTCGGAGCTGTTCGGTTACCGTAAGGGAGCTTTTACCGGCGCTCAGGAGCACAAAGACGGGCTGTTTGTGGAAGCGAATGGCGGCGTACTCCTCCTCGATGAGATCGGCGACATGCCGCTCGCCCTACAGGCGAAGTTGCTCTCCGTTCTGGAGCACCGTCGCTTGACTCCGCTCGGCGGCACGAAAGAGGTCGAACTCGATATCAAGATCGTGGTCGCGACCAACCAGAATCTGGAAGAGATGGTGGAGCAAGGAAGATTCCGCCGCGATCTTTACTATCGTTTGAGCGGACTCTCGTTCCACATCCCGGCGCTCAGAGAGCGGAAAGAGGATATCCCGCTGTTGCTGCAGACCTTCATGCGAAAACGGAAGATGTGCGGCGATGGTCAGAAACTCCCCGCCGAACTGGTCCGTCAGTTCCTTGAATATGACTGGCCGGGGAATATCCGCGAGCTGGACAACAAGGTGAAACGCCTTGAGGTGATGGCTCAGATGGTGGCGGAAGGAGATCTGGTTGAGTTGGCGCGGACTATCTTCGCGCCGACCAAGCAGCTTCCCGATAAAGGAAACCTGTTTGACCGGGTCGAAGAATATGAGCGTCAGCTCATCATGGATGCGTTGATGGCGGCACACGGCAACAAATGCGAGGCGGCTCGGCTGTTGGGTGTGCATGAAGCGACCGTCCGGATGAAGCTGAAGCGATACGGGACTCACGGCACGATGCATTGAGTGGATGTGAGTTTCTGATAGTGAAGAAGTCGTGATTTAGTACGATTTCCGTTAGTTCTCCTTGGTTACGGTAAGTGTTTCGTTAAGAGGCACTTACCGTTTTTTATGGTCGGCGGTTCGTATGAACATACGAATGGGAGCGTGTGAAAAACCGCACAGGGTTCGGCGCACATCAGACATATCACTGCACTGCAATATGTTACGAAGGTGATAGCGAAGCGTGCGAAGTCGGGCACACGCATTGCTATTAGGTTTGATGTCATTTTTACTCCTGAGCGCTGTGTTGGTGCTTAGTAGGTCCTCTTTTCTTTGGTGTATCGAAGCCGTCTGTGCTCGAGGGGAGTACAGGCGGTTAATTTTTGGTGGCATGCGACCAATGCTCCGCTATATTTGCTCCCGAACAATCTGATTGAAACTACAGGATGGCGCACGGATGGACGCACTCGGGCTTATAGAGACAACGAATCTGGCTGGCGCGATGGAAGCATCGACCGCCGCATCGCAGGCCGCCGCGGCTTCGGTCAGTTCAGTCACGTTGATCGATGCTTCGTTTGTGGTGGTGAAGATCGAAGGAGATATGCCCGCGGTAAGGGCGGCTGTCGAAGCGGGAGCACACGCGGCCCAGCAGTCCGGCTCGCTCATATGCGCGAGAATAATCCCGCATCGCGAAGGGCCCGGCAAGACAGTGGTCACACGCAAGCGGAGCACTCCGATCGTCGCCAGTTCTCCCACTCCGAAAAAGACATCTCCTCCGGCCAAAGCTCAGAAAGCGCGGGTGGCGCCAGCCCCGCGCCCTGCGCCCGCTCAACCATCCGCGCCTGCCACTGTCGCGCCGCGCGCAACATCCGGCTCCATGTCGATGGAGCAGCTTGAAGCGATGCCGGTCTCCAAGCTCCGGCAGTATGCGCGTGGATTGGCGGGGCTCCCGATCCAGGGACGCCAGATATCGATGGCGAACAAGCAGCAGTTGCTGGAAGCAATCCGGAAGATCGCCTGATTACTCACAGGTGCCCTGGGCTGTATTCATTGGTGAATTGAACGCGAAACGATGCCAAGCTCGTCGCCTTCGCGCGTGCTTGGTTGACGGCTAATCCACACAAAATCAATCCCTTTATCCTGATTTATCTTCATCCCCCTTGCGTTACTCTTGTGATTTTTGTAACTTAGTTCCCGACTGCTCGCAGTCTCGTTTGTGGTGTCCCGCATCAAAGTCAAAGAGGACTGCCGCGGGTAACGTTCTGCTGATAAAGGACTTTCGGATATGAAGAAGATGATGGTGACCGGGGCGATCGGGCAGATCGGATCCGAGTTGGTTTCCGCGCTTCGCGCTCGATATGGGGCAGATATGGTTGTAGCGACCGATATCCGGATGCCCACCGACAAAGAACTTCGCGACAGGGGCCCGTTCGAATTCCTCGATGTCACCGACTCGAATCATATCACCCGCGTCATGTCGATACACGAGATCGGGACGATCTTTCATCTGGCAGCGGTTCTCTCCGCAGTCGGCGAGTCGCGCCCCAATATCGCCTGGCAGATCAATATGAACGGTCTGTATCACGTGCTAGAAGCGGCCCGCCAGTACAAATGCCAGATCTTCTTCCCCAGCTCCATCGGCGCATTCGGTTCGAGCACACCGCAGGATCAGACACCACAGGATACGATTCAACGCCCGGACACAATGTACGGCGTCACCAAGGTCGCCGGCGAACTGCTGTGCGATTACTACTTCAAGCGATTCAATGTGGATGCCCGCGGTGTCCGTTTCCCCGGCCTGATATCTTATGTCGCCGAACCGGGCGGCGGGACGACCGACTATTCGGTCTCGATATTCTATGAAGCTATCCGCCACAAAAAGTTTGTCTGCTACCTGAGACCGAATACCTATCTCGATATGATGTATATGCCGGACGCGTTGCGCGCGATGATCCAGTTGATGGAAGCCGATGGCGCCAAGCTGGTCCATCGGAACGCGTTCAATGTCTCGGCGATGAGTTTCACGCCGGATATGCTGGCGGCCGAGATCCGCAAACATATCCCGGAATTTGTGATGGAGTATGAGATCGATCCGGTCCGTCAGGCGATCGCCGATTCCTGGCCGAATTCGATGGATGACTCCGCCGCCCGCAAGGAATGGGGCTGGAAACCGGAGTATGATCTGAAGTCCATGACCTCGGATATGCTCAAAGAGATCTCCGCCAAGTTGCAGGGCGAGGTCAAGATCACGCGATAAATATGGCTCTGCGTGGGAGAGCCACGTGTCTATAGGGATCGGCGTTGATGTAGTCGACGTCGACAGGCTGATCCGAGAGATCGACCGGCAGCCTGAGATCATGCATGATCTGTTCACCGACTCGGAACTCGCTGCAAGTCGGGCGGCAGGTCATGCCAGCGCGTTCCTGGCTGGGTGCCTCGCTGTGAAGGAAGCCTTCCTCAAGGCCACCGGCACCGGGTTGCGCGACGGAATCGCATTTAGAGATATAGAAATAGTAAGTAACGCTGCAGGTATTTCCGGGATTCGCCTGCAGGGAAAACTCCGTCTTCGGTACGGCGACATCGCTGCGTCCGAGTGTCGGGTATCCGCCGCGTTCACTGACCATGTGGCTTGCGCTGTAGTAGCGTGGTCACAGGAGGAACGTAGTACGGATGAGCCATTTCGGAAACTATGAGAACCGCGTAAGGAATTTCTCCTGGTCGCTCGCCGAACAGGAACTTGAGTACACGCCGGGGGGCGTCATCAACATCGGTTGGTACTGCAGCGACCGTATCTGCAAAAAGGGATTCGGACAGAAAAAAGCCCTCATCTGGGAAGGGACCAGCGCCGAACCCAAGACCTACACTTACAACGACCTTCGACTCACCAGTAATACGATCGGGGCATTTTTGCGCTCGCTCGGGATCAAACCCGAAGACCGCGTCTGCCTGTTCATGGATCGCATCCCTGAACTGTATCTCGGATTCCTGGGTGTGCTCAAGATCGGCGCGGTAGCGCAGCCACTATTCTCCGCGTTTGGCGAAGAGTCGTTGTTTGTCCGACTCGATGACGCCAAAACGCGCGCCATCATCACCCAGCGCAAACATGTCGGCAAGGTGCGTAAGATCCTCGACCAGATGCCGTATTTGGAGCATATCATCGTGGTCGACCATGACGGCAAAAAAGAGCTGAAAGAGCGCGAGATCGCGTTTTCGCTCGAACATGCAAATCCAGTCGAAAACCTCGAATGTCATCCGACCAGAGCGGAATCACCATCGGTATTGCATTACACTTCGGGCACGACCGGTCGTCCGAAGGGAGTGCAGCATGTGCACTACTCCCTCATTTCGCAGTACCTGACAGGCAAGTGGGTGCTGGATATTCATGATGATGACATCTACTGGTGCACCGCCGACCCCGGTTGGGTGACGGGGACTTCATACGGCATCATCGCGCCATTCGCGCTGGGGGCGACCCAGTGTGTGCAGGATATCGGTTTCTCCGCGGACAACTGGTACAAGTGGATCGAGAAACAGCGTGTGACTGTCTGGTATTCTGCGCCGACAGCGATCCGTTCGCTGATGAAAGCAGGCGACGATATCGTGAAGAAGTATGACATGTCTTGCCTGCGGCACCTCGCGTCGGTTGGCGAGCCGCTCAATGCCGAAGCGGTCATCTGGTCGCAGCGCGTTTTTGACAAGCCATTCCACGACACCTACTGGCAGACCGAGACCGGTTCAATTGTCATCACCAATTTCCCCGGTATGAAAGTCAAACCCGGTTCGATGGGCCGTACATTTCCCGGAGTCACCGGCGCGGTGCTTGATCTCAAAACTTATGAGCCGATCACTGAGCCGGGGCGTATTGGCCTTATCGCTCTCAGACCGGATTGGCCCGCTCTCATGCGCGGCTACTGGTGCAACAAAGAGACCTATGACAAGAAGTTCGTCAATGGGTGGTACTTGCCGGGCGACAGATCATCCATCGACAAAGAAGGGTACTTCTGGTTCGCGGGACGCGATGATGATATCATCAACACCGCAGGGCATCTAGTTTCGCCATTCGAGGTTGAGTCGGCGCTGTTGGAGCATCCATCGGTGGCGGAATCCGCGGTGGTCGCCAAGCCGGACGAAGTGAATATGGAAGTGGTGAAAGCGTTTGTCACACTCAAGCCGGGCTTCACGGCCAGCGACGATCTTGAACTCGATATCATGAATTTCATACGGAAGAAACTCTCCTCCCTGGCGATGCCGCAGGAGATAGAATATGTCCCGACCCTTCCGAAAACACGCAGCGGCAAGATCATGCGCCGCCTGCTCCGCGCGCAGGAGTGGGGGGAAGAGATCGGCGATATTTCCACATTGGAAAATGACTAACCTTACATCCGGTTGACGGAGGAATATATGGATGAAATGAAAGATGTCGTATTGAAGTATGTGAGGAACGAATATCTCGAGGACGAAGACC
>JAYRFH010000251.1:0-4092 GCA_041908405.1 Candidatus Zixiibacteriota bacterium
AACGATCAATACCCGGCCAAATCGTTCGGCTGCTGACATAAAAAACCTCGCCAGTCACAACGTTGTGCGTCACTATCTATTCGAAATTGACGGGGGAAAGTTTCACCTTCTACTCAGTGGACGCAGCGATGCCAAAAAATAACCCGGCTCGTGAGAGCCGGGTCAGAGGCCGTATGCGATTAGCGGCTAACTACTTCGCCTTCATATTCGGGCCGATCATCTGCTCCGGCCGGACTTTCTGGTCGAAATCTTCGGCCGTCAGAAGGCCCAACGCTACCGCCGCTTCTTTGAGCGTAGTCCCTTCCTTGTGCGCCTTCTTCGCCACCTTTGCCGCATTGTCATAGCCGATATGCGGGTTGAGCGCAGTCACCAGCATGAGGGAGTTCTGCAGGTGCTTTTTGATATTCTCGCGAAGCGGCTCGATCCCGACCGCGCAATGCTCGTTGAACATCTCACACGCATCCGCCAGCAGCCGGATCGACTGCAGCACATTGTAAATGATCACGGGCTTGTAGACGTTGAGTTCGAAATTTCCCGATGCTCCACCGAAATTGACAGAGACATCGTTTCCAAACACCTGCGCGCAGACCATGGTCATCGCTTCGGGCTGGGTCGGGTTGACCTTGCCCGGCATGATGGATGACCCCGGCTCATTCTCCGGTATCGCTATCTCGGCTATACCGGAGCGGGGGCCGGAGGCCAGCCAGCGAATATCATTCGCAATTTTCATCAGTGAGCAGGCGAGTGTCTTGAGCTGTCCATGGATCTCGACAAGTGCGTCATGAGTCGCCAACGCTTCATATTTGTTCGGCGCGGTGATAAACGGCTTACCGGTCAACTCCGCAATACACTTGGCCGATTTGACCGCAAATTCGGGATGCGTATTCAAGCCCGTGCCGACCGCGGTCCCTCCCAGCGCCAATGGATACAGCCGCTTCATTGAATCATGTATCCGATCCAAATCGAGCGTCAGCGCCGCCGAGTATCCCGAAAACTCCTGCCCCAGCGTCAATGGCGTGGCATCCATCAGGTGAGTTCGACCGATCTTGATGATATCTGCAAACTCTTCCGACTTCTTCTGCAGGGTGTTCCGAAGTTGGGTGACCATCGGGATTAGGCGACGATGTATCTCTTCCACCGCCGCGATATGCATGGCGGTCGGGAAGGTATCGTTCGAGGACTGCGCCTTGTTGACATCATCATTCGGATGAATCGGCTTCTTGGAGCCCATCACGCCGCCGGACATCTCAATCGCGCGATTGGAGATGACCTCGTTCGCGTTCATGTTGGATTGCGTGCCGGAACCGGTCTGCCAGATCACCAATGGGAAATGTTCATCCAGTTTGCCGGAGATCACTTCATCGGCCGCTTTGACTATCAGTTCTCCCTTTTCTTTCGGGAGCAGTCCCAGTTCCATGTTCACCAACGCGGCCGCTTTCTTGAGGATTCCCATCGCGCGTATCAGTTCGCGAGGCATCCGTTCACCGCCGATCCTGAAGTGATAAAGCGAGCGAGCGGTCTGCGCGCCGTAATACTTGTCAGAAGGAACCTTGATCTCCCCCATGGAGTCAGTTTCTATCCGATGATCCATTGCGTCTCCTTAGCTGTGATGTTTTTCACATGGCTAAGAATATACGCAAACCGGTTCGGCGTGCAAGCGCTAACCGAACCGGTTCGGTCTTGTGAGGCAACGAGCTAACTCGTTGCAGGATTATGGTATAGTTCTACTGGTTGACATCCGCTAAAACCGAAAGGAACGGATTAAAGGTGATTTTCTTCGGCTTTCCCGGAAGCTTCAGGTCAAGCACGGAATCCGGCTGTTCGATCAGTAGGCGTACGTACGCTTTTCCTCCGCTCTCTAGTTCAATCTCCACCGGTACGTACATCACGAAATCATCGGGCACATCTCGCTGGACAACGTGTAGTTTGGCGACGTATGAACCATCCGTCTCCGGAGTCGCCTCATAACTGAAGTCGTAGGTCGGTATGTAATTGTTATAGACCCATTGCCGGAAGAACCACCCCATATCCACACCCGCGTGCTTTTCTACCATCTTCTGGAAGTCATAGGTCGAAACCTGACGACCGTAGTAGGTGGCGTAGAACTCCCGCATCATGGCGTAGAAGCGATCTTCTTTCATCGTCTGCAGGTCGATCAGCAGGTTGCGCAGCATATGCAGGACAAACGCCCCGCGCTTGTAGACGACGATGTCGTAGTTTTCCTCATCCTTGACATTGTACGACCGCGGCCCCAGGGCCAGCGCTCCCGCATTCTTCCGCTCGAACAGAACATCCTTGCGATGTTCGTTCAGCCGGTCCATAAACTTGTCGTTGCCGGCCACTGCCTGCAGAAACATGTATGAACTGTATTCGGCGAATCCTTCGGACAACCAGGTATCGCGGTAGGTATCGACCCCTACTCCCGCGCCGAACCACTGGTGAGCGGTCTCGTGTGAACGGTGCAGCCGTTCGTACCCCCACATATCACCTGTCACCCACGTAAACACGCCCAACAGGATGAAAGATGGGTAGGATGTACTGTGCCCCTGTACTGCTTCCGACACAACAACAGTATCAGCCCTCAGAGGTCCATACAACCAATGATAGAATTCAAGGCTCCCCTGTATATCCCCCACCACTTGCTTGAGTTCACTACCAGAATACTGGTGAAGTACATCGGAGAAATGGACATCCAGCGCGACGCCATTTTTCCCTTCATACTGGTGTCGCTCGAATATGCCAATATTGAACGACGCATACTCACTGGGAGTGGTCACTTGCCAGTGACTGAACAAGGTATCTTTTACCTTCTTGCTCTCTATCTGTTTTCCCGAGGCGACCAGCGAATAGTCCGATGGAGACCGCATTTTGATATCATATGTCGCGGGAGACCATTTGCCTGCCTGCGGATACCAGGAGC
Organism: Candidatus Zixiibacteriota bacterium; assembly: GCA_041908405.1. GTDB lineage: Bacteria > Zixibacteria > MSB-5A5 > GN15 > FEB-12 > FEB-12. The sequence continues at coordinate 2,921 of JAYRFH010000251.1, forward strand.
TCCCTGCGAAGACAATGTATATCCCCAGTTCCCGCTCCGCGACATCACCGTGATAAAAAAACTGGATCTTTGTCTTTTCGCCGGCTGAGGGCGGTCTATCGAAGAGCAGCCAGAGTCCAAAGTAATAGTCGCTGTCCTTAAATCGCTTAAACGGAATCACGACGCCGTTCGCGTCCTTGACCGAATCAACTTTCATCTCCAGGTCGAGAAAGAAGTAAAACGCGCGCGCGGGTAGAGTATCCCAGATGATCTCAGCGTTGGCGACCGACCACATTTCACCATCACGCTTCAACAGCAGATCCATATCGTAGTGGGTGCACTGTAGCGATGTCTTGTCGATCCCGCGAAAGTCAAGTGCGACCGTGTCTGCTTCCACCGGATACAGACAGAGCGATTGCCAGACTTTCCGGTAGACCACTTGCATTTCACGCTTGTACAGTCCGATCTGTTCGCGAGAGTATGGGTCGAAATGATAGAGTACGGTACCGCCTTCGGTCAACTCCACCAGCGCCACCATGAACATATGACTGATAGGATCGGCCAAACTGCGCAAGGCGCTGAACTGAAAGGCTCGGTCGACCGAGTCATCGAGATAACCCCGATGTGTCTTGCGTACCCCATTGAAGTCAAGATTCTTCCTGTCGCTTTTCGTTGCCGCGGTGACAAGCAGGTTGTACTGGCTTGAATCCAGCATCAGGAGCGTTTTCTCGAACTGGCGGTTCAGGCTGTCCGTTTTCATGAACCGACGAAGCTGCTGGCGCTCCATCGAGATAGGCGGCTGAAACTCCATCCGCCCTCTCCCGATGTATATCCCGCCGAACCAGATCTTTCCCGAATCCAATTCCAGCGGCAGAAACGGCATGAAGTCACCCTCTTCCAGGAAGAGGCGCATATCGCGTTGCGCGAGGACCTGCTGACTCAAGTGCAGAACCTGAGATGTATCCAACGGCAGATCGAGGATCTGATCAGCCGCTCGTTCCATGGGGGATGAAGAAGGGGTGGAAGGGGCGGATAGAACGGACGCGCTCAGCAAACAGAGCAGCGGCCCGATTATCCATAAACAATGCGCGATTCGCATGGAGGAACTCCTCCCGAGAATTATCCCGATGTTTAGTTCATTCTCGTAACGCGAGCGGGTGTTCTGCTCGATATTGTCGCACAAACGCCATCCG
>JAYRFH010000252.1:0-23248 GCA_041908405.1 Candidatus Zixiibacteriota bacterium
CGCTTTTTGAGGGAAGGCTTTTGCGCCGATATCTCGACGAAACATGGCGCCGTCGAATCGTATTTTCTTCACCGCTCCGTAGGCGCGGTCAATCGCGCTTCGCAGGTCGGCATCGATCCCGGTGACCCCCAGAACTCTGCCGCCCGTCGTGAAATATCGCCCGTTTTCCCGTTTCGTCCCGGCATGGAAAACTGGCGAATTGTTATCTTTGATAGCATCTAGCCCGTTTATCGGGATTCCCTTTCGGTAGTTACCGGGGTAGCCTTTCGAAGCCATGATGACACACGCCGCGGCTCCTTTTCGCCACTCGAGTTTCGGCAAGTTACCCACTTTCCCATCAACCACGGCCATCATGACATCCACGAGATCCGATTTCATCATCGGCAATACTACCTGCGTCTCCGGGTCGCCGAAACGACAGTTGAACTCTAAAACTTTGGGACCCGCCTCAGTCAACATCAGTCCGGCATATAGCACGCCGGTGTACGTGATCCCCTCACTTCTCAGACCATTAATCGTCGGGAGGAGGATATGTTCCATCACCTGCTCAAGGATGTCCGGCGTGATGAAATCAACCGGGCAGTACGCCCCCATGCCACCGGTGTTGGGTCCGCGGTCATTGTCAAATGCCCGTTTGTGATCCTGGCTTGGCAACAGAGGGATTATCACCTTGCCGTCGGTGACCGCCATGATGGAGACTTCGGTTCCGGCGAGGAACGATTCGATCACGATTCGTTCACCCGCTTTTCCAAAGATCTTTTTCATCATCATTTCTTCTAAAGTGGCAGTCGCCTGGGTAATATCTTTAACTACGGCGACACCTTTCCCCGCGGCAAGGCCATCGGCCTTGATCACCAGTGGAAATTCAGCGGAATTGCAGAACCCAACCGCTTCCGCAAAGGAGGTAAAGACCCTGAATGGCGCGGTCGGAATATGGTACTGCCGCATGAACTCTTTCGAGAAAACCTTGGAGCTCTCCAACTGCGCGGCCTTCTTGTCCGGGCCGAAAATCCGAAGCTTTCTGCGCTGGAAATCGTCCACCACCCCTACCGAAAGCGGCTGTTCGGGCCCGACTACCGTAAGGTCGACTTTGTTGCGTTGGGCGAACTCGATCAGACTGCGGGTGGCATCAGCCTTGATATTGACGCATTTCGCTATCTGCGAGATGCCACCATTGCCGGGGGCGCAGAAGATCTTGTCAACCTTCTTGGATTGCTTGAGTTTCCAGATGAGCGCGTGCTCGCGCCCGCCTGAGCCTATCACCAGTATATTCATATGCTTAGTCCATATCTCCGAGAAACCGCTAATCTACACTCCGCCCGCCGGTATGGGCAACCGGTTTTTTGAACGGACTAATGCATAACCTGCCGCAAAAAGCGGTTGCCCAAATCAGGGAATCCATTATCTTATAAGAAGATACTCACCATCGGCCATCTCGTTTCCCTCACATGGCCGGCGGAACCCTTACTGCGCTGGCAATGCGACTTTCCACATGAAGGAGTTGGCATGTATCGCTCGATTGCTATCTGTCTGATCGCACTTTTCGTCGTCGCGGGAGCCAATGCCGCTTCCCAAGCCCCTGTCGCGAAGATCATCGTCGACAACCTCACCAAAGCACAGTACCTCGATATGGCCAGCCTCGGGCTCGACATTATTGAGGTCGAGGGAGACCGGTTCGAGATCCTGGCACATGGTGATGACCGCGCCAAGCTCCAGCACCTGGGGATCCCATATCAGGTGGAGCATGACGATCTCGCCGAGTTTTACGCCACCCGTGCCGCGGTCCCCAATGGCGGATTCAGGACCTTCGCCCAGATCGTGGCGCTCCTGGATTCACTCTCTGCCGCCAACCCGAACATCATGACCGCCAAGTTTTCGGTGGGGCAGACATATGAAGGGGAAGATATCTGGGTGGTCAAAGTCTCGGACAATCCCAATGTAGATGAAGATGAACCGGAAGTTTTCTACAACAGCTATATCCACGCGCGCGAACCTGCCGGCGCGGCGGCCTTGCTCAATGTCCTTAAGTACCTGGTCGCCAATTATGGCACGGATCAGGAAGCGACAGTCATTGTCAACAATCGCGAGCTATTCTTCATGCCGGTAGTGAATCCTGATGGAGTCATTTATAACGAAATGACCAATCTGGAAGGCGGCGGGCTTTGGCGCAAAAACCGCCGTCCAACAGGTGCCAATACAGGCATTGACCTCAACCGCAATTTCGGCTTCAAGTGGGGGTACGATGACATTGGATCATCGCCGAGCACTGGCAGCGAAGTCTATCGCGGTCCTTCCGCTTTTTCTGAGGTCGAGACTCAAGTCATTCGCGATTTCGTGATCTCGCGCGATTTCTCCATCTGCAATAACATCCATTCGTATTCGAACCTGTTCATCTGGCCGTACGGGTATGACCGGATATTCACACACCAGGAAGATTTCTTCGCGAACTTGGGAGACTCGCTGGCACAGTATAACGGCTACGCGCCCGATGTCAGTTGGACGCTGTACCCGACCAACGGCGCGGCCGATGACTGGATGTGGGGCGACACTATTTCCAAACCGAGATTCGTTTCATTGACGACGGAAATTGGCGGAAGTATCGATGGTTTCTGGCCGGCTCCGACACGCATTCCGGTGCTCGAGGCAGAAAACCTTCAGCCGAATCTTTTCCTGGCGAAAATCGCCGATAACCCACTCCGGCTGGGACCGCCGGCGCGTTCATTACTCTCGGTACCAGATTCTGTTGGTCATGGTTTTACCGTGAGTTGGCACACCAATGATTCAGTCAACCAGCCGGTCAGTTACAAACTGTATGAATTGACCAACAAACAGACGGTTACAGATATCGCGACGACAGATAACGGGAATTGGGCGAAGGAGAAGATGGCGCTTTCGGCCATTCGGGCGCATACGCCGCCAAATTCCTGGCATTCGCAGAACCAGAACCAGGCCCACCATTGGCTGCTGTCGCAAACCCCCTACAAAGTACCAGCGAACGATTCGCTCGTCTTTTGGATCTGGTACAATCTCGAAACCAACTGGGACTACTTCTACGCCCAGATCTCGATCGATGGCGGCTTTGATTTCATTAATCTGCCGTGTGATCGAACCACCAATGCTGACCCGAACAATCTGAATCTGGGGAATGGCATCACCGGCTCCTCCGGCGGTTGGGTGCGCGTGGCGTATGACCTGTCGCCATATGTGAACAAAGAGATTTTTATTCGCCTGACCCAATTCACCGATTCATACACATTGAACGAGGGTGTGTATATCGACGACATCGAGAATGTCGATATGTTCGGGAGCGAAACGTTGGTTGCCGCCGGAATAGCGGATACTTCGTATACCTTCAGTTCACACCCCACCGGCGCATACTGGTATCGGGTGATCGGCAAGGATGTGGACAACCAGGAGAGCCGCGTCTCCACCTACGTCATGACCACTGTCTATCAGCAGATGGTGATCGGCGACTTGAATGGCGACACGCATATAGATCTCTCGGACCTGAGCATTATGATCTCATATATTCTCGGTCTTATTCCGCTGCCGGAGCCGGCGGCCGCGGGCAATGTGAATTGTACGGGCCAAGTCGATCTTAGCGACCTTTCGCTCATGATATCACACATCATCGGCCAGGTCCCAGCTCCCACCTGCCCGTAACGGCATTCGAGCTTTTTAAGGCGCCTGACCAAACGGTTCGGCGCCTTTTTCCCGCCTATTTCGCACTGCACAAACCCAGTTGACAGCCGTCTGGTGGTAACGTATCTTTGACGCTCGTTTTTAGTGCCCTCGAAGGCAGCATACTGAACGTGAATTGTATTGATTAGTCATAGTATTTGAGGATGTAGCGATGAAACGATCTCTCTTGGTTCTGGCCCTTGCCTCACTGCTGTTGGTCCCTGCCGCGCTGTTCGCACAGGACGAGGCGGAAGAAGAGAAGGACAATCTTGAACTGAACTTCTACGGCGGCCTGTCCATTCCGACGGGCGGTATCAAGGACTATAGTGACACTCTGGGCGCCAAGACCGGGCTGAGCGGCGCGGTTGATTTTGGAGTTTTTCTCAGCCCGCAGATCACCCTGGGTGTTGGCTTCTCCTACGGCCAGTATGATATCGATACGGACAATGAGCTTATCACGCTTACCCACAAAGTCTATCGTCCGAGTGTTTACCTTCGGTATTATTTCCCCAGCAACAGCAATCTCGTGCCGTATGCGCATGTTCGCGCCGGGCTGGATTTCCCGAATCTGGCAACCCAGGTCACCGACAATTCCTCGCTCAAACTGACCGAACTTGAATTCGACCCGTCCTTCTCTGCCGGGTTGGGTGCCGGGGTGTTCTACTACACGTCCGATTACAGCGGGTTCTTCCTGCAGGCTGACTACCACCAGGCATTCGCCTCAGGCTCAAAAGGCGATTTCGGCGGTAATGAATATGAATTGAAGGATGGCTATGGCACTATCGACCTTCGCGTCGGTATCCACCTCCTGTTCGGCTCCGGTGAGTGATCTCGCCGACCATAGATCCGACAAAACCCGCCACCCGGCGGGTTTTTTTCTGGTTGAGAATGTTTTGCGCTGATGGTACCATTACCCAATGAAGCCGACAAAGATACTCGTCGTCGATGACGAAGCTCAGCAACGAGAACTGCTCTCAGGATTCCTGAGCCGACGCAGTTTCGAGGTCACTACGGCCGCCGGGGGAGAAGAGGCACTCGAGAAGTACGCTGGCATCTTCGGGCCTCTCGCGATCATCGATATGAAAATGCCCGGAATGTCCGGGCTTGAATTGCTCGGCAAACTCAAAGAACTCAATCCATTCATTCAGGTGATGGTCCTGACCGCGTTCGGATCGGTCGAAACCGCGGTCGCGGCCATGCGGGCAGGCGCGTATGACTATCTGACCAAACCGGTTGAGGATCTCGAAGAACTGCTGGTCAAACTGGAGAAGGCGGCGGCGCAGAATCAACTGATCGTCGAACATGCCGTCATGAGTGAGCGAATAGCCGAGGCATTCCCGGATTCAGAGTTGATCGGTGATTCCGCCGCGATTCGCAAGGTCAAGGAACTTATCACCCTGGTCGCGCCGCGCGATGCTACCGTGCTTATCACCGGAGCATCGGGGACCGGCAAAGAACTGGTCGCGCGCGAAATTCATGCCCTTTCCGGAAGAGCCGAAAAACGCTTGGTCGCTATCAACTGCGCCGCGTTTCCTGAGACACTTTTGGAAGCCGAACTGTTCGGATACGAAAAAGGGGCCTTCACCGGCGCGGACAAGCCCAAGCAGGGGCGAATGGAATTGGCCGATGGCGGCACGCTCTTTCTGGATGAAATTGGCGAAATGCCGCTTTCCATGCAGGTGAAACTTCTGCGCGTACTGGAAGACCGAAAGATCCAGCGCCTCGGCGCGGTCAAAGAGATATCGCTCGACTTTAGGTTGATCGCCGCCACTAATCGCGACCTTGAAGGAATGGTGAAAGAAGGGAAGTTCCGCGAGGACCTGTTTTATAGGCTCAACGTCATTCGGGTGACAATCCCTCCGTTGCGCGAACGAGGTGGAGATATTCTGATCCTCGCGAAGACCTTTCTCCAGCGGTCTTCACGCCGTCTCGGCAAAGAGGTGACAACTTTCAGTCCCGAAGCCGCAACTATGCTCTCTCGTTATGCCTGGCCAGGGAATGTGCGCGAACTTGAGAATATCATTGAGCGAGCGGTGGTGGTAGCATCCGGAAAGACGATCTCTGCCGCTGACTTGACTGGACTAACAGCGTCTCAGCCAGAGACCAATTCAGGCCCTCCACGAACGCTACAAGAGGTCGAACGCGACCATATTTTACGGACACTGGAAACGACTGCTTGGAATATCGTTCAGGCAGCCGAACTCCTCGGGGTTCATAGAAATACGCTTCACAACAAGATCAAAGAGTACAAGCTCGAACGGACCTGACGCCCAATTCTTGGGCTATACCTCCTGCGTCGCACAAAATTTGTGCACATCTCAATCTCCAGTGCATCGTCCTATAGAGTTGATGTTGTTGCGATACAATACGTTATGTCGTTCGGCACGCCCCTTGATTACTATTCGGTCAAAGGAAAGGAAATACGGAGTCCCTTATGCGAAAACTGATGCTGACACTCCTTTTGGTCGCTGTCGTCCCGTTTGTGATCGGGGGATGCGATGATGATGATAATCCGACGATTGTGACCTATGAACCAGCCCCTCCGCAAGGGGTCTATTCGGTCACTGGTGATGGTCAGGTGACGATCTGGTGGAATGGACCGTACGAAAGCAATATCGCTGAATATGTGGTCTATCGTTCGCTGAACGAGACGACCGGCTATGTCGAGATCGGTTCGGTCGAAGCAGAACCGAACCCGGATCTCGACCTGCTCATCTATAGCTACGTGGACAACAACGTCGCTAACGGTGTGACCTACTACTACGCGGTGACATCGGTCAATACCGCCGGCTATGAGTCTGAACTGTCGGCCGAGAATGTGTACGACACGCCACGTCCTGATGGTCAGGGAATGGTGCTCTTCCCGATAGAGATCGACACCAATCTGGCCGGATTCAGCTTCGCGGCGCAGGCGCGCGTATCGATGAATAATCCGCTCGCGGATATCGTTGTCGATCGTCCAGGCAGCATCAGCTATCTGAACGCCGCCAACGACCAGACTGACATCCAGGATATGGGGTACACTGACGGGTTTGACGATATCACCTACGCGCCGCAGAATGGCTGGTCGCAACTTGGGTATGTCGAAGCGATCGTCGGCCACACCTACGTTGTCTGGACCGCGGATGACAATTACGCGAAAGTTCGTATCACCGCTATCGCCGGCAACGGCGCGGTGACCTTTGACTGGGGCTACCAGACCGATACTGGCAACCCCGAATTGATCGCACCGCTCAACACGAAACGTCCGGTGCATAACGCAAACTACCTCAAGAAGCAGTCAATCTCGACTCGCAGCTCTGAATAAGGATGGTGTCTATGTGGCGAAAGGGTTTGACAATTGTGACCATCGTGCTGGCGATGCTGATGACCGGGGGCACACTCCTGGCTCAGCAGGTCCAGCGTGACCGCTCCGACGACCGTGGCGATGACTACTACGAGTCGGAGTACGATGATCACGGTCGCAATGATGACGACCGCTATGAATCCGGCTATGTCCGGGTCGACCGGTATCTCGATGCCGATATCTGGGTGAACCGGAGCGACAACGAGTACTTCATCGGCGACAACATCAAGATGCACTATCGTCTGAACCAGGACGCGTACGTGGCGGTGGTGTCCATCGACTCGCGCGGCCGGGTCAACCTGCTCTATCCGTCCCAGCCGGGAGACAACCCGTGGCGACGTGGCGGCGTGACCTACACGTTGCCGGGCGCGGATGATGCTTTTGACCTGGTGGTGGACGGACCGACTGGTTCTGAGACCATTCAAATCATCGCGTCGCGCGAGCGATTCCCGATCCCGGACTGGTTCAACGGTTCAGGGATCCGGTGTGACGAAGGCGAAGATCGCGATGAGTTTATGGATTACCTCGTGAGCCGCTATTTCGACCGGTATCCGGATCAACGCTTCGCGGTGGATCGGGAAGTGATCTATGTCAATGAATGGGAGCAGGACTATTTCCGCCCGGTCTACTACCCGACCTATCCGAGCTGGTCGGTCTGCGGCAATGTTTATTTCGACTACCCGTGGGGTGCCAGTATCTATATCGATGGTATCTACTGGGGCTGCGCGCCGCTCTATATCCCGCGCGTCCTGGTCGGATGGCGCACCATTACGGTATATGACCGCTACGGCTATTGCTGGGAGGACTACGTGCATGTCAGCCACTATAATACTATAGTGCTGAACCAGACGGTGATCCGTCCGCGTGCCGGATTCCATTCCAAGTACAAAGAGGTCCGTGTGGTTGGCTACCGTGACCCCGTCAAGGCCGGCTACACCAACTATAACGAGGTCGTGAAGAAGCATACCACAGTGGTCGGCCGCACGACCTCCGACCCGAAGAACGGCATCACGCGCAGCAAGCCGTCTGAACCGGATGGCAGTAATTTTGCCGCTCTCCCTAAGAAGCATTTGCGCGGTAACGGTGCGGTGATCAAGACCGACCGCGGCTACGAATCATCGGCTATCGGAAGTTCAACAGAGCGCCGTAAGTCCGAGCGCACTGCCAGCAATTCCCGCTTTGATGGCGAGAAGTCAAGTGTCGATAGAGGCAGCTATCGCTCCGGCAACACTGGTTCCGGCAGTGATCGCGGTAGCTACGGTACCGCGACCAAGCGGAGCTCGTCCGGCAATTCCGGCAGCAGTGGATCGACGGTCGACAAGCAGCGCTCCAAAGAGTCCAGCTCGAGCGGATCTTCCGACTATTACCGCAAGAAAAGCGGATCGGTGGACAACCGCAAAGAAGGCGAGCGGAAATCCAAGGGCGAGGCTACCAAGGTCGAGCAGCAGCGCCAGGAAAACCGTGAGAGCGGAAACCGCAGTGGTGAACAGCGCAGCGGCGGAGATCGCAGCAGCGGTGAAGTGAAGCAGAAATCTTCCAGCTCGGACAATTCCGGCGGTGGCTCCAAGTCTTCAGCTCCGCGCTCAAGCAGCGGAAGCCGTGAATCCGGCAAAGGGAAGAAGTAGGATTGTTGTTGCTTCACCGGACAGGTAGTTCGATCCTTAATAAGGATGTGACGCTATGAAGAAACTGATGCCATACATGCTAAGCCTGACACTCCTGGTAACAGGAGTGTCGGCCGCGTTTGCGGTCGAGAAAAAGCAGAAGTCGACTCCTCCGCCCAAAAGAACGGAACAGGCGGCCAAGGATTCTTCCACCAAACCGACCAAACCCGCCGACAAGAAGTCTGATCCGAAAGCCACGCCACAGGCCAAGGACGACAAAGGGAAAACGGAGAAGAAGTATGACAACTTCGTTGATAAGAATAACAACGGAGTCGATGACCGCCGGGAGAACCTGAAGAAGAAAGACACCAAATAGCCTGAGTTTTTCCTATCGACCAAAGGCTGTTGTCCACCGTGACAACAGCCTTTTTTCATAGCGGATGTCGCGTGACCGGGCTGAACCAAAGTGCTTGACTGCCGTTATAAGAAGTCGTAAATTGTTAGCGCTCTGGCAGATAGGCTGCCAAAATGGCAGTGTGCCGCGGAAGTCCTTGAGGAATATATGGCATCGGGTTTTGAAAACCTCACCGACCGTGAGAAGCAGATCCTCTTCAACTTGATCAATTACTACATCCATTCGGCCGACCCGGTTGGATCGCGGGTGATTGCCAACAAGTTCAAAATGGGGCTTTCCTCAGCGACTATCCGGAATACTCTGCAGGATCTCGAAGAGCTTGGCTTGGTCGAACAGCCGCATACTTCGGCCGGTCGAATTCCCACCGATGCCGGTTATCGCGTTTATGTCGATTACCTGCTCAAGCCCGATCGACTGACAAAATCAGAGGAGCAGCAAATTCGCGGGGCGATCCTCAAAGAGGGACGCGGCATCAACGAAATACTTGGTCAGACCGCGCGCGTGCTTGGCGAGATCACCCAGCAACTTGGCGTCACAGTCGCCCCACGATTTGAAGAAGGAGTCCTTCGGTCGGTCCGACTAATTCCTGTCGCCGATGGAAAGGTGATGGTGGTGGTGATCCTTGGCTCCGGATTGGCCCGCTCAGTTATTCTCGAGATCGAAGCTAGCCTGGCCGACCGGGCGCTTGTCGAAGTCGAAGCTCTCTTGAACGAGCGACTCTCCGGGTTGACTCTGGCGACTATTCGCGACACCATCTCGGGGCGCATGGCCGATGTCTCAGGACATGGGCGATTGATCAACCTGGTGATCGATTCGAAAGAAAAGATCTGGACAGAGGATCGACGCCCTGAGGATCTGCACATAGCTGGCGCCGGAAGTCTTCTCGAAAAACCGGAGTTTTCCGACCGGGATCGCCTCTCCAAGCTGATACGCCTTCTGGAAGATGGCAAGATCCTCTCCGAGTTTCTGATGCAGGCGCACGACGAAGGATTGTTCATCACTATCGGCCGCGAAAATCGCATTCGCGAGATCATCAACTGCTCGGTTGTTTCATCAACCTACAAAGTGGGGAATATCACGGGCGCTATCGGCGTGATCGGCCCGACCCGCATGCCGTACAGCAAGCTTGTATCCGTGGTTGAGTACACAGCGCGTTCGATCACGGAAGTACTCGCGGGAATCGATGAGAGGAAAGGTGCATAGAGATATGGCAGAAGAAAAAGATACAGACCTGACAGAAGATTTCTCCTCTTCACATGAGTTCACGCCCAAACAGCGTGTGCTGGGAGACCCGGCTGAAATGGTCGAGAAGGGTGAGGATTTTTCAAGTGAATCCGAACATGTCGAAGAGACTGCCGCTGCGAACGAAACTCCTGAAGAGTTGAAGGCCAAGATCGCCGATCTGGAAGACCGGATGTTGCGTGTCGCTGCCGAGTTTGAGAATTATCGCAAGCGGATGGCCCGTCAGCAGGACGATCTCGTTCGCGCGGCTAATGACCGCGTCTTCGCGGAATTGCTGGAGATCGTGGATAATTTCGAGCGTGCGCTTCAGCACGCCAAGGAAGACACGTCCGCTCAAGCGATCTTGACCGGCACCGAAATGATCTACAGCCAGTTGACAAGTCTTCTGGCTAAGCATGGCATCACTCCCATCGATGCCCTCGGCAAGCCGTTCGATCCGCAATTTCACGAAGCCATGATGCAGACGACCTCCGATGAGTATCCGGATGGCGTTGTCGCGCTGGAGATGGGGAAGGGGTACCAGCAGGGGAATCGCGTTCTCCGACACAGCAAAGTTGGGGTAAGCAAAGGGAAAGGGTGAGCCGCGACACGGCTGACCACCACATTCGTCAAGTAGTCCAAATAGGAGTATACAATGGCTAAGATCATTGGTATCGATCTCGGTACCACCAACTCATGCGTAGCAGTCCTCGAAGGGAAAGACCCGGTGGTTATTCCCAATCTCGAGGGAGCCCGGACCACGCCATCCGTGGTCGCGTTCGCCAAAGATGGCGAGCGCCTTGTCGGCGCCGCGGCCAAACGTCAGGCGGTTACCAATTCCGAAAACACGGTCTTCTCGATCAAGCGCTTCATGGGACGCCGGCACAGCGAGGTCAGCACCGAGGAAAAACTGGTGCCGTACAAGATAGCCGAGGATGCCTCCGGCAATGTGCTGGTCGATGTCCAGGGTAAGAAGCTGACTCCGCCCGAAGTGTCGGCCATGATCCTCCAGTATCTCAAGAAGTGCGCGGAGAACTATCTCGGCGAGGAAGTCAAACAGGCGGTCATCACCGTCCCCGCCTATTTCAACGATTCACAGCGCCAGGCGACAAAGGACGCTGGCAGAATTGCTGGTCTCGAAGTATTACGTATCATCAACGAACCAACCGCCGCGTCTCTGGCGTACGGACTCGACAAAAAGAAGAACGAGAAGATCGCGGTGTACGACCTCGGCGGTGGTACGTTTGATATCTCCATCCTTGAGATCGGTGATGGCGTATTCGAGGTCCGCTCGACCAATGGCGACACACATCTCGGCGGAGATGACTTCGACCAGGTGATCATCGACTGGATGGCCGAGGAGTTCCTCAAAAGCAACGGCATCGACCTGCGCAAAGACAGGATGGCTCTCCAGCGTCTCAAAGAAGCCGCGGAGAAAGCGAAGATCGAGCTCTCGTCCACCATGCAGACCAATATCAACCTGCCGTTCATCACGGCAGATCAGTCCGGCCCCAAGCACCTTGATCTGATGCTGACACGCGCCAAGCTTGAGCAGTTGGCCGACGTTTTGGTTCAGCGGACGATCGGTCCCTGCAGATCTGCGATCGCGGATGCGAAGCTTTCTATCAACGAGATTGATGAAGTTGTCCTGGTCGGTGGCATGACCCGCATGCCCAAGATCATCGATACCGTTCGCCAGTTGTTCGGCCGCGAGCCGCACAAGGGGGTTAATCCTGACGAAGTAGTCGCGGTTGGCGCGGCTATTCAGGGCGGCGTCCTCTCCGGCGACATGAAAGATATCGTTCTGCTCGACGTAACCCCGCTGTCGCTCGGTATTGAAACACTCGGTGGCGTTATGACCACGCTGATAGAGCGCAACACAACGATTCCGACGAAGAAGTCGCAGATATTCTCGACCGCGTCGGACAATCAGCCGGCGGTCTCAATTGTCGTTCTCCAGGGTGAGCGCAAAATGGCCGTGGACAACCGACTGCTCGGCAAGTTCGACCTGGTCGGCCTCCCGCCGGCTCCGCGGGGGATCCCGCAGATCGAAGTGACCTTCAATATCGACGCCAACGGTATCGTGCACGTCAGCGCTAAGGATATGGCGACCGGCAAAGAGCAGTCGATTCGCATCGAAGCGTCGTCCGGATTATCCGAGGCTGAGATCAAGCGGATGGTCAACGACGCGCAGACATTCTCCGAAGATGACAAAAAGAAAAGCGACCTGATACAGGCGCGCAATGAATCCGATGCGCTCATCTACAGCACCGAAAAGACCCTTCGTGAGCACGGCGATAAGGTCAGCGGTGACGAGAAGAAAAACATCGAAGATGCTGTTTCCGCGCTGCGCGCAGCGATGGGCGGCGAAGACTTGACAGCAATCAGTTCCGCAAAAGAACGGCTGATGCAGGCATCGCACAAGCTGGCTGAAGAGATGTACAAATCCGCGCAACAGCAGGCGCAAGGCGGAGGACCGTCGCCATCCCCTGAGCAACCCGGTCAGACCGGCGGCAAAAAGGATGGAGCTGTCGATGCGGACTTCGAAGTCGTCGACGAGGATAAGAACAAGAACTGATGACGACCAAGCGCGACTATTACGAAGTTCTGGGCGTCGACAAGGCGGCTGACGAAGCGACCATCAAATCCGCCTATCGCAAGAAGGCGATGCAATACCACCCTGACCGGAATCAGGGGAACGCCGAGGCTGAGGAGCGATTCAAAGAAGCGACCGAAGCCTACGAAGTCCTTAAGGATTCCGACAAACGGCGCATGTACGACCAGTTCGGTCACGCCGGGATGCAGGGCGGGGGATTTAATTACGGCGGTGGCGGATTCCAGGGATTCGACCTGTCGGACGCTCTGCGCGCCTTCATGCGCGATTTCGGAGGTGGTGGCGGATCGATCTTCGATGATATCTTCGACACCGGTGGTCGCGGCCAGCGCTCGAATCAGGGCGAGGATCTGCGCGTCCGCTTTGCCGTGACTCTCGAAGAAGTAGCCAGCGGCATCGAGAAAACTATCAAGATCAATCGCCTGCTTCGGTGTGATACCTGCGCCGGTTCTGGTGTGGCGGCAGGTTCTTCCAAAAAACAGTGCCCTCAGTGCAAAGGGCATGGACAGGTGCGTACTATACAGCGGACCTTCCTGGGAACGATTCAACAGGTTAGCACCTGCAATGTCTGCAGGGGTACCGGTGAGATCATCGCCGATCCCTGCCGCAGTTGCGGAGGAGAGGGGCGTGTTAGAGGGTCATCAAACGTAAAAGTCAAAGCGCCCGCCGGTGTCGCCTCCGGTAACTACATGTCGATCGAGGGAATGGGAAACGCTGGCCCACATGGCGGACATCCGGGCGACCTGATAGTCGTCTTCGAAGAACTCGAACACGAGCGCTTCTCCCGTCAAGGCGATAATATCCTGCTCGAATTGCCGATCTCGTTCACTACGGCGGCGCTGGGTGGCGAAGTGACCGTGCCAACCATCAACGGCAGTGAGACTATTACTGTGCCGGCTGGTACGCAGTCCGGCAAGATATTAAAGTTAAAAGGCAAGGGGATTCCGCATCTGCATCACAGCGGTCGAGGGGATCAGTTAGTCCAAGTCACCGTCTGGGTGCCGACCAAGCTTTCCTCCGAGGACAAAAAACTCCTGCAGAAGCTGGCGTCATCGGATTCATTCAACGCTCCCAAGGGTGACAAGTCGTTCTTTGAGAAACTTCGCTCAACCCTTGGAGTCTAAGAATGCAGGCTGAAATGCCGGAAAGTTACATCGAGGCGCGCATCGCGGTAGCGCGGTCGATGGCCGATGCTGTCTGTAATTTTATCATCGACAATATCACCAGCGGTCTGGTACTCGAAGAGGAGGATGACTCTCCGGATACTGTGATCACCTTCTATGTCTCACCCGACAAAGAGAGAGCTTTCCGCCAGGAACTGCCAATATACTTAACCGACATCTATGCGTCGGCCGGCCAGCCGATCCCAGCCATCACCGAAAAACAGATCAAAAATGTCGAGTGGGTGGAGGAGTACAAGGCCTCCATTCAGCCGGTCCGGATTGCTGAAGATATCGTCGTCCGCCCGAAATGGCATGACCGTCAACCCAACACCAAATATGACATTCTCATCGAGCCGAAAATGGCGTTTGGCACCGGGACGCATGAAACAACACGCACCTGCCTTGCGGTGATCCGAAAGCACTTCAAGCCCGGACTGCGCTTCCTGGATATGGGGACCGGCTCCGGGATCCTGTCAATATTGGCCTCACAAATGGGCGCGAGTTTCATCAAGGCGATCGACTACGATATCACCGCCGTGCAGAATTGTCAGGAAAATTTCCAGATAAACGGCATCACGACACCGAACGAAGTACTGTTCGGGTCAATTGAAAAGGCGATCAATGACCAGCCGTATGAGTTTGTTTGCGCCAATATCATCAAAAGCACGATTCTACCCATGCTTCGCCGACTGATAAATCTGACTTCCACCGGAGGGACACTCGTGCTCTCGGGTTTGCTGACACAAGACGAGGAAGAGGTCACGCAGGCCTTGCGTGAATATGGTCAGCCCAAGTTCGAGATAGTCGTGGACAACAAGTGGATCACTTACGTGGTTGCAAAGCAGTAACCAATGGAACCGCCGATCTTCTTTGCCGCACCCGAGCACTTGGCAGAAGATGTCGTCCTTCTACAGACCGCCGAATCCCATCATGCTATCGAAGTCCTTCGTATGCAGGCGGGGAATCTCGCGATAGTCGTCGATGGATTGGGAAACGGCGCCCGCGGTGAGATCCGATTAACCAAGAAAAAACAAGTAGAACTGATCGTTCATTCAAGATTGCGCCAGTTCGGCGAGCCGTCGATCAAGGTAACCTTGGCGGCTGGACTGTCGGTCGGCTACAAATTCGATGAGATCGTCGACAAAGGGACGCAACTTGGTGTTAGCCGGTTTGTGCCGCTAATGACTGAGAAGTCGAAGATCAAGTTTGACGACCCCAAGCGCCTTCGCGCTAAAACAGATCGACTCGAAAAGGTCGCTCTTGCGGCTATGAAGCAATGCCGACGGTCATACCGCCCTGAGATCGCACTCCCGCTCACCTTCAAGCAGTTCATGTCCGAATCCGATGAAGGACTCAAGCTGGTATTTCACCCGTCGTCGGACAGTCTATTTGTCAACGACCTCAACATCAAAGAGACGCCGCAGCGAATTACGCTGCTGGTCGGTCCCGAATCGGGTTTCTCGGCCACCGAAGTTGCTGCGGCTCGCGATAAGGGATTCCTCCCGGTGGGAATGGGGAAGAGGGTCCTGCGAACCGAGAATGCCGGCCCCATCGCGGTGGCCCTGGTTATGGCCAAATTCGGCGAGTTCAACTAATCCCGGTTTTTGCCGATATCCTACAGTAATGGATGGACTTCTCTACACCTACGTGGCCCTGATCGGGCTGGCGATCGGTTCGTTCGCCAATGTTCTGATATACCGACTTCCGCGCGAGAAAAACGTCGTGCTCAGCCGGTCGGCCTGCCCCAAATGCGGCACCAAGCTGAAATGGTATCACAACATTCCCTTACTCAGCTATATCGCGCTTCGGGGCAAGTGCGGATTCTGCAAGAGCCCTATCTCCTTCCGGTATCCATTGGTCGAATCGGTCAACGCGCTTTTGTATATCTACTTCCTCTGGCGTTTCGGGCTCTCTGTCGAGTTCCTGATCTTTTGTTATTTGGGCACTGTCCTACTTGCGATCTTCTTCATCGATCTCGATTTCCAGATCATCCCGGATCTGCTGACCTACTCGGGCATGGTGCTCGGCCTGCTCGTCGCCTTGCTCCCCGGCGGTATCAGCATCCTGTCTTCCGCCATTGGCCTCTTGGTCGGGGGAGGTGCGCTTTACTTGATAGCGCTCTTGGGCGACGCGCTCTTCAAAAAGGAATCTATGGGTGGCGGAGATATCAAACTTGCCGCTATGCTTGGGGCGTTTCTCGGCTGGCAGAAAGTGCTGCTGATATTCCTTTCTTCGGCCGTCATAGGGCTCGTGATCTCAGTCGCGATCATGGCCTTCTCGGCCAAACTTCGTCAGGAGCGGGTTATCCCTTTCGGCCCCTTTATCGCCCTTGCGGCAGTAGTCACTATGCTCTACGGTGACCAGATCATTGCGTACTATTTGCACAACATTCTGGGCTTAAACTAGCCTTCTCTTTTCCCCCTGTTGTTCCAGCCGATATTAGAGCTATGCCTGTGGGTAAAGCCAAATATCGATTTGAGTCCGAGGTCCACCTCGGCCTGCTGAGTATTGTCCTGGTTCTGCTGCTGCTGAGTGTAGCTTCCAACCTGGTGCTCTACAACGCCCGAATGCGGCTGCAGGAGGAAACCACGGACCGTCTCCGGACCGCGGTAGTCGCAGCCACGCGAACCATTCAGGAGAACGGCTATGTGCAGCTTCCCGATTCGACGCGCCGTCAATTGGTACGCCAGTACGAACTGAGCGGATTGACGATCGTCCCCAATCAACCCATAGACGTAACCCCTGCGGCCCAGGTCCTCTGGCTCCGCTCGATTCTGACCCAGTTGCCCATTACTCAGGCGCCGGATATCATCGACCGGCTCCTTCGCGCCGAACCAAACAAGCTGATGCGTGGCGATGACCATGAATTCTTTATGGTGACCGGTCTGCCGGGTGCCGCTCAGACCAGGCTCGCGGTAGTTTCGATATATCATCCTGAACTTGCATATCTGCAGGATGGTAGCCGTGTCGTGCTGTGGATTGGAGCCGGAGTCACGTTCCTTGCCGCCTTGGGCTACGTAGTGCTTTCACGGTTCATCTTCCGTCCGTTCCGACGCATTCGTGAACAAGCGCAATTGGCCGGACGAGAGGTCAATGGACTCGACCATGAGGCCGATGCCGTGGTGGAAGAGTATCGCGAAGTAATCCGCGAATTGCGCGACAAAGAAGCCGAACTGACCAGGCTTAACGCGGCAATCCAACAGCGGGCCGATTCACTCGAACAATTCAACGAATACCTGATGTCGTCAATTGATTCCGGCATCATTTCGCTGGATACTTCCGGCAATGTCAAAGCGGTCAATTCATCGGCGGCACGGCTGTTGGAGTTTGCGGATGCCACTGCTGAGAGTCACTATTCCACACTAGTCGGTTCCAAGACCGCGCTGACGCAGGCGATTGCCACCGCGCTTACAAAGAGATCCGGGATCGGTTATCGCGAGATATCACATCTCCTCCCCAGCGGCCGGGAACTTATTCTCGGGACATCTATCTCCGTGGTCCGGGATTCCGAAGGAAAGATACTCGGATTGTCGGTCACGCTGAACGATTTGACCGAGTTGACCTTTCTGCGCAAGCAGGTAGAGCAGAACAGCCGCCTTGCCGCTCTTGGTGAAATGGCAGCCGGGTTGGCGCATCAAATTCGTAATTCACTTGGGGCGATTGGTGGATTTGGGAATCTGTTGAAACGCCGTCTCCTTAAACTGGATCAGACCGTCGAGATGGCCGAATCGCTGCTCAAGGAAGCCCGCGAAGCCGAAGATCTGGTCTCAAAATTTCTGGCGTTCGCCCGCCCTCTGAATCCTCAGCCGCAGAAGTTCTCCTTGCGTGAGATGCTCAATGAGATCGCGGACTCGTATCGCGTTCGCGAGGATCTTCGACATATTCGAATTTATATGGATAGTCCTGAAATCTCTGTCGAAGCCGACCCGCTGTTGATCAAACAAGTGATCGGAAATCTGATCGACAACGCTATTCAGTCATACGATGGTCGCGAGGGGAAAGTAACCGTTGCCGTACGGTCAGAAAAAGGGACCGTGTCAGTCCGCATTACAGACTATGGCTGTGGTATCGCGGAGGACAAGCTCGACAAGATCTTCACGCCTTTCTATTCCTCCCGTCCAAGTGGGACCGGGTTGGGACTCCCGTTGGCGAGCCGCATCGTCGGTCTGCACGGGGGAAGCCTGACCGTCGAATCGGTCGAGGGGCACGGCACGACCATTCTTATCCAACTTCCTGAATCAACGGGGGTCCTCGAACCTACCTGCTGACGCCTGCAGAAAGTGCTTGGGAAATCGGCCGGAATCGTTATATTGGCCGCACTTTTGCAGGAGGATGCATGTACACGGTTTCGGATTTCAGACGGGGATTGCCTATTATCGTAGACGATCAGCCGTACTATGTGGTTGAGTACCAACACTTCAAGATGGGTCGCGGCAAAGCGAATATCCGCACCAAGCTTAAACATATCAAGACCGGCTCGGTGATCGAGAAGGTCTTTTCGTCGAATGATGTTTTCAAGCCTCCAGATCTCGAAAACCGCCGCATGCAGTACCTTTACGAATCGGTTGGTGAGTGCACGTTTATGGATGTTCAGAACTTTGAACAGATCACGGTGCCGATCGAGAAGCTTGGCGATGCCAAATGGTATCTCATCGAGAATTCCGAGTATCAGGTTCTGTTTCTGGACAACGCCCCGATCTCGGTGGAACTCCCCGCGGCTGTCACGCTTCAGGTGACCGAAACTGAGCCGGTTGTCCGCGGCGATACGGTGAGCAACGTGACCAAGCCTGCCAAGCTGAGTACCGGCCTGCAGGTGCGAGTCCCCCCGTTTGTGAAGGAAGGGGATATGGTGCGCGTCGACACCCGTAGCGGCGAGTATCTCGAAAGAGCATAGGGGGCGATAACTTGCCGATCATAATCGGAGTCGATGAGTCGGGAAAAGGTGATTTCTTTGGGCCGCTGGTCATAGCGGCCCTTTTGGCGTCCGATGATGACATCGAACGTCTCAAGACGCTCGGCGTGCGTGACTCCAAGCAGATCGCCGACAAAAAGCTTCTGTCTATCGATGAACAACTCCGCAAGAATTTTCTTTACGCGGTGCGGGTCATTCTCCCCTCAGAATACAACCCTCTCTATCGCCGTATCAAGAATCTGAATATTCTCCTGGCCCAGGGACATGCTGAGGTCATACAAGAACTGCTTTCGCGGCGACCGGCCGACAAAGCTGTCTCAGACCAGTTCGGCAAACCTGAATTGATCGAAAAAGCTTTGGTGGATCGCGGCTGCCACGTAGAGCTGGAGCAGACCGTTCGCGCCGAATCGATCCCGCAGGTCGGCGCTGCGTCTATCTGTGCCAGGGCGGAGTTTGTGCGTCAGATGGACGTGCTTTCGCGGCAGGCCGGGATGACCCTCCCTAAGGGAGCGGGTCCGCAAGTAGACACAGCGGGAGGAGAGCTGGTGCGAAGATTAGGGGTACCGGCGCTCGAGCAATTCGCCAAACACCACTTCAAAAACTACATCCGCGCGACCGCCCGCGCGACCTCCCTGAAATAGAAGAGCCGGGAATACCCGGCTCCGATTTCTCTGTATCTGTAGACGTGATAACTATCTCGCAAAGCTAACTAACTCGCCATACTGTCGACCGTTTGGATAGGTGGCAGTTGACCCGATCACATAGCGGACCAGGCCATACCCCGGAGCAAACCAATACTGGTTGGTCGAACCATCCGAGAGCTCATTCACAATTCTGGCCGAACCAGCGTACGTATCCCCATTACTCAACACTATCGTCTCGACCGCGGCCACGCGAAGTTCGTTGCTGCCGGTGATGGGGAAGACCTTGGTCGCGGCGCCGCCGTTCCCGCCGTCATCTTCAGTCAAAATGTCACCAAGATCGGTCTCGCCGGTCACGATCGAGACAGTGTCGGTAACATCATTGGACGGATAACGGGTCCATTTGGCACCGGGATTGATCGGCCCTTGCAGGATCCGTTCTCCCGCCGAATTGACTCCCTCGTACAGGTAGAGGCTTGCGCCATTCACTACGATATAGCAGGTGTCATAGCCACTGGCTGTTTCATAGAACCAAAGGGTAGCCGTAGTCTGAGAGAATGGCACGGTGCCACCGACACGGAATGTCGAGGAAGCCACCCGGCCATCGGAATCACGTACTTCATACCTGCTGGTATACCCCGGGTCAACCGGGAAATAAAAGGTTATGGCGCTGCGATCCACGGTTTGGTCAGAGGCGGGCGCCATAATATCATTATCTGAACAACTGGTGAGGCCAAGCCCTAGTAGGGTCACGAAAAACAATAAAAGACGATTCTTCATGGGACTGCTCCTCCTGGTCGGATGAAGAGTTAGAAATATGTTCGCGAGCAGGAGATAGGCAAGTTCGGTGCCGCTATCGGCCGGTCCGGCTAAGTCGTTATCTTCGTTACTTGCACCTGAAGGCGGTCGGACAGCTTGCCGGAAAAAGACCGGAAAAAGTATGGGAGACTTCCCATAGTCGAGGGAGTCACCAAGTTCGCTCCAGCTCCTAAGCAGAATCGCCTGATTGCCGATAATTTCACAGATGGTAATGGCTTACGAAGGGACGAGGCATGCTGGGTAGCATCATTCTGGACTGGATTCTTCCACTGGGACTTGTTGCGGGATTGGTGGTAGTTGTTCGCTTACGACAGACCTTCTTCAGGATAAATGATCACGCGTATCATTTCGTCAGTTCTGGTCTTGGATTCCTCGCATTAGCCGTTGTCCTTCGACTGTATCACAATGGCGGCCTGCTTGCGAATCTACCGTTTGTCTCGGATCACATATTCTATCGATTGATCTTCTGGTCCGCCATTACCGCCGGATGTGGACTCATTGTCAGCGGCCTCGCGACTTTCACTGTCGACGCCATTTCCGTTCGTAAAGTTCGTCAAACCAGGCTTGTCGGACTCGAGCTCATTCGCACTATAGAGCGGCTGCTCGCCGTAGAGCCACGACTCAACACTCTTCTCACGACCACTGCCGACCACCTCGCGACAACCTATCGAGCAACCTACCGCGCGGTCTACCGACGTTTCCCCGGTTTGACAACCCTCACGCGAATAGACTCGCCGATCAGCGGCGATGATTCGCCCTTTCCGTACGATTTGCAGACTGAAGATCTTGTGAGAATGTTGGGGCACTCTGGAACGCACAATACTCTCGCGCTTCCAATTCGATACAACGGGATCATCGAAGCTGTCATTACCATGCATCTTGAACAACCGCTGTCGCTCAACGACCGCACGAACATCGCGGTCGTAGGCGAGATCCTCTCCCACCGTCTGGAGATGGAGAAGCAGTGCGATCGTATTACTGCATATCAGGCAAACAGTCGATTGGAGCGGGAACTGCGTCTCGAATCACGCAAGACCGACAGTGCGGCCAGACTTTCGGCGTTGATTATGAACAAGGTCAGGAGTCGTTTCGAAATAGATCTGGTCTCTCTCTGCTTTGTCCAACGTCATACGAATCGCATGACTCGCTTTACTATCGGGACCACCGGCGCCATGCTTGCCGAGAAGGGGCTGCCGATTCCTTCCGGCTTGCTACAACAATTGGTCGCCACCGAGAGCAAGGACACGCTCGCTGTACATCCGGTTGAAGATACTTCAGCGTACGGTCTTCTCGGTAACATACTGTCAGCAGTGGCAGTGACCTGTCGCCAAACATCCCGCGGCACGATATTTATGCTGCTCGCATCAGCGCATCGGCACCCAATGATGGAAGATCTGCCCGGATTGGAGTTCCTTGCTCCGTTGACGTGCGACCTATTCTCCGAACTCTGGGGACGCCAATCACAGGTGCGAGCAGACCGACGGATTGGAAGGCTGCAGCGAATCATGCACCGCGAACTGACCAATCATGACCTCAGCTCAGTAGGTACGGCCATCGCGCGACTGCTCCAACACGAACTCAAGGCTGATGCTGTACGCATCATCTCAGCTGACCAAAGCCCAACCTTTTTCAAGACTGTCGGCGCCGCGAACGCCAAAGATGTCCAGCCGGTGACAGAAGAACTGACTGTACTGCGTAGTCACCTGCGAGTTCACGAGGAAGTCATTGCGAGCGGCAAGGCCGTCTGGCTTGATGCATTGCGTTCTGATATAACGCTCTCTGCGGGCGAGACTCAGGCTGTCTTGACTTCGCCGCTGGGCGCGGTCGCGATCGTACCAATCCCTTCCGAGAGAGGTGTTATCGGCACGGTCAGTATCGCTTCAGGGGCCGGCCACGGCCGCCTCAGATACAATCGTGAAGAGCGTCAGTTTGTAACCCTGGTAGCCCAACTGATGGGCATGGTCCTTTCTCTCGACCGTCAGTCTCACAGCGGCGGCGTCTGGACTATCACGCGGACCAGCGATCGGCAACTTCGCAGTCGCATGAAATCTTCGCTCTCGGGCATAATCGGCTCACTCGAATTGATCCGCAAGGACGAGACGTCCGATAGCCAGGTCGAGCATTATCTTGGCATCATCGACAGCTCCGCGCGGCGCATCAACGACTACTTAACCAACGGCTCAACAGATATATCGGTGCGGGAACGTGAGGAAGAGAATGTTCTCGACGACTGAACAGGGCGAGATACGGAAAACCGACTGGCTGGCGGAGATACTCTCCCGCCACGGCCGCGTGCTGTATGTCGGAACCGGTTTCCCTCAGCTTTTCGAACGAGTCGAACGTTCAGGTGAACATCACTTCAACTCGACCTGGCTGTACATCCCATCGCACTATCTTCAGGTCATCACCGAGCAGAGCGATCCGCGCGCCGACCGCGCCGGCATCGTCTGGGCGGAACCGCTTTTGTGCGATGATCGCCCGGTCTTCCCACTCCTCTACAAGGGAGAGGTCGTCGCGGTGATATCTTCAGACACGGCCCAGCTTCCTGAATTCGATGCCTCTGAACTGAGCACGATCCAGTCCTGGTGCGTGGAGCAATTGGCTGATTCGGCCGATTTGGTGAGAGAACGGTGCGGCACCTTCGTACGTGAACTGTTCCGCGGGGGCGATTCACCCCAGCTCTTCATGAAGCGCGCACTGTCCCTTTTGACCAACAACTGGTCTCGGAGTTGTGCCGGCCTCTACACCGAATGTCAGGGAACCTATTGGCTGAACCTGGCTATCGGCGATGTCAGCCGATGGTTCCGTCTGCAGCGACAGTTCTACCCTGAA
>JAYRFH010000253.1:0-3231 GCA_041908405.1 Candidatus Zixiibacteriota bacterium
CAGGCAGAGAACAATATCCCGATCGTTGGCAAAGAGCAAGTTTCCCGCGGCCGTGAGATGCACTGGATGCGTCTCGACCGCTACTATAAAGGTGAAGTAGACGAACCGGAAGTGGCGCATCAGCCGATGATGTGCCAGCACTGCGAAATGGCGCCGTGCGAAAACGTCTGCCCGGTGGCGGCGACCGTTCATGACAAAGAGGGGCTCAATGTCATGGTCTACAATCGCTGTATCGGGACGCGTTATTGTTCCAACAACTGTCCGTACAAGGTTCGCCGTTTCAACTTCTTCAATTACACGAATGAGCTTCCGGAGACCGTCAAGATGGCGCAGAATCCGGATGTGACGGTTCGTTCGCGCGGTGTGATGGAGAAGTGTACATTCTGTATCCAGCGTATCACCGCCGGCAAAGTGGCGGCGAAGCTGGAGCATCGCGAAGTTCGCGACGGTGAGGTCGTGACAGCGTGTCAGCAGGCCTGCCCAAGCAAGGCGATCTCATTTGGCAATATCAATGACCCGTCGAGCCAGGTGGCGGCACTCAAGAAAGGGAATCGCGATTACGCAGTTCTCGAAGAGTACAATACCCGGCCGCGGACGACTTACCTGGCAAAAATTCGCAACGTCAATCCGGAGATCGGCGGCGCCGTAGTCTCCGAAGACGCGCATGCAACGCATAAAGGGTGACCGTGAGCACTGAGATTCATTCACCTGCATCAGTCTCGACCGAGCCACCGCTGATCAAGGGGAACCCGACGTTCCACGCGATCACTGAGAAGATCAGTGAGCTGACGGAACGAAAGATCTCGCTTGAGTGGCTGGTCCTTTTCGGGATGGCTGTATCAGTCGTGCTGGTCCTGTTGGGTTCGATCGGATTCCTGGTCTGGGAGGGGACCGGTATCTGGGGACTCAATATTCCGGTGGGCTGGGGATTGGCGATCGTCAACTTCGTCTTCTGGGTCGGTATTGGTCACGCGGGGACGCTGATCTCGGCGATCCTGTTCCTGTTCCGTCAGCGGTGGCGGACCTCGATCAACCGGTTCGCGGAAGCGATGACGATCTTCGCGGTTATCTGCGCGCTGATCTTTCCGTCGATCCACGTCGGACGAGTCTGGCTCTTGTACTGGGTGTTCCCGATCCCGAACCAGATGTCGATGTGGCCGAACTTCCGCTCTCCTCTCCTCTGGGACGTATTCGCGGTCAGTATCTATTTCACTTGTTCATTAGCTTTCTGGTATGTCGGATTGATTCCCGACCTGGCGACGCTGCGCGATCGCGCCAAAACCAAGTGGCGCAAGCTGACTTTGGGCATCTTTTCCCTCGGGTGGCGGGGCGGCCAGCGCCAGTGGCGGAACTATGAAAAAGCATATTTGATCCTGGCGGGCGTCTCCACGCCGCTGGTGTTGTCGGTGCACTCGGTCGTATCGACGGACTTCGCGGTTTCAATCCTCCCGGGCTGGCACACGACTATCTTCCCGCCGTATTTTGTCGCGGGCGCTATTTTCTCCGGGTTCGCCATGGTGCTGACTCTGGGGATCCTGGTACGCAGGGCATTCAAGCTTGAAGATATCATCACGGTCGACCATCTTGAGAAGATGAACAAGATCATGCTGGTGACCGGTATGATGGTCGGGTACGCGTATTCGTGCGAGTTCTTTATCGCCTGGTACAGCGGCAACCCGTACGAGCGTTTCGCGTTCATCAACCGCGCGTTTGGCCCCTACTGGTGGTCATACTGGACGATGATATTCTGCAATGTCTTTGTACCGCAGATATTCTGGTTCAGGAAATACCGACGCCATATCGCGGTGATGTTCGTGGCGTCGATCCTGATCAATGTCGGCATGTGGTTCGAGCGATTTGTGATCGTTGTGACGCTGGCGCGGGATTACCTGCCGTCAAGCTGGGGACATTATACCCCTACATTCTGGGATTGGGCGACGTTGATCGGGTCATTCGGCCTGTTCTTCACGCTCTTCCTGCTGTTCCTTAAGTTCCTGCCGATCGTTTCGATGGCCGAGGTGAAGGGTGTACTTCCGCAGGCGGATACACATCACCACGGGCACGGGTCGCACACGCCGACCAAGGGAGGTCACTGATGAGTGAAGCAATGGCCGCCCCGGCGACAGAGAAGACCTACGCGGTGATCGCGGAATTCGCGGGGCCGAATGAATTGCTGTCCGCGGCGGAAAAAGTCCGCGATGCCGGATATACGCAGTGGGATGTTCACTCGCCGTTCCCGATCCATGGGATGGATGACGCGATGGGGGCAGGTCAGTCGAAAGTTGGATTGATCGCGGGGGCATGCGGCGCGGTTGGTCTGGTGTCGGCTTACGTACTGCAGTACTGGACGCAGGCAGTAGATTACCCGGTGATCATCGCCGGCAAGCCGTACAACAGCTATCAGGCATGGGTGGTCGTGTGCTTTGGATTGACCATCCTGTTCTCAGCGCTGGGCGCGGTATTCAGTATGTTGGTCCTCAATCGTCTTCCGATGTGGTTCAATGGACTTTTCTACTCGGAGCATTTCAGCAAAAAAGTGAATGACGACGGATTCTTTGTCAGCATAGAAGCTGGGGACGCGAAGTTTGATGCCGCGAAGA
This sequence comes from Candidatus Zixiibacteriota bacterium, assembly GCA_041908405.1. Taxonomy (GTDB): domain Bacteria; phylum Zixibacteria; class MSB-5A5; order GN15; family FEB-12; genus FEB-12. The sequence goes on from JAYRFH010000253.1 coordinate 2,601, forward strand.
CGGAGGCATTCCTGAAGTCGATCGGCAGCAACCATGTGGAGGTAGTACGAGGACTATGAAGAAACTTCTGCTCTCCATCTGCTGTCTCTTGTTGCTGGGTGGTTGCATGCGCGGCACACCGTCGGAGAAGACGCCGATCCACGTAAATCCGAACATGGATAACCAGCCGCGTTACGACGTACAGTCGAAGAGCCAATTCTACGCGGATAGCGCCACCATGCGGGTTCCCCCGGCGGGGACCGTGGCGCGCGGATTCCTGCATGAGGATGACGCGATGTACACCGGGATGACGGCGGACGGCAAATTGGTGAAGACAAATCCGCTGCCTATCACGCTGCAGTTGCTGCAGCGCGGTCAGGAGCGCTATAACATTTACTGCTCGCCATGTCATGGGCGGGTAGGGGACGCCAAGGGGATAGTGGTGCAGCGCGGGCTTCTGCCGCCGCCATCGTTCCACGAGCAGCGTCTGGTGGATACCGCGGACGGTCATTTCTATACGTTGTTAACGAATTGTGTTCGCAATATGCCTCATTACAGGTTCCAGGTGCCGGTTGCTGACAGGTGGGCGATCGTGGCCTATGTGCGCGCCCTGCATCGTTCACAGCACGCAACGATCAATGATGTGCCTCAG
>JAYRFH010000254.1:0-5932 GCA_041908405.1 Candidatus Zixiibacteriota bacterium
ACTGGATGGGGGTCCAGTTCATTTGGCTGAATCGTCCATTGATCTTGCCGACCTCCCGGTCGATCTCCTGCTTCATATCATTATACTTCTCCACACCCACGCGGGACGGGATGACGATAACTATGAAGTTGATGCGACCATGCCAGTGTGGATATTTCTCGAGGAATCGGGCGAACGACGCGAGGCGATGCTTAATTCCTTTGGAGTAATCCAGTCTATCGATCGACAGGATCAGTTTGGTTCCTTTGAAATGTCGCTCCAAGTCTGCCCGTTCTTTCACGGTTTCGTCGGCTGACGCCAGTTGCTGCCAATAGTCGAACTCGATCCCCATGGGAAAGGTCTCGGCGAGCACCAACCGATTCTGCAATGGGATTCGCCCCATCGTGTGTTCAAATCCCCGCAGGCGAAGCACACACTGCAGGAAATACTGCCGGTACTCGGGAGTGTGGAAGCCGATCAGGTCAGCGGCGAGCAGACCGTCCAGAATACCGGTGCGCCATGGCGCGGGAAGCAGTCGAAAGACCTCAAATGATGGCCAGGGAATATGCAGGAAAAATCCGATGGAGGCATCGGGGTAGCGCTCCCTGATCATCTGCGGCGCCAGCATCAGGTGATAATCCTGTATCCATATCAGATCGTCGGGGCGCGCGATCTCAAGGACCGCGTCGGCAAAGAGCCGGTTGATACGGACATATTCCGGCCAGTGGTCATCCTGGAACTTCGCATAGACCAGGAAATAATGAAACAGCGGCCAGATAGTCGAATTGCAGAACCCGACATAGAATCTTTCCATGTCGTCAGTCGATAGGTAAACGGGATGAGAACCCTGATTGCGGAGTTCAATAGCGAGATCGGCTTTGTCTTTGTCCGGGATCTCGGAACCCGGCCAGCCGATCCAGATGGTATCTTCGATGTCGGTGCGATCGATCTTGAGACGTTCAAGCCAGGTGGAGAGTCCACTGACGAGTCCGCCCGGGCTTCGGTCACACACCGGCGTGCCGTGATCGTAGCGAACGGAGACCGGCAAACGATTAGCGACAATAATGAGCCGCATTGAATTTCCTCCTTCCCGAGAGATCGGGTCGAATTGCGAATCAACGCTCCCTTAATATAATTACAGCCCAACTAGCGGAAGGTTCCCCTGTCACGGTTCAAAAGTATTGAAGCGATTGCGGTATAGGAATTTAGGATAGCGCAAAAAGGTGCAACGTGGTCCGCTTAGCGCGCAGATCGGCGTGGCTTGCGCGCCACAAACCACATCATGCGGTCATCCATCGTCAGCGGCTCACGCTTATACCCGCCAAAACATTCTATCTCCGAGAATCCGACTTTGGTCAGCGAAGCTATCAGTTCATGGCAGGAATACATTCGGATCGACATCGACAAGTCCCGACGCTTGCCTTTGCCATAGAATGACAATCGCGAGCGATTTCGAGAAGCAGCCAGGTCGAACTGGCGCCGCTCGAAGTAGCGTGTACCGGCAGTCTTTTCCCATCCACTTGGAGAGAAGTGTCGTATTATCCAATCGCGATTGACCACATGTAGCAGGAAACGTCCACCAGGTTTCAAGGCGCGAAAAATCCGCTTGAGAACCTCCAGGTCATCCTTGTCATCCGCGAAATAACCGAGCGAAGTCCAGATATTGCCGGCAGCGTCGAACTGATTTTTGAAGGTGATCTTCCGCATATCGCGTTTGTGCAGTGTGATCGGAAGGTCCCGAAGTAGCGTCTTGGTTTCCAGTTCTTCGAGGTACGAGGTGGTGATATCAACACCAGTCACTCGTATGCCACGCTCGGCCAACGGAAGAGAAATTCGCCCGATACCGCAGGGGCAATCCAGAAAGCTCTCTCCCTTTTTCAGGCCAAGATAGCGGATGATCGCGTCAACTTCGGCGCGTGTCGTACGCGGGCTGACCTTGTCAAAAAACGGTCGCCAGAGAGTGAAGAGTTCTTCATACCACTCAGGTTTGGAGGATTTCTTAGAGGTTGCCACGGACTATCCTTTCTTCTCGGCGAATGCCAGCACATGGCCGTCGCGATCGAGGCAATAGGCGACCTTATCTCCCCAATTGCGCGTCTGAAGCGGTGAAACGAGCGTCGCGCCATGAGCGACAGCGCGCTCAACATATGGTTGCGCCGATTCAACGACGAGATACAACTCCGCGCGGGGCACACCTGCGGCCAATGATGGATCGGGTAGATTCTCTCCGAGCAGTCGCTTGATCCCGGCGGCGGGCATGAGACCCAAGAGCGCGCCGTTGCCAAGTGGAAACTCGGTCATGCCGGGGACATCGAGGGTCGGTTCAATTTCTAATACGGCCCGATAGAAATCGCGCGCCCGCGCCTGGTCGGCGACATAGAAAATGAAGAGCGGAAGAGTACCCATCGGCCGATTCCTCAGTCCTTCACCGGCGCTGGTTTGCCATTCCGGTCAACTGCTACCATCACGAAATCTCCTTTAGTAGCCAATTCGCGAATCCCTGAAAGAGGATTCTCGGAATAGAGTTCCACCTCGACCGTCACCGAGGTTTTCCCCACCCGCCCGATCTTGGCGATCAGTTCGACCAGGTTTCCCTGCGGCACCGGCTTCTTGAAGACGATCTTTTCGGAGGCGATCGTTACCATCTCTTTGCGGGCGTAACGTGTCGAGCAGACCCAGGCGGCGCGATCCATCCATTGCAGAGCGATACCGCCAAACAGTGTGCCGTAATGATTGACGAGCGACGGAAAAACCACTTCGACTATGCGTGTGGTGGAATCAATAGGATATGTATTTGGGTTATTCATGCCCAAATATCGACTCCGGCTATTCCGGAGTCAAGTTCGGGGAATGCCTCGCGAGCGCGTGACTACTGCTTTGACCGACTCATCCCTACGGCCTTCACGGAGTCCGGAAGTTGGTCGAGATAGAGATATGGAAGTGTCAGGTCGAACCAGATCTCTTCACGCTTGCTGGAGTCGTTCTTCTTCGCCTTCACTTTGTCCAAGACCCGACCTTCGTACTCGACGGTCTCCACATCTTCACGCGTATAGCCGAGATACGAGAGGAACGGACGCTCTTCCAGCAGTGAGATCAGTTTGTAAGGCGACCCCGGGGATTTTCCGTCGCCCGATGTTCTGATCGATTCGAGAAGTCTGCGAGATGTCCACGCCTGTAATTTGCCAAGCACAGAATCTTTCAGCTCCAGATTGGCCGCAGAGGCGAGCGAATGAGCGTCGATATCGCAGTATTCCCGCTGCAGGACTTTATTGGCGTAGTCGCGGGCGACAGTCCAGTTCTTGGCCGCGAACGAGTGGTACATGGAATCGCGGTAGTCGCAAGTCCGGTTCCCTTTCTCCAGACAGAACGGGTCATATTTGGAGGTCTGCGTGAACCAGAACCGCATGCGGGAGAAATCGACGGTGGTGTCGCCTTCCAGCGTGCGCACCAGCAAGGCGGTATAGCGGACAAAGCCGACATCGCGGAGCATCGCCGGTGGAATATTCTTCTGCTTAACCAGAAAGAGGGAATCCTGGGCGAAGGGGCGGTCCAGTTCGGTCACCTTTACGGGCGGCTGACCGGCCTGCGCGGACAGGGCGGCGAAGAGAAGAATTATCAGCAACAACTTCATACTGTGGAATTATACACGAAAACGACCCCCTGCGGAAGAGTCTTTGTGGGGGGCGTCTTTAGACGCCCAGCAACTGGAAGGACCGGACGGAGACCCATTGCTTGTTTGCTGTCGGCGCAATGAGGTCGATAGATTCCGCGGTAAATGATTCATCCCCTAAATACGGTACGATCTTCTCCTTCACCAGCACCACCCGATGGTCGGATATCTCCTTCGCCACCGTAACATGCGGGATGAAGTTTTTGTGCGGAAGCGCCAGATCCAGCCGGGCATAGAGGGTTTTGTATATCTCATCGATCGGCGCGCACCGTTTGACCTCCCAGTAGATGAGCGGGAAGCCCGGATAAAAATCGCCGATGGAAGAAAGCTCGATCTTGATCGGCGCGATATTCTCGACTGTCTTGCGGATTATCGAGGTGATCTCATCAAATGGCCGCTTGGCCTGGAAAGGAAAGACCAGCGAGATATGCGCCTCGACGATTGAGTAGTCCGGGTCGTATTTCTCGCGTATCGGTTCGATCATCCGGCAGAGATGATCCGGGAGGAAGATGACGATCGCGTAGTTGTTTCCCCCGTTGGGGATCAATTCACCTGAGGAGTACCCGAATGGCATATCGATTGTGATTCCTTGCTTGCTTATTTATGGAAAACTATTTCGATCCGACGGTTCTTGGAGCGTCCTTCAGCCGTCTGATTCGACGCGATGAAATTGGTTTCGCCGCGTCCGACAGTCGTGATCCTGTCTCCCAAGACGCCGTATACCACCAGATAGTCACGTATCCGGTTGGCCCGTTTTTCCGAAAGTTTCAAGTTGGCGGCATCAACACCGATATCGTCGGTGTAGCCGTTTATCTCCAGCCGTATCTCCGGAACCAGCGCCAGCGCACGGGCGAGTGATTCAATTCTGGTTTTGGTTTTGGCGTCGATCTCAAATCCGCCCGGTTCGTAATCCGGTCGTAGGACCATCGGCTTGCTGAAGATCGTCAGATCCATACAGCCATATTTATCGACCGGGATCCCGACCAGTGTATTTGGGCAGTCATCCAAACCATCCGGCACGCCATCCTTGTCGCCATCCAGCGGACATCCGGATGGGTCGACCTGCGCGCCGACCGGATTGGTCGGGCAGCCATCCTTGTAGTCAGGTATGCCGTCGAAGTCCGAATCCACCGGACATCCGAAGATATCTATTTTACCCCGCGCGGCCGGTTCGGTGCCGGGGCAATCATCCAGTCCGTCGGCGACACCGTCGCCATCGCTATCTTTGGGACAGCCATATCGGTCGACCTCGATCCCGCGCAGCGTGCCAAGGCACTTGTCGATATCGTCAGTCACGCCATCGGCATCGGAGTCGATTGCGGCCAGTTTGCTCGGTCGTGCCTGACCCTCGGGTTGAGACCAGGAGGAATCGGAGCTCCAGTTCTCTTTGGGACGTCCACCGCCGAAATGGAAATTCAGCGAAAGCATGCCGTTCATGATCCATCGATCGCGGGATTCGTTGACTGGTGCGGCGAATTCGGCCCCCGCGCCGGTCAGATAATCCGCTGTGCCGGTGAATTGGAATGAGACGTTGGGGGAGGCATGGAGCATCAATTTCAAGCCGGCCGTGACGAACAGTTCGGAGGCAGAGTATTCTATATCCTGACCGCGATTCCCCTCTACGCGAAGAGTGGTGTCATTCCATCCGTCGACCACTTTCCAGTCGAGCAGTCCCCCGCCGAGTCCTAGCGCGATATTAAACCGCGACCAGGCAGGCTTAAATAGATGACTGACCAGCGCGCCAACCCGAATCCCCTTCAACTCACCGCGGAGTCCTCCCATCGGCAGTAGCGTATCGGCTGGGCTGGAGATAACCTCTTCTTCTTTGCTGTTGATAAGGGAGCCGTTCAGTTCGACCAGCCACCGGTCGTTGATTCGATGTCCCAGGACCGCGCCGTAAGACATTCCCAACTTGAAGGTGAAATCCTTCCCCCCGACGGGTTGAACCAATCCCGCGCTACCGCCAAGCCAATAGCGGTAGTCATCCGCCGACGCAGTTGTGGCGATGATAAGTAGAGTCAATGTGATGAGAACCCGGCGCATAGCTACAATCTGAGGCAGGCGTGCGGTCGACGCAATTAAAACTGTAACCTAATAGAGCTTTTTGACTTCGGAACCGGTATAGTAATGCTTCAGGATATTGTCAAAGGTCCAGCCGACCCGGGACTTGCCGATCGCCCCGCACTGGCACATCCCAACCCCGTGCCCGTACCCGCCACCAATGAACGCTATCCGTTCGACATTCCCCTGGCTATCCCGGCTAACCTCAACGTCAAACTTGTC
>JAYRFH010000255.1:0-3894 GCA_041908405.1 Candidatus Zixiibacteriota bacterium
CTTGAGATGTTCGTTCACTGCCCGGCAAGGCCCGCGATGACAGTACTAATACTGCGCCAAATGTCCCCTTCTGACCAAGATAATCGGGCTGAGCGCAAGTCGAAGCCCGAGTCTTTGCGCGGCAGACGTTCCCGTCTGCCCGAATCAATCGCACTGAGCGCAGTCGAAGTGCGCACCGATCCTTACCGAATTATCACCAACTTCCCTATCTGCACCGGGCCGGAGTCGGGTTCGACGGACCAATAATACAGACCCGACTCCACCGCCATGATATTCCGGTTGATCAGGTCCCAGGTATCATGGTCTGAGGCAGGGTCGTTCGGGTCCATGTCGTGGCGTATCTCGCGGACCATGTCGCCATCGCGAGTGTGAATCCGTATCCAGCATTTGGCGGGGAGATTGGCGAAATGGATGCGCCGCTCGCGGTCATTGATCCGGTCGGAGCCGCGCCCTTCGTATCCCATCTCGCGATATTTGGCGTCAGTGCGATACGGGTTCGGGTAGATGTAGACCGGCTTGGCGGTCGCGCCGGTTTGGTTTGCGTTTTCTAAGGCGTAGCAGTCCTGCAGTCCGAGAAGTTTGCTTGATTCGAGTGCTTCGACTCCACCGGCCGGATCGCCGTAGTCGATCGCAGTTACGTTGACGTAGTACGGGACGGTCGGGAGCAGGCCATCGATGATGCACTCGTACTCGTAGTATTTCAGATAGCCGTCCTCAGTGTAGGCGGAATCAGGAATTGGTTCGCCGGGGATCGGTTTCGGTTGGTTGGGATAGATCTTTCTGATGGGGGTATCTATGCCTAACCGGCTCGTGTTGTAGCCGTGCTGGACGAAGTAGAAGATTGAGTCGCCAAGGAATCCTGGCAAACGAAATGGCGCACCTGCAGTATACGCGAGGGGGTCGAAGAGGGAGTCATGGCATGGGTCATTGCCGAGACCATAGAGACAGCGGAGTTGGTCGAGAGTGAAAGGTACTTCCTGGACTTCGAAGCCACCGGAGGGATATATCTTCGAGTTCCAGACGAATTTGTCGTAGTTTTTCAGGTCACAGCCTGCGGCGAGAGCGAGAGAAGCTTCGCGGTCATCTCGACCGAGATAGATGCGGTACCCTTCGAAATCGATACGATTCGAAACAAGGTCTTTGGTCGTTTCGCTTAGGAGCCCATTGAACCGAACCCGGATTCCTTTGTCGTAGGGATAGAGCCAGAACTTGGGGGCGGGGGGTGGGCCAACCGCACGCCAATCCGGGACACCATCTCCGGCGTAGTAGGTTGTTTCGGCAATCGACGGAATCCAGACTGAGTCAACCAGCAGAGAGTCGAGTACACAAACCCGATACTTTCCCGAATATCCATCTCCGTCCGTATCGTAACCTGGGTTGTCGTACGTATGCTCAGCCATCTTACAGTTTTTCACCAAATCGGAAAAATCGACATGATCATACCATTCATCGACCCGATGCTCCTCTACATAGGACAGATTCCCCGGGTCAATGTGGAAATTCCTGCCACCAACATACGCGAAAACCACCGACTCTTCTTCACCTCGTGCGAGGGAAAACGGACCGACTGACAATAGACACTTAGTTGCCGACCCAAGATTCCAAATATCTCTAGCAACATCGCTGGGGTATTCCCAGATCGGATCGGTAAGCTTGATCTCCTGTACGTACGGTTGGTCAAAATCGACCTCACCATTGCTCATAATGAAGTATTTGTTGGCGTCGCCGCGAGGAGTACCGGTACCCGAGCCAAAATTCCTGGTCATTTGTCCTGGCAGAGGTCGATGACGAGGGCCATAATCCCACTCTGCATTAGACCAAGGTACCCACCAGTTAAAACTGCGCTTATTGGCAGATGGCGGGGCAGAAATCAGCTTCACCCCTGTAATGTCCCGCACCGAAGCCCAGGCTCCCGACAGAACCCATTCCGTTGCGTTATGCCCTGGGTCACCATCCGAATCTGCCATCCAAGCTATGTCGACCGTATCGATGAATCCACAGCCCCGACCAGAAGGATAACTGGGGAGAAAGCCGACATAGTCGTCCGCAAGGTGTACGAGAAGGTCGTGAGCGTGGCTGACGTTTGGCGATAAGTACAGCCCTACATACATATCTTCCAAATCGACCATGCCGATATTCTCTATGTTGTACTCAATGAGTACAAAGTCGTCTACAAGAGTATTTGACCACTGTGAAGAGGTTTGGGTGACTTCAAGTCCAAGCGGCTGATGTGGTCTACCTGACATCCAGTCCGGGTTCAAGCCTGCTAGCCCACTTCTAAAGGTATCACAATAGATCGCCACATAGTCTTGGTCAGATCTCGCCTGTATCTTGGTGGCGTCAAGCAATGAGAAATGTTGGAATTCGCCCTCCGGGTCACTAGCGGGGTGAAACTCCATGTCGCGCTCGCGGTCATATCCGACGGACACTAGGGTATCACCATACTCGGTAACAGCTCCTACCCAGAGTGCCGCGGATTCCAGGCACTTGTGTTCCGATCCTAGCGGATATTCGCCGGCAAATAAATAGGCCTGTCGTGGCGTGCTTCCAAGATGGCAAGTACGAAGCCATGTGTCATAAGGCGTGCCAAGAAATGTGTAATAAGCGGTACCAATGACTCCCCCATTTGTCATGAGTAGGGAGAGTTGTCCGACATCATGGTTGGCAGTACAATAGATAGGGCTGACGGATGTAGTTGAACGGGTAATATTCTTTACGGACTCACGGGCATCAGCCGTACTCGCAAGGAGAAGAAGGCAGAGACAATACAGACTTCGACGCATATACTCCCCAGTATTAGTCTATTACAATATAGACTGATTTGCCGCCGTTGGCAACCAAGGATTTTTACGGGAGATGAACTGAGATCGCGACGCCTTGCCGCCAGAAATTCGTGTTGAGATGTGCGGTCGGTGCCGGGCAAGGCTCGCGATGACGGGAATCAGACCTTGTGCGGCCGAAGCGCGCTACTTCCTCAAATCTACCACTGTCGCGCCCCATCCGCCGCCAGACCCCTCCTCGTGGCGAAACCGGATGACATTCGGATGCGTCGACAGAATCGACCGGACGATCTCCCGCTGTACCCCTATCCCCTTCCCGTGCACGATCCTGATCGCCAGAATATCCCGCTTCAGGCATTCAGCAATATAGTCCAGCACAACGTCTTTGGTCTCGTTAGGCCGGAACTGGTGCAGGTCGAGAGTGCCGTCAATCGGGTAGTCGATAGGGTCATCATTCGCCTCATGCATGAGAGGAAGATAGCGTGCGGAGAGTGAAAAGTGAATCGTGAAGAACCCTCATCCGCCCTCCGGGCACCTTCTCCCAAAGGGAGAAGGGAAAGTATATCCCCTCTCCCTCTGGGAGAGGTTGCCTCGAAGAGGCAGGTGAGGGCCACTTACCGACCGAAACTGATATCCGTGCGGAACTTGCCAAGCGGGGCGGCATTCGTTAGCTTGCAGAACGATACGACCATTGGAGGAAATCTACCATGAGCACAGTCACGACATCCATACCCGCCGCCCCGAAATGGGATCTTGAATCGATCTTTCCCGGCGGCTCGGGATCATCCGAATTCAAAGCGTTCCGCGAAAAAGTGAAGAGCGAAATAGCGGCCGAGTCCGGAAAAGTCGCCGGTCTCTCCCCCGTGCTCGACAAGTCCAGCCGCGAGAGCTGGAAGCAGTTCATTGTCATTCTGCAGGATCTTCACGAAAAGCTGGAACTGGTCCGCTCGTTCGGCGGATGTCTTATCGCGCAGAATGTGGCGGATAACGCCGCGCAGGGGATTGTCGGCGAAGGCGACCAGCTTACTTCCGAATGGGAGAAACTCCGGACCTACCTGGAAGCGTGGTCGATCAGACAGTCAGATGCGGCCTGGAATGATCTCGTATCGGACCC
>JAYRFH010000256.1:0-3071 GCA_041908405.1 Candidatus Zixiibacteriota bacterium
GACGGTTCCTGACCGGGATGCCGAAGCGGTTTTCGACCGCGTCGGGGGATGTCCGGATTTCGGGCGTGGTGATTAGGGTTGAAGTAGAGTCCGGCAGGGCGGAGCATATCGAGCGGTTCTGTCTGCCGTTTGATATCAACAACGCTCAGCAGGATGTATTCAACGAGGCGGAGTGATATGTCAGCGCAGATCATTGATGGCAAGATAGTCTCGGCGGCGATCAAAGAGTCGCTGAAACCGAGGATCGAAGCGCTCAAGGCCAAGGGCGTAGTGCCGGGCCTGGCGGCCGTACTGGTCGGGGATGACCCTGCCTCGGCGACCTATGTTTCATCGAAAGCGAAAGCATGCGATGAGCTGGGAATGTACTCTGAAGTGATCCGCCAGCCGAAAGAGCTGATGCCGGAGGCCTTGGAATCGATCATTCTCGGGTTGAACGCGAACAAGAAGATCCACGGCATCCTCGTACAGTCGCCGTTACCGAAGCACTTCGATGAGGAGGCGATGACCCTCCTGATCGACCCGGCCAAAGATGTCGACGGGTTTCATCCGCACAATGTCGGTCTCATGTTGATCGGTCGGCCGGGACTTCTCCCATGCACCCCATACGGCATTATCAAACTGCTCGAACACTATCATATCGACCCTGACGGAAAAGAGGTCGTGGTGGTGGGGAGGTCGAATATCGTCGGGAAGCCGATCGCGGCGATGCTGCTTCAAAAGGGGAAGATGGCGAACGCGACGGTCACCGTCGCCCACTCTCGCTCCAAGAATCTGGCGGACATCACCCGTCGCGCGGATATCCTGATCGCGGCCATCGGGCGCCCCAAGATGATCACCGGTGATATGGTCAAAGAGGGCGTGGTGGTGATAGATGTCGGCATCAACCGGATGGATAATCCCGCCGCCAAAAGAGGGTATTCGCTGGTCGGGGATGTCGATTTCGACAGTTGCGCGGCCAAGGCATCGTATATCACGCCGGTGCCAGGGGGAGTGGGACTGATGACCATTGCGATGTTGATGTCCAATACGGTGACGGCGGCCGAACGAATAGCCGGCCTTAGATAGTTTTGGCCTTTGTTCAAATACTGCACGATTCCTGCAACGGGCTGCAGTCGAGCAGAATAGGGAAAATCTCTCCCCCTGGCAGAGTCTGCGATTACTCTATTTTACGAATGAACGATTTCGCTTGGTCACTGTACAATTGTGTGTGACAATACGTTACATTGACCGATGCGGGGCCTCGAATAGTCGAAGAGCGAAATTCGCAAATACAGCCGCGTCAACCTCTCAAGGCACAAAGTTTGCTCTACCCAAAGGGTTACGAGGGCGATTGTGGAAATCCTGCGGGGGATTTGTTGGAAAACGATGTCTTGTAAACAGGGTTCGCTTCTATATGGCTGTCTTGTCGCGCTGTTGATCTTGTCGCCAGTGATGGCTGGGGCACAGGCATCACTGGGGGTAGAGCGAATTCTCCTGGACATTTCGCCACAGCAGGTGGTCGGCCGTACGCTGATCGGACCATCCAACATTTTCATTTACGATGTCGGTGATTCTCTCCGCATCGACTATAGTCTGTTCATCAATCCCATTCGATTATCCGCCACCAACGGCGGGATGCTGCCATCCTTTCTTAACGACCCGAACTGGTGTGACAGCGGGATTGTCGACCTTTCCGCCATCAATGTGCGCTATATCGGCCCAACCGGGGTGAACAGTGTCGTCGCCGAGAATGATTCGGGCGTCGTCTCGAATTTCGCGGAAGTCTCCTTCAATGGGTATGACATACTGAAGGTTTTCGATTTCAAGGGTGATACACTCACGCACCTTTTTTCCGGTTATCCGGTCACGGCGCGGGTAGCGGTGACGAATGGCGGAACACTCCGCGCGGATTCCAATCCCTCACTGCGGACTTCGTTCCTTTCGGGCGGCGGTTCGGTCCGCGTCTTCTTCTCGCCGGATGACAGCGGCGCGGTAGACACGATACCCGTAAGTATCAACACGGTGGGCCTGGCGGCGGGGATCGATACGTTGATCGTAGATCTGGAAGCCAGCTACCGCATCAATGGTATACTCTATACGACGCAATTCCGCGACAGTATCCCGATAGAGATCAAGCCGCTGGCATCAGTAGAATTGCAGAATGGCGCATACATACCGGATTCGGTCTACGCGGGCGCGAATTTCCCCTTCACTTTTGCGATCAACGCGCCCGGCTTCGAGGGCCCTATCGACAGCAGTCACCTCAAAGTAGAATTGTTGTACGGATCGGGTGACGCGCAGGCAACCATACTTTGCGATCTGCCGGTGAGTCAGGTTAATTTTGCCGCCAACGTGATCCAATACGCCAATGTCCCGGCGCAGATAAGTCTGGCCGCCGGACTGCTTCCCGGATGGTATCATCTTCGAACCAACTACAGCCTGATATCTGGAGCATCGGTCTTCAGCGTCACCGATTTGGTCTCAGACTCCATTTACATTTTGCCGTTCACGTCACCACAATACGTTCCGGAGACTTTCAAGCCGATCACCGCCGCGGCCGGCGGTTTGACGGCCTTCAGTTTTGACCTGACCGTGACGGATGTTGACTCGTTGCTGGTCGACTCGACTCCTGGACGAGCAAGTTTGACCATTGCAGATGCCAACACCAGCTTCACCTCGACAGCCCCACTTATCGTGCCGGGGAAAGTTCTGAAACCGGGCCGCAATACCGTAACTTCGGACCCGATCTTCATCCCGGCGAATGAACTGGGGCGTGACCTGACGGTCAGCGCAACTTTGCATTACCGCGAATCTGGATCGGGAAGTTTCCTTCCGTTTACAACTGATTGCGATAGCCAACTTATCCGGGTGCAGCCATTGCCGATAGCGCAGGTGGTGTTGACTCGTTCTGTCGCCCCCAATGCGCCGAATGTGAACGTCAATCAGCCGTTTCTTATCCGTACGCGCGTCGCCAATGTCTCCAATTCCCCGTTGGACAGCGTGATGCTGCGCATGACCTGTGACGGCGTTAATATCACCACCCAATATGACACCATTCCTCTTATCAGCGTCGGCGACACGGCTACCGTCGA
>JAYRFH010000257.1:0-12708 GCA_041908405.1 Candidatus Zixiibacteriota bacterium
CAATGGGAATCGGCGGGCTGTATGTGCGCGAAGGTGTCGAAGTTCGTCACACCCGCGCCGGAGGTACTGGTGTCCGCTCGGCAATTCGCCCTCATCTGGATGAATATCCCTACCGCCTTGAGTATGGCACTCCAAATCTCCTGGGCATCGCGGGACTCCAGGCTGGAGTGAAATGGCTGCAAAAGCAAGGGCTTGAGAATATCGAGAAGTCTGAGATGCGGATGCTCCGTTTGTTGCGCGACGGTCTCAGGAAGATCGATGGCGTGACCCTGTACTGCCAGGACGACCTGACTAGTCATATTGGCGTTCTGTCGTTTAATGTCGATGGCACGGAAGCTGGTGAGATCGGGACGATGCTTGATGTTGACTACAATATCGCTTGCCGCACCGGTCTGCACTGCGCGCCGATGGTTCACGAACAACTTGGTACCGATAAACTGCACGGTGCGGTTCGATTCGGAATCGGACCGTTCACGGTTGAATCGGATGTTGAAGCGGCTATATCGGCCGTCGCGGAGATTACGCTATTGAGACAGACAGTCGCGGCGAATCATCGCCGTCATTCGTGATCAGGCTTTGGTCGGAATTACCAACGCGTCGGCCACCATTTCGGTCACCGTTTTGATATCGACACCCAGCTTGTAGTGCTTGTTGAGCTCGGATAATTGATCGATACAGTTGTGGCAGGGAGCGACCACGACCTTGGCGCCCGTAGTCCTTATCTGATCCGCTTTCATTTGGCCGGCTTTGATGCGACGTTCCGCATAGCGAGTCATCGACAGCTGCCCACCCCCACCGCCACAGCAGAAATTCTTCTCACGATTCGGATACATTTCCACTAGGTTGCTGACTGCCTGTCTGAGTACGCGGCGCTGTGGATCTACTACCCCGCCAAGTCTTCCAAGATTACAGGGGTCATGCAACGTAACCGGTTTGGTGTGGCGACCGGCATCGACCGTTATTTTTCCTTCCGCCAGGAGTCTTTCCAGCACGTCAAGAATACTGATTTCGGGGATCTCATGCGGCTGACCTCGCCACTCCGGTCCCTCCCATCGGTTGGCGTTGTAGCCATGCCCACATTCGCCAAGAATGATTGTCTTCGCTCGAAGCCGCTTTGCTGTCTCCTGCAGTCGCGACGCGATCTGGGCGGCCACTTCATCATCGCCTGAAAACAAGCCATAGTTTGTCACATCATAGTTGTCCGATGCGAATGTCCAGCTCAGACCGGCGGCATAGAAGATCTTCCCCGCGGCGAGCAAAGAGAGCGGATAGAATTTTGCCTCTCGCGGATTAATGGCATAAAGATAGTCGACATCCGTTCTGTCCAGCGGCAATTCGGCGTTTGAATCTCCCGTCTCTCCCTGCAGCTCTTCGTTGAGCCACGCGATGGTCTCCAGCCATTCGTCGCGGGATATTCCCATATTATTGCCGGTCTCTCGTGCTCTGTCGACAGTCGACTGCAACGAACTCGGCACCAACCCCGCCGCCGCGAGAGCTGTGCGGCCTCGCCGAATCACCTGGTGGATACCGATTCCCATCGTACAATTGAGCGTACAACGGCCGCACAACGAGCATCGGCCATACAACGAATCGATCCATTCGGCGACTCGCCCGGCATCGAGCGGACGCGCGCCAACCAGCGATGGGAACACTCGACCGGCGATCGTATGCTGGCTTCGGTAATAACTGGTGACCAGCGCTGCCTTGTAGGCCGGAATTGCTTCTGTCTCGGGATTGGTCAGGAAATAGTGGCAACTATCGGCGCAAAGGCCGCAATGTACACAGGTCTGCATCTGCGCGACCAGTTCGCCATCGAGTGACGCTTCCAGCGCTTTGGCTATTGTCTCAATCTGCTCTGTCGTGGCCGGGCTATCCAGTTTGCATTCGTTTGTTTCGTTTGCCATCGGCTATCCCCCCATCTCTGATTTCACGTGTGGGAGAACTCCCCGACGCCCGAAATACCGACCAAAAGTCACGCGACTGACGAAGAAGAAGAAGCAGTGCCGTATTTTGCCGACCGGAACATAGAGCAAGAGCAGGATCGCGCTGATGAAACTGAGGTTGACCATGCTCGGTTCATAGACCGATGCCGCGGTCATGGTGAGAAATATATCCACCAGCAGATTCGAAATGAAGTCATCCGGCTTGCTGATCGCCCGCAAATAGCCTTTGGTCAGTCTCTTAATAAACAGACCAAGCCCAGCCAGTAATCCTATGATGACCGGCGTGACGATGATCGCCTTCCATAAACTGCTGAGTTCAACTGCAAAGATATTCAGGATTAAGAACAAGAACGCCGCGAACACTCCCAGATGGTAGAGCACACCACCAATGTAGGTCACAATATGTTGCCGCGCGGAATCCTTCTCCCAGGGCATCATCCCTTCCACAAAGGCGTACCGAATTCCGTGGCCTTCGATTCCTGCAGGTGTCGCGTGATATCGCCGTTCGCCAAACGACCTCGCCTTTCGCAACGCCAACGCTATCCCCGCCACAGCATAAACGAACGCCGCGATCACGAGATAGGAAAGTATGGAAACAGATTCCGGCATCGATTAGACGCAGCCATCCGGTTTGGGAAGTCCAGCCAGTTTGCATGCCCCTTTTGCGGGACCGGATGGAAAGAGTTCGTAGATACGCCGCAGCGGCAGTCCCGATGATTTGCAGACCGCCCGGACCATCGGCGCCATATTAGTCTCGAGATAATGTTTACGGATGAAATCGATCACCTGCCAGTGTTCGGCAGTCAGTTCATCCAACCCTTCTTCAGCTTTCGCCAAAGCCAGGGCAACATCATGATCCCAGGCCTGCGGATCGGTCAGAAAGCCTTCTTCGTTCAGCGTTAATGCCTTGCCGCCAACATCTATATGTGTCACTCAGATAACCTCCGTTGATTCGCCAACAATATACCACCTTTTCTGTCTTATGACCAACAAAATTGTCCATGTTATACTTGGAAGTATACGATTCACGGAAGTATCGGATTCGATTGGGTCAGACAGAGTTGACCGCTAACGTCGTAACCTGGAGACTGTTTGACCGATACCATCGTCGTAGGACGTGAAATTGAGCTGGGGAATGGCTCGCCGAAGTTTGCTGCCATCCAGGATCACCGGCGTTTCCTGCAAATAGACCATCTCTTTCAGTTCGCGCAATAATGGCGAGATCAACCCCAGAATGGTCAGCAGACCATGTCCCGCGGCGGCGTATTTCGGCTTCTCGATACCAAACGCGGCATAGACGCGACGAGCGAATTCGAGAGTGGAGATGACTTCATCACCCGCCACATTGTAGGCCGTGCCGAAGAGATCTTGCCTGTCCAGCAATTCACCAAGTACTGGCCCGATATCGGGTGTGTAGAAAAATTGATGAGGAGTTTCCACCGGCGCGAGCAGATTCGCTTTCTTCCCCGATGCCGCCGCGCTGAAGATCATCCAGGCCAGGCTGTTCTCGGCATCGATGCCGTAGAAATCAGGTATGCGGAGCGACAGCACTGACAACCCGTCCTTCCCGTGAGCGGCCAGAGCGAGATCTTCCTGTTGCCTGCGATATTCCCCTTTCACTGAGCAGGGAATCCGGGGATGGTCCTCTGCTACTCTCTCGCTTTGAGGACGTCCATACGGATAAACATTTGAGATCAGTATGAGCTTCTTGACTCCAACCTTTCGCGCGGCATCAAGGCAGGCGGTCATCATGGGTGGATACTGCGCGAATGCCGTTTTGGCGTACGGCAGTCCAATCGAATAAATGGCCGATTCAACTCCTTGAAGGGCGGTTTTGCACCCTTCGGAGGTCGCGAGATCCGCGGCGACTATCTCAACTGGTTTGCCGGCAAACGCACGTTCCAGTTTCGATCTGTCCCGCCCCACCACTCTGATAGAGTGGCCGCGTTTCAGGAGTTCCGGCAGCGCGCTCTTTCCAATCGTACCGGCCGCACCGAGTATTGCTACTGATTGTGACATCGACGCAATTCCTTTTCAATCCGTTTGACCGAGCTCCCGCTTTCTCATATGTTGACATCCTAGCTTGAAACATACGATTATCAATGGAAACATCTCATATGATCAACGAACGCGCAACTGACTTCTGGAAACAATATCTGGCGAC
This sequence comes from Candidatus Zixiibacteriota bacterium, assembly GCA_041908405.1. Classification (GTDB taxonomy): domain Bacteria; phylum Zixibacteria; class MSB-5A5; order GN15; family FEB-12; genus FEB-12. The sequence continues at coordinate 4,108 of JAYRFH010000257.1, forward strand.
CCTGCCGGTCGATCACCCGACTCGTCTACTCCCAGTGCCTCCCGCTTGGCAGTTTGGGGATTCGCCTGAATTGGCCGATGAACTTGGTCATCTGGTCTACGCCGGCACCAAGACAGCCACCTGTGCTTCATACTGGGAGTATGAAGCCGATGGTGACCCGTTGCCGCAGGTCGGCGCGTACAGTATTATTCTGGATGGCCGCGCTGAGCCTATCTGTATCATTCAGTCGGTAGAGATCACTATTCGCCCTTACGATGAGGTTGATGCCCAGTTTGCCTCCGAAGAAGGCGAAGGAGATAGGTCCCTAGAGCACTGGCGGGATGGCCATTGGCGGTTTTTTGGACGCTCCCTTCAGCGGATTGGCAAGACCCCTGACTTGAAGATGCCCCTTGTCTGCGAACGATTTCGGCTGGTGTTCAAAGTCGAACAGCTTCCCGGGGTCTGAGCGGACTTACCTTTTTCATTTCCCGACGCAACAATTCACCGGCTGGTTCGTCTTTAATAACCGGAGAACAGAGCATTATTTTGTCCGCCTGGCTGCCCATGACTGTGTTGATGGCAGACCCTCCCGGCGAGACATTTTGCGCACCAGCTTCATCAGAAACTGTCGATCACGTACGCTTGATTGACCAGGAGTGGCATCATGCGAACGTACGGCGCCATACGGTGGTGGATATTGACCGCGAGCCTTCTGGTTCTCGCGTTCTCCTCCTCACTTGTGACGGCATCCTCCCTCACTGACCCGATCTTCTCCCCCGAATTGGCGTTGCGCTCGGCTTCCGCCGAGATCAAGGTCGATGGTCGCATCAATGACAGCGGGTGGCAGCAAGCATCGGTCATCGACCGGTTCGTGGAGATCCGCCCCGGCAACAATACGGCCCCCGAGGTTGAGACCAAAGTCTGGGCCACTTTCGACAACCACAACATTTATGTCGCTTTCCTCTGCAAGGATGACCCGTCCGCGGTCCGTTCCACCCTCTGTCAACGTGACCAACCGAGCGGCGATGACATGGTGATGATCGCGCTCGATACGTACGGCAATGGCACCTGGGCTTACGAGTTGATGGTCAATCCGCACGGTGTGCAACGAGACCAGCTCTGGTCAATATCGTCGCAGACCGATATCGGATTTGATCTGGTCTGGCAATCGGCCGCAATGCGGACCGATTCAGGGTACCAGGTGGAGATCGCGATCCCCTTCGCCAGCCTCCGCTTCCCCGATGCCGACCAACAATCCTGGAAGATCGACTTCCGCAGAGTGCGCCCCCGTGAAACGACCAAACAATACGCCTGGTCGGCGGTCGACCGGAATCAGCAGTGCTATCCGTGCCAGTTCGGAACGGTCAGCGGTATTGAGCATGTCAGCTCCGGGCGAGGGATCGAACTGCTTCCGGCATTTGTCGGCTATCGCACCGGCGAGCGAGAATCGCTCAGCAGTTTCAGAGATCATGACGCCAAGGGAGAAATGTCTCTGAGCGGCAAGTTCACCACAACCTCTGATATCACTATAGAGGCGGCGGTCAATCCTGATTTCAGTCAGATCGAGTCGGACGCCGGACAGATCGATGTCAACTCCACGGTCGCACTGCTTTATCCTGAGCGCCGGCCTTTCTTTAATGAAGGAAGCGACATCTTCCAAACGCTTTTCAATTCATTCTACACGCGCACAGTGGCCGATCCGTCCTTTGCGGCCAAAATAACCGGACGCCTTCCCAAAACCAGATTTGGGCTATTGAGCGCGGTGGATGAGAACTCACCGTATCTCATCCCGGTCGGCGAGTTCAGCCTGCCGACCCTGAATAGCGGACGAAGCTACGTCAATGTTTTGCGCGGCACCCAAACGCTCGGCAATGGCTCCCAGGTCGGTGTGATGTTGACCGATCGTCGTTTCCGGCATGATGGCTCGGGGAATATCCTCTCCGGTGACTATGTACTTCGCCTCGCCCAGAAGTATGTTATCGATGGTCAGTATCTTTTAAGCCACACAGCGGAAATGAACGAACCATCACTGACCGAACGTTTCAATGGCATCACGTTTGACCACGACAAGTACACGGTCGATTTCGATGGCGAGTCATATTGGGGGACTGCCTTCATTCAACGTATCGGGCGTTACTCTGAGCACTGGAACCTGACGTTCGATTATAACCAGGTCAGTCCAAGCTACCGCACTCATACCGGGTATGATCCAGTGAATGACCATCGCAGCGCTTCCTCCTATGGTTCAGTGACCGCTCGACCGAAAGGCGGTATGTTTGAGACCATTCAACCAGGGTTCTTTGTGTTCCGGCGGTGGAACTTTGACGGCGGACGACTGCAGGAGACGAACGCGCTCAACCTCTTCATGGGATTCCGCTTTGCGCAATCATCCGTCTTCATGGCTTACCGCGATATCTTTGAGTCATTCGCGGGGTACGATATCGATGGACTACATGCGCTGGTCGGTCAGTTCTCTATTCGTCCACACAAGCGGATCGCGGCCGACCTGTCAATCAACGCCGGCACGGCCGTGACGCATTTCCTGGCGGTCCCGGAGAAGGCGGATGAATTGATCGCGGAAGTTGGACTTAGCCTGAAGCCGATCGACCGATTGACCATCGAGTCGGGAACATCCTACTACGCGATCTCAGACCGCGCCGAGGATACCGCGTACTTCGACGGTTATATCACCCGTACGCGATTTCAGTATCAGATCGCCAAAGAGCTCTCGATACGTCTTGTCGCGCAGTACAATGATTTCAGCAAGGTCTGGTCGGTTGACCCGCTCTTCACCTACCGGCTCAGTCCGTTCTCTGTCTTTTATGCCGGTTCAACGATGGACTACGCGGATTGGTCCGACAACCCAAATGACCCGAACGCCAAGTATGAATGGAAACTCGCGCAGCGCCAGTTTTTTATGAAATTGCAGTATCTGTTCCAGATATAGTTCTCTCTCCCCACCACCGCTGCCCGTGCCGTGAGTTCGCCAGAATCTCCCGGCCGGGCAGCGGCTCCCTTTTTCCTACTGCCTGGATTGACGGTCACCGGATTGGCTTAGTGTAGCAAGCGAACATGCTGGATTCATCGATTTCGCGCATCTCAGTCTTGGCGCCAAATCTCCGCCCCAGATCCTCGAACTGTATGGAGTAGAACGTGCCGGACTTGAATCCATCGGTACAGACAATAACGCCATTCTTCGAACGCGCATAATCGATCGGTCCGACCAATCTCTCAGTCGCCTGAAGTTCAAACCAAAGCAGGCGCTCCTCCCAGAATCGTGGTGAATAGCTGGAGACAATTACTCTGCCTCCGGGCCTGGTGACCCGCAGCGCTTCCTGAAAAAGTTTCTCCGGATCAACCTTGAACGCGCATATGCCATTCTGGATACAGACGACAAGATCAAAGCTGTCAGCCTCGAACTCCATCGCGGACGCGTCCATCTCATGGAAATGACAATTCTGATACTCGGCCCCGAGTCTTTCTCCCAATTCGATGCTCTCCCTCGCGGTATCAACCCCGCTGACCGTGTGTGCGAATGGCGCAAGAGCGAACATTACGCGACCATAGCCACAACCAAGTTCGAGAACCGACTCGCGCCCGGTCAGGAAAGTGCGCACATACTCTATCTCGGCCCGCAAATACTGCCGAATGCGCGGCGGAGCCAACTCATAGACTCGCCGAAGTCTCTCCCCCGCGAGTTGTCGGGAATAGTAGGACATAGAGAAAGAAACTGGTCAACAGCACGCTCTGTCAAGTCATCGTCCTGCGGCTATCATGGTAAATCTTGACTATGTTTGACCAATGCGTCATATTGCGGGCTAATAGGAGACAGGACCCGACAACTATGCACACAATCCTCCGCTCTACCTTTGCGATCTCACTGCTAATGATATTGACTTCCTCTGCGGTGGCCGACTCAACTTCCGTCGTCAAGTTCAGCCTGACCACGCGCAGCCGAATTGAGACAACCGACTACGCCCCTACCCTTGGACTCCCTGAAAATCCAACCTCAACCGCGGGCTCAAGCTACCTGAGACACCGGACCGGATTTATGGGTTGGGTCTTCCCAGCGCCACGTTGGGAGATCGGGCTCCGTTTCACCAATGAGTTCCGCCGGTATCTCGTCCCTGGCGGTCAGGTGTTTACCTTTGATGAAGTAGTGATAGATCAGTTGTACGCCAAGGCAGATAGCCTTGGAAAAACACCGCTCTCGGCAATTCTTGGACGGCAGAATATCACTCTCGGTGAGGGTTTTTTGGTGGCGGAAGGCGGTCCTTCCGATGGCTCGCGCACCGCATACTTCAACGCGCTCAACTTGAGCTGGCAGTTTTCTCCAAAGACAAACCTGCGCTTTATCTACGTCAATCAGCAGAAAGACGATGACATACTCCCAATCATCCACGACCAGCACAGGGTGCTCTCTGAAGGAGACGAGCAGGCGGTTATCCTTTACCTGACTACTTCCCTGTCGAATGTCACTCTTGAGCCATATCTGATGCACAAGGATCGGAACTCGTCAGCGAAACTTCCTCACGCCAGTATTGTCTGTCTGGGCGTTCGAGAACAGACCAAGCTCACTCCGCAGCTTACGTCAACCAGTGAACTGGCGATCCAGACCGGTAATGCCGACGGCGAGGACCATCGGGCGATCGGTGGATACAGCTATTTCGAGTACAAAACCAACTGGCCGACCTATTATCCTTCGAGTCTCACCGTGGGGGGAGTCTACTTGAGCGGAGATGACAATGCTTCGGTCAAGAACGAAGGCTGGGAGCCGATGTTCGGCCGGTACCCCAAGTGGTCTGAGTCGTATGTCTATTCCCTGACTAACGAATACGGAGTTGCCTACTGGAGCAATTTCGCGTCGCTCTTTGGCAAGACATCGGGCTCCATAGGCAAGGATATCACGCTTAATCTTGAATATCATCATTTAATGGCCCCGCAGCCCGTCGGCGAGACATTCTCATCAAAGCGGATATTTCAAGATGCGTCGGGAAATGTGCGGGGTGATCTGGCTATTGCGAAACTCAACTACCAGATCAAGCCGCGGCTCTCCGGACATTTGCTCTATGAGCAATTCAACCCCGGCAACTTCTATTCGTCAAACGCCAGAGTCTCGTCTTGGGTACGGATGGAAGCGCTCTTGACCTTCTAACAGAGGACGATCACCATGCTCGCAAAACTGATCATAGTCTCCGCCTTCGCTCTGATGATCATCACCATCGGGATAATCGGCATGCGCCGCACCCGCTCATTCTCCGACTACTTCCTGGGTGGTGGCACAGTCGGACCGTATATGACAGCTTTCACCTACGGCGCGGCCTACTTCTCCGCGGTGCTCTTTATCGGCTTTGCCGGAAAGGTGGGATGGGATTTCGGTCTGTCCGGTCTTTGGGTCGCGATCGGTAACGCGCTGGTTGGAGTGTTGGGAGTCTGGTGGATCATGGGGTGGCGTATCAAACAGATGTCGCTCGAGTATGGTGTCCAGACAATGCCGGAATTTCTGGAGAAACGCTACGCCAGTCCGGCTCTCAAGCTCTTCAGCTCAATCGCCATTTTTGTCTTTTTCGTGCCGTACTCTGCGGCAGTATTCATCGGGCTGTCGTATCTCTTCCAGGTAAATTTCGGGATTGATTTTGGACTCGCCCTGATCTTTATGGGAGTATTCACCGCCCTCTATCTGGTAATGGGGGGATACAAGTCGATGACCATGATCGATGTGATCTTTGGGATCATCATGGCCGCGGGGACCGTGGTTCTGCTCTATACCACCCTCGACAAGACCGGTGGGTTTGGTCAATTGACCACACAGCTCAATACGTTCAATCCAAAATTGACCGAGGTAGTCGGACCGCCCGGAGCCTGGCCGCTCTTTTCGCTTGTCTTTCTGACCTCGGTAGCACCATTCGCGATGCCGCAACTGGTCCAGAAATTCTACGCCATCAAGGACAAGAAATCTGTCCGTATAGGTATGGTTGCCTCGACACTCTTCGCGACGCTCATAGGCGGAGTAGCCTACTTTGCGGGTGCGACGTGTCGGGTGCTGATCTCCCCCGAGACATCGCCTGTGGCATTCAAGGACGGCAAGCCGATCTTCGACGCCCTGATGCCGGAACTCCTCGCCAATATCATTCCACAATCGCTCTCGATCCTGATGCTGCTGCTGATCCTCTCGGCTTCCATGTCGACTCTGGCCGCGCTGGTTCTGATATCCAGCTCATCGGTGGCAAAGGATGTCTACGCGGGATTCATTAATAGAAAGGTTTCCGACAGAAACCTGACCATGCTGATGCGCGTTTGCTCGGCCAGCTTTGTGCTCCTGTCAGTTATCCTTGCCTATTTCAAGCCTGCCTCGATAGTGGCAATTTTGGGAATATCCTGGGGAGCGATAGGCTCGGCCTTCCTTGGACCGTTTGTCTGGGGGTTACTCTGGAAACGGACAACCAAACTCGCGGCATTCGGATCATCTATCATCAGCCTGACGATCTGCCTCGGGCTCTATATCAGCGGAACGCCTTCGCCACAGGCAGGGACGATCGGTATGCTGGTATCTCTTGTGTCAGCGCCTGTCATCAGCGTGCTGACGCCTGTCAGGCGCACATAACTCGCACGAACTGAACTCGCCTCTCCTCTGCTCTTAAAGTAGAGGAGACTGGATTGACAATATCAGCCTATCCCTTGTTTTCGGAGAAGCCGTCGAGCATCCGGTTGACATGGGAGCAGACATTGTCGCACAGCGAAAAGACCCGGGGGTTCGCGATACGGTAGTAGACGAACGGCCCCTGTTTCTCCTTGGTGACCATCCCGGCGCGCGCCAGGATAGCCAGGTGGCGGGAGATATTGGGCTGGGTCCACTGGAAGAGGGCGACCAGATCCTGGACGGTCTTTTCGCCGGACTTCAAAGCCCGCAACAACTTAAGGCGGGTCGGGTCGGACAGCGCCTGGAAACACCCGGCGACCAGTTCGAGCTTGTTTTCAGAAAGCTCTGAAAAATCTGTTGCTTTTTTTGTCGGCACATTTATATATAAACATATGTTTATGCGTTTGTCAAGAGCTGAGAATGAAAAAAACTGACCATATAGAGGAAGACGTATGAGATCACTCCTGTTTTTCTCCGGATTGCTCCTGGCGGTCGCTTTGACCGGCTGCGGCGAATCGCATCAGGATGCATCCACTCCCACCGGCGCGCCCAAGCCGGTAACGATCGTGCAGGCCGACCGCCTGACCACCGGCGCCCATGATGAGATCATGGGAACAGTCCGCGCCCGCAACACCGCCGACCTGAGCACCAAGGTGCAGGCCCGTATCGACCGGATCCCGGTCGTAATAGGGAGCCGTGTCGCCAAAGGCGGCACCCTGGCGGAACTGGATACGCGCGAGTTCAAAGCCCGCGTCCAGCAAGCCAGCGCGGTCAAGGATCAGGCTATGCTTGACCTGAATCGATATACTTCCCTATTGGAAAAAAGCGCCGTCACCCAGCAGGAGTTTGACGCTGTCAAAGCGCGCGCCTCGGTGGCCGAAGCCAATCTGGATGAAGCCGAAGCGCTCATGAGCTACGCGACGATCACCGCGCCCTTCTCAGGAGTCGTCACGCGCAAAATGGTCGATGTCGGAGACCTGGCTATCCCCGGTCAGCCGCTGTTCACGCTCGAAGAGGATACCGCTCCCCAATTCGTAGTGACCATCCCGGAGTCACAGCGCGGCCATATCGCGATCGGCGATCGTGTGCAGGTAGAGATATCCTCTATCGATTCCACCATCACCGGTACGGTGAAAGAACTTTCTCCAAGCGCCGACCCGGTGACCCGCAGCTTTATCGTCAAGATCGACCTCCCAGCCTCGATCGCTCGGCCAGGTCAGTTCGGACGATTGCTCTTATCAATGAGCGGTGATGAATCGATCTACATCCCGCGCGCCGCTCTGATCCGTCGCGGACAGCTCGAGTTAGTCTACACGGTCAACGCGGAGAATATTGCGGTGCTGAAGTTCGTTCGCACCGGACGCACAGCTGGAGACAAGGTCGAGATCCTGGCAGGGTTGAATGAGCACGACCATGTCGTGATAACTGGTTTGACCGGCCTGGTGGACGGCGACAAGGTTGAGGTTCAGCCATGAGTCAGGAACACCACACGGTTCCGGCCCACGGGCTTGCCGGTATTCTCGCCAAGGGGTTCATCAATTCAAAACTGACCCCGCTCATCATCCTGACCTCGGTTCTGCTGGGCGCGTTTGCGGTCGGTATGCTTCCCCGCGAAGAGGAACCGCAGATCAAAGTACCGATGGTTGATGTCATGGTGTCGGTCCCCGGCTTCACCGCCAATGAAGTCGAAAACCGCGTCACCGCCCCGATGGAGAAACTCATCTGGGAGATCCCCGGTGTCGAATATGTCTACTCCATCTCCCGCCCCGAAGAAGCGCTGGTCATCGTTCGCTTTCTGGTCGGTGAAGATGTTGAAAAAAGCCTGGTCAAACTGAACCAGAAGCTTGAATCGAATTTCGACCGCATTCCTCCGCAGGTCTCCTTCCCCATTCTTAAACCGCGTTCGATCGATGATGTCCCCATCCTCGCAATGACTTTCCACAGCGCGGAGCTGGATCACTACTCGCTCCGGCGTGTGGTCG
>JAYRFH010000258.1:0-30173 GCA_041908405.1 Candidatus Zixiibacteriota bacterium
AATACCGTCAGGGCGGAGATCGATCTGTTCCTGCCGGGGCTCAAATCCAGCCGGAGAGGGGCGGAGATACTGGTCCCCTCAAAGCCGAAGTCACGCGTGCGACCAATGTCGCGCAAGGAAAAGAAGCTTCGTCGCGGTCTGTAAGAATCGATCATGGTAAAACCAAATCAGCGGATAGTCATACTTGCCGACCCAACACACCAGATCGCGACCGCGATCAATTGGGAATCGTTCGGGCTGGTAGTGACCGAACTCTCAGAACTTTACCAGACGGTGAGGGAGCGCCAAATCGCACTGGTGCTGGTGGAAGAGAGCCGACAAGATCTGACGAACGCGGTCGCGGTGCGACTCCGCAAGTTCTCTCCGGTCGCGGAGATATGGCGGGTGGTCCACACGCACTTTGGGCCGGATGAACAGGAGCGAATTTTCGATGGCTACCTGTCGCGAGATCTTGGGGAATCAAGAATTGCCGAACGAATCGACGCGATCCTTTCCGATATTGAATTGCTGCACCGTTACCAGATGGTTGGTCGGTCACCCAAACTGAAGGCGGTGGCGCGGACGATCGAGAAGATCGCTCCGACCGAAGTGCCAGTCATGATCGTGGGACCATCCGGCTCGGGCAAAGAACTGGTAGCCCGTGCGATCCACTCTGATTCACTTCGCAGTAAACGACCATACGTGGCTCTAAACTGTGGCGCTCTGGCTGAGGGAGTTCTGGAATCGGAACTCTTTGGTCACGAACGCGGAGCCTTTACCGGATCGGTCGCCAAACGGGAAGGGCTATTCTTCAAGGCGCAGGGTGGCACGATCTTCCTTGATGAGATCGGCGAAACCAAGCCGGATATGCAGGTCAAGTTGCTACGCGTGCTCGAGGACGGTACCTATTATCCGGTGGGGTCATCAGAGGCCCGCAAAGCGGATGTCCGCGTTATCGCCGCCACCAACCGCGATTTGACTGAAGCAATAGCCGAACGCGTCTTTCGCGAAGACCTCTATTTCCGCATCAGCGTAGTGAAGATCGTACTTCCGCCGCTCCATGAGCGAAAGCAGGATATTCAACCGCTGTTACATCATTTCTGGGAGAAGTCCGGTGTTGAGTATTCCGATGCCGCGCTCGATCTTCTCATGCGTTATGACTGGCCGGGGAATATTCGGCAGTTGCGCAATTTCGCCACCCGGATGGCGGCCCTCAAGCCGTCGGGAGTGGTAGATGTGAAAGATGTCGAGCGGTTTATCGAAGAACAGAATGCCGGCGCGACACATCTGCCGGTATCGACCGGTCGAACGGTCGAACAAGCGGGGCAAGAGTTGATCTACCGCGCGATCCTATCGCTAGGGACAGAGATCAAGATGCTTCGCGATCTGATCACGTCGCATCTCCCGGCTGAGGTTGAGTCTGCCGCTGTCTCCTCTTCCGGTCCAGTGCCGGCCGCGACCATGGATGAAATGGAAAAGCGACTAATAGAGAAAACGCTGAATGAAACCGAGGGGAATCGCAAAGAGACCGCGATCCGACTCGGGATCGCAGAACGAACATTATACCGCAAGCTCAGGAAATATGGCTTGAGCTGAACGGGGGAGTCATGAGAATCGTTGCCGGCATACTCTGTGCCGGGCTGTGCTGTCTGCAGGCAACGGCGGCCGGGATATCGGACACATACATACCGTCGGAAGATGAACTCTATCAGGCCTATGTCGCCGGTGAGATCGATTTTGACGAGTACCAACTCTTGCTGGAATCAATCCAGTATGGGATCGATCCATCGCTCTTTGACCTGGAGGATCTGCTCGCTGATTCGCTGGCGGTCGACGATACTGAAGACCCAGACGTCCGTAAGAAGCGTGATCGCAGGGAATACCTGGCTGCTCTCAAGCTGCAGTATCATGTGAGGCTGGAAGATCCCAGTCCGTCGCGAACGATATCAGCTCTTAAAGTGAGGCCGTCGGCACATTGGCTTTTCTCCATGCGCACACGTGAGGAATTGGCCGGCCGAGAGCGATGTGTCGAGCGATCGTTGGTCTACCTGCCAGATAGTAGTGCCGTGAGGCGCGTCCAGATCGGGACCTTTAGTCGCAAGTTCGGGCTTGGGACGGCGGTCGGCTATCGCGGCAAGTTGTTCAGCATGACCGATCGGGAGAAATGGGAGAGCCTGCTGTATCCGGACTACGGTGGGTTTAACGGTATGCTTGTAGATATGAGGCTGGGCAGAATTGACATGTCGGCACTGACCTCCTACAACCAGAGTAATGAGTACTCATTGCGCACGACTGCGTTGCATGTCGGCAAAGGCATGGGAGCGATGCGACCATCTCTCACACTGGCTTTGAACAGTATCACCAACCGGGCAACAGATTCGACTGTTATTGATCACAAAGCGGCGCTGTCGCTTCTGATTCGTTCACACGGGAGTGAAGTGAACTTTGAATACTGTTTGCAGGGCGGCGTCAGGACTGCGTACGGGACATTTCTCGCGGACGCCAAACTCAAGACCGTATTCGGCAGAGTGAACCTGAGTGGCTGGAGATACGACCAGGACTACTTGACTATCAGTTCCGGCGGACGGTCGGCGGCGGTCAGTCATGAAGTGGGTATTGAAGATATCGGGTTGGACTTCACGGATAGACGGTCCGGCCAGACCGGATTTCAGGCGGGAGTGGTCGGTGAGTTGTCACAGAACGTCAGCCTTACGACCAAGGCATTGGCGGCATGGCTACATGCCGACAGTTCACTTATGCAGGCACGAAGCCAGATCGACTGGCATGTTGCCTCGCCGTGGCATGTCGGACTGCAATACCTTGTCAACCGAAGTGAGCGAGGCGCCAGGGATACACTCTATCATAGAGTTCGGGCGAGCGTAAAATATCAGTCAGACAGGATGCAATTCCGGACGACGGTCGGACAGTCACTCCCTGAGTCCGGCCAGGGAGCCTTATCGTGGCTGGCGGATATCCGGGTGAGCCCGGTCGCCGAGACGGAGCTCCAATTCTGGTCGCACCTCGCGCGTTTTATTGATGGACGGATCAACTATTGGAGTATCTTTGCGAGAGTGAAACAGCAACTAACCGAGTCAATCGAAGTGGCGACCAAGATATCCGAGCGTTATTCGGCGGGTTCAACGGACAAGCACCAACTGGCCTTTGGCCTGGAGCTCATCGGGGCGATATGAAGAAGCTATACTATGTCCTCTTGCTTCTGGTGTGCGCGATGTCGGCCCATGGCGGAGTTCTGGTGAACGAAGCGATGGTGAATGAACCACATAGTTACGTGACGTTGGAATGGATTGAGATATACAACGATTCGTCTGGGTTCGTTGACCTCAATACATGTATTATAGATGTAAACGGCACTTCCTTCAATCTCTCCGGCTATGGCTTTCTCCCTCCGTACACTTATATGATCTTCTGCCGTAATCTGGTGGAGTCAGGTGGATCACCAGGTTTTGAATCGGTATGGGGAGACAGCTCAGGGCTGTGGGGAGATACTCCGGAAGAGGCAGCACTTCGCATCGCCGAGGAGAACTTCACACTCGCTAATAGCGCGGGATACATTCGACTCTACTCCGTAAGCACGCTGCTCTCTGAACTGACGTGGAACGATATTGGCGGCGATGGTTACTCCTGGGAACGAATATCAGCGTTAAATAACGCCGCGGTCAATTCCGCCGATCCTTCCGGTTCGACACCTGGTCGCGCCAATTCTGTCAGTCCGGTCGCGCTGGACCTAGAGCTTGATTCCGTGTGGCATACGTCAATGCTTGGTGGGGCATCTATTCGGGTGGAGATTTTTAATCGCGGGACCGACTCCGCCAAGACACAATCTCTCCTGCTGTACCGTCGACAGCCTGCCGACTCGACAGACACGCAGGATACCATCGTTTCGGTCGCAGTTGATCCACTGGGTCCTGGAAACAGAGACACTCTGTCATTCGATCTGGAGGAGCCTGGAATCTACGCGAAGATCGGACTTTTGTTGAGCCCTGATGGACGGTTGACCAATAACAGCGCGTTTATTCGTGTCACCGGTCACCAGTATCCGCCGATCATCCTCTCAGAGTTCCTGCCCGATCCGGCACTGCCGTTATCATCCGAATGGATAGAGTTACTGAATGTCAGCGATTCAACTATCAATCTGGCCGGATGGCGTGTCGGGGATGAATTGAACCTCCGTGCGATCATCAATTCCCTTACGCCGCTGTTCCCGGGTGAGCGGGTCGTGGTGGCGCAGGACACACTTGCATTTCGGACATATTACACCGGGTCAACGGTACGAGTCTTTCAACCCGGCTCCTGGCCAAGCCTGAACAACACCGGCGATCTGGTGCGATTATATGATTCCTTTGGGTTCGCGGCTGATCGATATCAATACACGGAAGGGTTTGCGGACAACTACACCATTGCGCGTGACCAGACACTCCAGAACGACGGCCCCTGGCTGAGATCCGCTTCAGCCGGTGGAACACCAGGCCAGATCAACACGGTCTGGACTCAGCCGACATCGGATAGCACGACGATTGCCTTCGAGCCACAGGTCTTTTCTCCCGATGGCGATGGCTTTGAGGATGAAACAACCCTACGACTGACCGTGGTTGATGCGTCGGCCTATACGCTCAAGATATATGACCGGACCGGGAATCTGGTGAAGACTTTTCTCGACAGCGACCCGTTGACGACGAGTTCGATAAGCTGGGATGGTCGTTCAGATGCCGGCAATCGTCTACCGATCGGCATCTATATCTGCTACTTCGAGGCAGAAGGAGTCGAATCGGTCAAAGAAACGGTGGTGATAGCACGATGAAGAAGCTTGTCACCCTATCGTTCCTGGTGGTACTGCTTACCGGCAGTGCTTCCGCATATGACTTCCTCACCAGCCGAGGCGCAGGACTCGGCCAGGGCACTTTGCTCTCTGATCCGACACCATCGGAGATGTTGAATATCCCGACTGGGTCATTGAAGGTCGGGGAGTATCGAGTTGAGACAGCCCTCAACCGGGCGTTTGATCTGAAAGATCTCGACCAGTTCATGTTGGCGGGAGCGTGGCGGAAGGGGAGATACAGTTTTGCCGCCGGGTTCTCTCAATTTGGCAAAAGCGAGTTGTATGCGGAGCAGACCGCCAAATTGACTTTGGCCGCGCACTTTGACTCGCTGACGGTTGCGCTGGGTGGCTCATACCGGATACTTGGATTTGGCGGCAATTATGATAACCTCAGCGCCGCGACAGTGCACCTGTCCGGCGAGTATCGCCACCGCCGGTTCATCGCGGTGATCGGGGCGGACAATATTACGTCGCCGTCATTCAATGATGGAAGCCCCGCCACCAAACCTCTGTATGTGACCGAAGTCGAGTACCGGGGAACCAGAAATCTATCAGTGCTGGGTCGCGTGCAACTTCAGGCTTTGGAGCGTCCACGCTTTTCGCTTGGGCAATACATCGGCCTCGGAAACACCGCGGCACTTATGCTGGGTGTTGCCACCGCCCCGACACAGATAGGCGGAGGAGTGGAGTTTTCGTTCAAGGGAGGTCGGCTGACCTACGGAGCATCGGTTCATCCGGTTCTCGGTTTGTCGCAAACCATTTCCATCTCATTCGGCAATCGCCAGAAGCAGACAGGAGGAGGGGATGAGTTTAAGTAGGCGCGCCGAAATAGAGATGCTCGAACTGCAGTCCCTGGCTCCCTACGCGACCAAGGCCGCGGATTCGCGGGGACGGACTTTTCCAGAACAGGAACATCCGTACCGCACCGCATTCCAACGCGACCGCGACCGGATAATACACTCAACGGCCTTTCGCCGGATGGAATACAAGACGCAGGTGTTTTTGCCCCATGAGGGAGACCACTTCCGGACACGGCTGACCCATACTATCGAAGTCGCGCAGATAAGTCGCACGATGGCGCGCTGCCTTCGCTTGAACGAAGATCTGAGCGAGGCTATAGCCCTCGTGCATGACCTCGGGCATACTCCCTTTGGACACGCGGGGGAGGATGTGCTGAATGATCTCCTGTCGGCGCATGGCGGGTTCAACCACAACAACCAGTCATTGCGCGTGGTTGACCTGCTCGAACAGCGTTATCCGGATCATCCCGGCCTGAACCTGACGTTCGAGGTACGCGAGGGGATAGCCAAGCATGAGACGACGGTGAAACTCCATCGTCCGGAGTTCGACCCATCGACAAGGTCCTCGCTGGAGGCATCGCTGGTTGATATTGCCGACGAGATCGCCTATAATGCTCACGACATTGACGATGGGCTGGCTTCTGAGTTGTTGCGGCTTGAGGAGATAGAGCAATTGGGGATCTGGTCGCGTCCGGGATTGCATAACCCCGCCGTCGCGGTTCATCTTTCATCGCGGGAACGAAGATTCTCAATTGTCAGGCACCTGGTCAATAGCGCGACTGTTGATGTAATGGAAGAGACCGACCGGACTATATCCCGCCTCGGCATTTACGGACAGAACGATGTCGCTATATCGCCAGAGCGGATCGTCGGTTACTCGGTCTCGATGAAGAACGAAGTCGCAGAGCTGAAGCGATTCCTCAAAGAGAAACTGTACCGGCATGAGCGGATGGCGGAGATGTCGCGGCGGGCACGGCAGATAATCGAATTGCTGTTCGCGAAGCTCTCAGCGCGTTCTGAGCTGATGCCGGAGCGGTTTCGCGAAATGCTGTTGACCGAAGAACAACCGATCGTGGTCGCGGACTATATCGCTGGCATGACCGACCGGTTTGCGGAGAAATTGTATGCGGAGTTGTCCTGATCACTATCCGCTGAATCAGGACAAGATGGCTATGGATCATTCGTCACGAGATCAGAAGAAGACCAACCGTGAATTAAACGCGCAACATCTGGCGGCGTTGGAGCGCGAGGGGGCTGACCTTGGAGTGGCCCACACCACCTGTCATCAGTTTGATACCGAAGATGACAACGGTGTCGGAACCCTCCGCAGTCTGTTACTGGCGAGCGGATTCCATGTCGCGCGGACATTTAAGCAACGGGTGATCGAACCCGGTACCATCGATTTCCAATGGAAGGTCGAGGCGGAATTGAAAGTCATACCAATGCTCCCGAGCCTGCATGAAATGACCGACTACTGCTGCGATCTGGCCCGTATGGCCAACGCCAGCTATCGAGGCTGGTACGCCCAGCCGGTTCGCAACAAAGAGTGATATCAGCAAGAGGTACCAGCATGTTTCGCAGAGTACTGATTCTCATAGCCTTGCTCTCGTCAACCCCTTTCGCCCAGACGGACAGCATGAAGATAAAGCTTAACGACATCGCCGCCGCAGAGACAGTGATCGGCCTTTCATTTACCGAGGCCGAGCGAGACAGCATGCTGGAATCGCTGATGGAGAATCTCGCACTCTATGAGAAGCTGCGAACCGTGCAGATAGCCAACTCCGTACCACCGGCGATCCAGTTTAATCCATTGCCGGTCGGATTCAAACTTCCGATAGAACGACGCCCCATTCAGTTCACAAGGATGGGCAAGATTGCGAGACCAGCCGACCTGAATGACCTGGCGTTCTACTCTATCGGAGAACTGGCAGAGTTGATCAGGACTCGTCAGGTGAGCGCAACCGAGCTTACGGTACTCTGTCTGGAGCGGCTGAGGAGATTCGATCCGCAACTGCACTGCGTTATCACGCTGACGGAAGAAACGGCTCTCCAGCAGGCGGCTAAGGCGGATGCTGAGATTGCGGCGGGGAAATATCGCGGACCGTTGCACGGGATCCCGTATGGCGCAAAGGATCTGCTCGCGGTTAAAGGGTACAAAACAACCTGGGGAACGCCACCCTATCAAGATCAATTGATCAACGAGGAGGCCACGGTCATTAAGAAGCTCGAAGAGGCCGGGGCGATCCTTGTCGCCAAATTATCGCTTGGAGAGTTGGCGTGGGGGGATGTTTGGACGAAAGAGAAGACCCGCAATCCGTGGGATACTTCGCAAGGGTCGAGCGGCTCATCGGCCGGCTCTGCTTCCGCCGTTGCCGCGGGATTGGTGCCATTCGCAATAGGGACCGAGACCTGGGGTTCGATCGTTTCTCCTTCCACCCGGTGTGGCACTACCGGACTTCGGCCGACCTACGGTCGGGTCAGTCGGACCGGGGCGATGGCGCTGTCATGGACCATGGACAAGATCGGGCCGATCTGTCGGACGGTCGAGGATTGCGCGATCGTGTTTAACACCCTAATCGGACCGGACGGGGCAGATTTGACCTTACTGGACGCGCCATTCAACTATTCTCCACAGGTCGATCTGTCCAAACTGCGGATAGGATATTTGGCTGAAGACTTCAAGGCCGATACTGGATTTGCCGCGACGAACAACGCAACACTGACGAAGTTGCGGGAGCTTGGGGCGAACCTTATAGAGATCAAGCTGCCGGACTATCCGATTGATGCCATGTCAATCATCCTCAGCGCCGAGGCCACGGCAGCCTTTGACGAATTGACGCGATCCGGTCGCGATGACCTGATGGTACGACAGATCAAGAACGCCTGGCCGAATGTATTCCGGGCTTCGCGACTTATTCCGGCAGTGGAGTATATCCAGGCAAATCGGCTTCGCCAGATGGTCATTCAGGAGATGGCCAAGCTTATGGAATCCGTTGACCTGTATTTGTCTCCTTCCTTTGAGGGGAATAATCTTCTGCTCACCAACCTGACCAGTCACCCCTGTGTTGTACTTCCGAATGGGTTTGATAGTACGGGCCATCCGGTCAGTATCACGTTTGTTGGGAGATTGTACAACGAAGCTACTCTTCTTGCGGTGGCGAAGAAGTATCAGGACGCGACCAATTTCCACCTGAAGCATCCTGAGGCCTTTAGATAGCAGTGGGTACAATCTGACCAAGAGGTGAGTGAGCATATTCGAACATCGCGCAATCTTCGCGCTTTGCGATTTCTCACACAATTCGGCACGCTCTCTTCTAACGCGCAAACTTTGCGACCGAATTCCCTTCTTTAGAAGCAACAACCGCGTATATATTCCGTCTGTTCATTGGTACAAGTAATGCATGTTGCACTGCATTCGCGGACTTGAAACCAGGACGTATGAAAGGATATAAACTCAGCTTCTGCAGCATAATTCTCGCCGCTTCACTCGTTCACGCCAGCCCGCCTGATACCTCACAGATCACAGATACGCGCGTGGAAGCCGCCGAGAAGTTGATCGGCATCGATTTCACCCCCGCCGAGATCGACAGCATGATCGATATCCTGACGCAGTACCGTCAGGACTATGAAGCATTGCGCCGTTCACGGATCACTTCCGATGAACCTTCCTCAATGCTCTTTTCACCTGTCACCTCCGGCATGACATTCGATAAACAGCAGCGGGCACTTGCGCTAACTCCGGTTGGCTCGATCGCTGTTCCATCCGACCTCAACGACCTCGCCTTTGCTTCGATACGCGAACTCGGCGAATTGATACGCACCCGCAAAGTTACGTCGACTCAACTCACCAGAATGTATCTCGACCGCCTGAAGAGGTATGGTGGCGAGCTCCATTGCGTTATTACGCTGACTGAGGATCTTGCTCTGCGTCAGGCTGCCAAGGCCGACAAGGAGATTGCGGGAGGAGTCTACCGCGGGCCTTTACACGGGATTCCCTATGGAGTGAAGGATCTTTTCGATGTAGTCGGCTATCCCACCACGTATGGCACTGAGGTTTTCAAGCAGAACATGGCGGATGAGACAGCCTCGGTAATCCATCGACTGGAGGAAGCCGGTGCCGTGTTGGTCGCCAAACTTTCTATGGGTGAATTGGCTTGGGGGGATGTCTGGTATGGCGGCGTGACGCGCAATCCCTGGAATCTTAACGAACGTTCCGCCGGTTCTTCGGCTGGTCCTGCGGCGGCGACCTCGGCTGGGTTGGTCCCGTTTGCGCTGGGGACGGAAACCTGGGGCTCTATTGTTTCCCCGTCTACGCGATGCGGAGTGACTGGTCTCCGTCCTACCTATGGTCGAGTCAGTCGCTCCGGGACGATGACTCTCAGTTGGTCTATCGACAAGGTCGGGCCCATTTGCCGCGACGTTGAAGACTGCGCTATCGTTTTGAGCAGTATCATGGGGCCGGATGGCAAGGATCTGACAGTCGAGGATCTGCCCTTCAACTACTCCTACCGGACCGACCTTTCCAAACTGAGAATCGGGTATCTGAAAGCTGACTTTGATCGCGGGACAAACCGGGTCAATGACTTGAAAACCATTCAGCAGCTACGACGGATGGGGGCGAACCTCATCGAGATCAATCTGCCCGAGTTTCCGATCAAAGCGATGGAGTTTATCCTGACCGCCGAAGCGGCGGCTTCGTTCGATGAACTAACGCGTTCCAATCAGGACGACCAGCTTGCTCAGCAACTGAAAACGTCATGGCCGAATCTCTTCCGCGCTTCGCGCTTCATTCCGGCAGTCGAGTACATTCAAGCGACCCGCTTGCGTCACGAAGCAGCAGAACGGATGAACGATCTCTTTAAATCCGTGGATGTTATACTCGCCCCGACATTTGACGGCAACAATCTCTTCCTGACCAACCTGACCGGTCATCCCTGTGTGGTAGTGCCGAATGGGTTTGACCATGCGGGAATCCCGACCAGCGTGACCTTTGTCGGACCACTTTTCGATGAAGCGACACTCCTGGCGGTGGCGAAGCAGTTTCAGGACGCTACCCAGTTCGATGAACATCATCCACCGCGTTATGTTCGACCGGGTCAGGAGACACCCGCCACCGGGATGGGGGATCCGGAGCAAGAGTCCGCCTCCGCCGATACTACCAGCAGTCGCCCCAGTATATTTAATCTGTGGTGATCGGCAGGGGGGAAGTGCGCTGGTATTGCCCAAATTGTGTACAGAATAACTCTATCATCAAGATTCCCTCTTGGCAAAATCCGACTATCGATTATCTTCTGTCCACAGTCCCGCACAGTCTTTTCGGATGAACCTGCACGATACGGGCTAGTCGGGCATCAAGGTGGTTTTCAGACATGAAGAATAACGGCAAACGGAACAACGGCTATTTCATTATTCGCCAGTCGCGGATCCAGGGGCGTGGAGCCTTCGCGCTGGTCAAGATCCCAAAAGGGACGCGCATTATCGAGTATGTCGGCGAACGGATCGGGCCGGATCTTGAATTGAAGCGCTACAATGAAGAGACAATGGAACGCCACCATACCTTTCTCTTTTCTGTGGATGAAATGACCACGATCGACGCCGGAATCGGGGGGAATGACGCCCGCTTTATCAACCACTCCTGCGACCCCAATTGTGAAGTTTTCGACGAGGATGGCCGTATTTACATTTTCGCTGAGAAGACCATTCAGAAAGGTGAGGAACTCACCTACGATTACCGCTTCAGCGCGCCGGGAAGGATCACCAAAGCTCTGCGGGAATTCTATGTCTGCCGATGCGGCACGAGCCGGTGCCGGGGGACTATTCTGAATATCGAGCCGGAGCGGAATGGAACCAGGCGACGCAAAAAGCAGCTTCCTGGACGTCATACGGATCGGCATGTCCACCGCCGCTCGACATAAGGTAGAGTTTTCGTCATTGCTCACGACTTCGTCCTCCCTCATATTCACTTCGTGAAACTGATTTCCGCCCATAAATCCATATGAATCTCCTGCTGGTCTTTGACGAAGATCGCGTGGACGCCGGCCGCTATCGCGTGGCAGGGGTGCGCTATCGCCACGTTCGAGAGATTCTCAGGGCAGAGGCAGGAGACCGGCTATCTATTGGAGTATTGAACGGCCCCAAAGGATTCGGCAACGTCATTTCGATCGACGAAGAGGAGTTGATAGTTGAAGTCGAATCATTGGATCTGCCTCCGGCCCCAGAACAGACCGTGGACCTGGTCTGCGCCATTCCTCGCCCTAAGATCCTGCGCAAAGTGCTCTTCGTGGCCGGGATGTATGGACTGAGGTCGGTTCGATTCGTGCGCGCCAACCGAACAGACAAGAGCTACCTCCAAACGCCTCTCCTTCAGGAGGAAGGTTACCGGCCCTATTTGCTTGAAGGTCTTAGTCAAGGTGAGTGGACACGACTCCCTGTGATATCTGTCCATCCTCTTTTTCGACCCTTCGTCGAGGACGTGCTGCCCTACGCCCCGGACTTCCAACGTTCTAACAAGCTGATGGCAGATCTGGCGACAGAACCGAAACTGACTGACTTGGTACAAGAAGGGTCGTCAAGCGGCAACTATCTGGCTATCGGCCCCGAAGGAGGCTGGGTGGATTTCGAGCGGAGTTTGTTGGAAGAAGCGGGATTCCAAAGATTTTCGCTCGGTCAGACCAATCTACGGGTAGAATACGCGGTGGCGGTCGCGCTTGGGCAGCTTGAGTTGGCCAGAAATCGTCGTTAATCTGAGTTCGGCAAGGCTAAGTCGCTGATTTTTATACTTGTTAGCTCTTTCCGGCTCGCCTATCTTCACGGCGCATCAGACAAAGGATACTCTTACGTATGCGGTTATCTTCAATAGGACAGAAATTCTTTCTTCTTACAGGTCTTGCGCTTGCCCTAGTCGGGATAGCGTGTTCCAGCCCCGCATCGGTGAGGCTGCGATACGACGCGGAGAAGCTCTATCATCAGGCGGAAAAGCTCCTGACTGATGCTGAGATTCGCCAGCAACTCCGTAACGACGCGGTCACGCGCGAGGTCCGCGACGCTTTTGGCGCGGCTCTCTCAAGCGCTTACCTCGCGCTGGACAAAGTTGATCAGGCGAGTGACTCCGCAGAGTATATGCAATTAAGCCAGATCGCGCTCAGGTCGGCCTCACGACTCTCTCAATTCTTCTACACTCTTCGACACTATGATACCTGCACGGTGATACTAAATGATCTGCTCGGACGACTGAAGCTTCCGGCGCTGGAAACGGCCGTGACCTGGGTTAATCTTGGTCAGTCCCTGCAGGCCACCGGTCAGTGGGACAGCGCCATAACTGTCTACAACAAAGCTACAGAGTTAGTCGATCCGCCGATCGACATGCGGGGTGATATCATCACGCCGGTCTTTAGCCTCCCTGCCCAGATACATGAAATCTACAGCCGGGTCGGGGACAGCGCGCACGCCCTACAGCAGTACGCGCGGGCTGTAACTTATTACGAACGATTTGCCCGCCAGAGAGCTGGCACCAAGTTGGGTACCGGAGCCTCGACCATGTTGGGGATCCTCTATGGCAAGGGTAAGCAGTGGCCGGAGGCGATCAACGCGTTCGAACAGGTGAAAGATGCATCCGGACAGACCGACTGGCGCGCGATGACCAGAGTTGGCGATATCTATGCGATTCAACTCGGACAGTTTGACAGAGCCCTGCAGACATACGATGGCATCCTGGGCCGTCTGACCGGTCAGGATACGCTGGCTCGCCCGCAGTTCATTTTCAAGAAGGCGCTCGTGTACATGGAGCAGAAGCAATACGATCGGGCACGGGACCTTCTAGCCGACCTCAATCGTGACTATCGCGGCTACTACATGAGCAATCCTGCACCCCAGTTTGTTAAGGCGCAGTCCTATGAAAAGGAAGGGCAATGGGATAGGGCAGAGACCGAATACCGGTTTCTGATCGACAATTACGCGGCCTCCGACCAAGCGATGTCATCCTATTTGCATGTCGGGGATGAGATGCTGAAACAGGGTCGAAAGATCGAAGCGGAGAAGTGGATGGGGAAAGCAGATGAGTTCTTCCGTTCTATCGCCGGGCGAACCCCGGGCTCGCAGGTCGAAGCCTTGGCTCTGACCTACCGGGCGGAGTTGTTGCGCCGAAACAGCGATTGGCAGGGGGCCGCGACGATGCTTCTACAGGTTTTTGACAAGTTCCCGAATGACAATATCGGGCAGAACGCTCTGGTAACGGCTGCCCAGATCCATAAGGAAAAACTTGGCGATCCGGCTAAGGCGGATTCGCTCATCCAGTCGCTACGGCGGATCATGACCTCGCCTCTGGATGAACCGATTCAGCGGTAGAACCAGCCGGCCCGGTCGCGTGTACAAGGAATACGATACGACAACTGATACTCTGGAGGACCCATGACCCGTTCTGTTATTGGACTTTGCGCGCTCTTGCTTTTACTGACCTTGGTTCCGGCCACCGGCTCCGCCCAGGTCGATGCCTTAGGTGTTCCTGATACCATTTGGGCGGATGTTGCCAAGATCAACGATGACAACTGGACTATCACTGTCTCCTACTTCAACGACGAGACGGTGCTTGGACTTTCTGTTCCATTCCGGATGACCTCCGGACTGAATCGGATCGTCGCGGATTCCGCCATCTTCACGGGTGGTCGGGTCGAGCATTTCGGGATGAAATCATTCCGCGCCGATACGGCGATCCAGTGCGTACTACTGGGCATGGTCGGCCCGGGGGCGTCCAAGCGGGTGCTCGCTCCCGGCAAGGGAAGACTGGCAACCATCTATGTCTCGTCGCTGGACAAAAAGCCGATCGAGAAGCTGGATGTTGACACCACGACCGTTCATCCGCAGAACAGTCTGCTCTCGGTGGCCGATTCGCTGCAGGGGAATCCCCCGGATACAGTCCGAGTGCAACAGAAGGACATGCAGATAGTGCCGGTGTTCATTGTCAGGAAAGAGTAGAAGGCAAGAGACAAACTTAAGCGCCGGTCGAGCGACCGGCGCTTTTTTTATTCGATCTTATCTTCGGACTCGGCCTTCTTCAAGTTGGCTCGTACGGTGACTTGTTCTTCTATCCGCATCAGCGCCGTGATCAGCTCAAGTTTGTCGTCAGGAAGTCGATTCTTGACGACAATATCGCGCAGAGCGGAATCATCGACCTTCAGGCATCCATCCAACTCAAGCCGCCTGACGAGTTGTGACAGTTCTACATATCCATCAGGGTCATCGGTTTTGGTGGGGAACTTCTCCAGCATCTTGACCGTCACACTGACATTTCCGGTATCAGTGACCACGCGCTGAAGGTTCAGTGTCTTGGCCAATTGCTTGAGATCCTCTTTCAGCGCGGCCTGTTCAGTTTCCAGCCCCTTTATCTGCTGATACAATTCAAGGTACTGCGCGGCTTTCTGCGCGGCCAGTTCGGCGGTCGCCTTTTCCTCTCCCGAGACCTCGCCTGCCTCTTCAGTCATGATGAGCCGATGCCGTTTGGCCGGGCAGATCTTCTGATATTCACAAAAATCGCAATACGATCCTTCTCGAGCGGGGAAATCATCGAGCTTCACAGCGCGCTTGATCAATTGGATGATGGAGCGAAGTTCTTCCTCGAGCTGTACCAGTTCATCCTCTGACATCCGGTACGTCACCACCTCGTTCAGCTTAAGATAGTGCTGGACCAGTTCGATCGCGGTGAAATCGGGGAAATTTTCCTGCACGAGCAACTGATACATCCCCATCTGGCGATAGAACATCGGATCCTTGCCGCCACGCGGCAGGTCCTTGCCGGTCTTATAATCGCAGATCTCTATAGTGCCGTCCGGGCGTCGCGAGAGTCTATCTATGATGCCGCGCAGACGGTACGATGAACCGGGGAGAGAGCCATCCAGTCTCCGTTCAATTCCAATGGTTCTTGCGTCGGAGAAAGGGGCGTGTTTGGTGTAGTAAGTCTCGATCATTGACCGACCGCTGGCGATGTAATCATCCATGGTCATGAAGTCGCGGTCTATCTGGATCTGTTCCCGCTCAGGCTTTTCCCACTCGGCCTGATAGAAATTCTTCAGATACTCAAGTTCAGGGACCTTGCCGTCCTGAACGATCGCGTATAGTCGGGCAAGTGTACGGTGTACCGCTTGGCCGAGATAGATATTCGCGGGGACGCGCTTCGGAAGTTCGATCTTCTCAATGGTGCGAAACTTGAATCGTCTCGGGCACTCTTCAAAGGTCTTCAGCGCGTTGTGGCTATATTGATTTGTCATCTCCCAACCTATCTATTGCGGGTTGCCGAGAAAGATAGGAGGGGGCGTGTGGAAAGACAATCACTTTCCGGCCATCGTGGGCTTGGGACCCACCGACCGGAATATCTGGAGAGCCTGGGCGACCATCTGGTGCCAGTCATGTTCCGCGTTTACTTTGCGCCAACCGGAATCGGCCAGCTTGTCACGGCGTTCCCGGTCGGTCAGCAGAAGGTTGACCGCCGCCGCGAATTCTCGTACGGTGTCGGCGACGAGTAGATCCTGTTCCGGCACCAAATCGAGACCTTCCGCGCCGTAACTGGTGGATACGACTGGCCGGCGCATAGCCATCGCCTCATACAGCTTAACCCGGTTTCCCCCCGGAACACGCAATGGGACGATGTAAATATCCGCCTGTGCCAAGTGCGGGCGGATATCCTTGACCCAGCCTGTCACGGTGATAGACTTGTCTTTTTGCGGCAAGGCCGCGATCTCGATCGCCGGATTCGGCCCGAGTATCTCGAGTGAGACTTCGGGATGTTCTCGTCGCACGAGCGGATAAACCTCGGACACAAACCACAAAAGTTGGTCAATGTTAGAGAGCAGGTCAAGCGCGCCCGAAAACATCAGACGCTTGGGTATGGTCGTATCTTCTTTGCCCGGTTTGAAGAATGCGCAATCCACACCTACGGGGACAACATCGATCGGGGTCGTTACCTTGTAGTCATCCCTCAGAGACTGACGGTCCTTTTCACTGGTAACCAAGATCCTATCAAAGCGATTGCAGGTCGCCGTTTCATAGGCGGCCATACGTTTCGTTTCGTAATTAAAGTAGGCTCTGCGAATGACGCCGGACGCCGTCTCGTAGCGCTGTTGCCAGAGCACCGTTTCGATGGCGTGGTGGTAAAGTATTTTGGGGACGGCGAAAGAGAAGTCCAGGTTGACGGCGCTTTCGAGAGAGTCGCAGATGATCAGGTCGCATGCGCCGGAGTGAACCTGCTTGCGGATCTCACTTTTCAGGTCGGCGTGACCGAACCTCTTCATAAAGTATGGGTAGACCGATCCAAGGTTGAAAAGCAGATTTCCATAGAATGAGGCTCCCGCCTTCACCTCTGGCGAAGCGTAGACTGTGATCGCGGGAGAGGAGAATTGGTCGGATATCTGACCGATCAGGCTGTCGTCCTGACGCAATCCTACATACGTCACCGCCTCCTCGCGAGCGATCCCGCGAAGGAGGTTGTAACTGCGGATACGGTATCCGCTATCCAGCGGAAAGATCGGTTCGGCGCGCAGCCAAACGATATGCATAGATCGCGTGTCTCCAGAGTTGGACAGTTCAGTGGCACCGTCCGGCCAACCGAGTATATTAGTTTCTATATCGGTTGAAAAGGGGGATCCAGCTACCGCGGACCGCCGACCAGGCAAATCGACGCGCCTCAAGTGGGCCCGAACGTGAGAGTTGGGTAACCAAAGCGGGTTGTTCGATCAGTTCGATTATTCGACCGGCCAAGGCGACCGGGTCGTTTGCGGGGAATATCAGTCCGGATTGACGATTCTGAATGACCGCCGTCATGCCACCCGAATCACAGGAGATGACCGGAATCCCGAGACTGAGTGCCTGTAGGATCGGCGTAGGGAGGTCATCATCGGTCGAATTATTAACCAGCAGATCACAATTCTCGAGGGAGCGGCGAATCGCCTCCTGGTCTGAAGAGTCAATAAGTGTGACAAAATTATCCTGGATCGTGTGAGCCACCGCGAGCGAAAGTTTTTCTCTCCCGGCAACCAACGTCAACTCAACTCGCGGATATTTCTGCTTGGCCAAGCGAACCGCCCTGAGAATCGTAGTCAGGTTGCTGTCCGGTCCGGCAAGGAGAAAGGAGAGAATCCGTGGTTGAACTTCCTGGATCAAACGGGGCGAATTGACCGTGTCAACAGGTGTTGGTACAACTTCGACCGGCAAATGATACTTCGCCAGAATGCGCGAAGACCACTCGGTTGGTACGATGATCTTGGTAGCAAGCCGGAGCATTGGAATGAGTATGCGCGCGAACCTTCCGGTCAAGTCCTCGACATTTCCCCCAGCAAAAGAGATGACTGTCTGCTTCCCGAAAAAGCGAGCCATCAAGAGCGGGGGCAAGAGGGAGCGAAGCATTTCGAACGGAGGAGTCGCCTGCAGATAGACAACATCGCACTCAACCACGCGACGGTACAACTCGCGAAGCTTCTGTGCCGTGCCGAAGAGCGAGTTCCGACGGTGAAGACCAAGAGTATCGCCAAAGCGGCAGCAGGACAGGAGAGAGACAGTCTGTCCCTCCTTGGAGAGGCGGGCAGCCAAAAACGAAACATCAGGCCCGCCAAACTCGGCCTGCTGCCAAACTGGCGAAACGATCAGAATACGCTGGCGGATAGCGCCCGCGGTCTGGCGCTGGTGGGTATGGTTGCCCACTGTATCTCTAAGTATTGCTTGCGGTTCCACCGACTATTCCATTCCAGTCGCGTTCAAAATTTGAGACCTCTTGTGTATCCGATTGTTATACTCTGATTTCGCCATTTGGATGAGGCCTATTTTGGTTTGGAACTAACCACAAAAAAGAAAGCAGTCCAGGTGCGATGGACTGCTTTCTCATACGGTACAATCGCAGAACGAACCGCGCCTTGCACCCTTCTCTCCTGGCCATTGTGCCCCAACTGAAGCCCGAGAGCCCGTCCCCTTTTCCAACTAGCCCCAAAGTCGAGCGGCTTTCCCTATTCTTCCACCCTGCCGTCGCCAGCCCCTTTTTTGGACGAGGAGTCTTTCCATGCCCCTCGATTCCTCGTCCTCCGTATCCCCATGTGCGTACGACCGATCATAAAGAAAGAAACATGCCAACTGCCGCGATTCAGGCGCGGCAATACGCATACGGTCAGTAACCAATTGAGAATCAAGAGAAAAAATACAGGAGAACAGTTATGACCAACTAACTCGAAGAACATACTCCGACGTCTAGTTTCAGTCTGATACCAGTTGGTGTTTCAGGATAGTGCCGAGTTGAAACGAACAAAACAGCAATGCGGGGTTCAGTGCCGCTCGTTCTGGCGCTCATTCGTGATGAGCCGCGCTCCTCGATTGTGCGTGATGTAGTACCAAACCCATTGAATGAAAACCAGCAGTCGGTTGTCGAACTCGACCAACTTCATCAAATGCAGAAAAACCCACATGCTCCAGGCCAAAAAACCCGAGAAGCGAAATCCTTTAATATCAGCGACCGCCGCATTGCGGCCGATGGTGGCCATGTCTCCAGGGAAAGTGTAGTGAAACGGCTTGTCCGGCTTGCCTTCAAGTCGTCGGACGATGGTCTTCGATGCGTATGTCCCTTGCTGCATCGCGACCGGAGCAACTCCGGGAAGTGGCTGCCCTGTCTGATGTGTGAACGTGGCCAGATCACCGATGACAAAAATCTCCGGTCGACCAGGGATATTTAGAAACGGATCGACCTTGATCCTCCCCGCGTTGTCGAGAAGAGCACTATTTCCATCCACCAATGCGGCGCTGTCGAAGGTCGCCCGCACCCCGGCGGCCCAGAGGATCGTGCGGGTGTGTATCCGCGAGAGCTGATCGGCATGCCGTATCGTGATTCCCTCGTCATCAATATCAGTCACCATAGTCGAGACTCGTACATCAACGCCGAGCCGTTCAAGGGATCTTCGCGCTTTGGCAGATAGCTTTGCCGGGTAAGAAGTCAACACTCTATCATTCCCTTCAACCAAAATGATTTTGGCGTCACGAGGATTGATGCGTCGAAAATCCCGGGAGAGCGTCTCATTGGCTATCTCGGCCAATGCCCCGGCGAGTTCTACCCCGGTCGGTCCGCCACCCACCAGTGCGAAGGTCATCCATGCCGCCCTTTTGTCCGGATCTGATTCACGTTCGGCAGTTTCAAACGCGTGAAATATGCGGCTCCGGATATCAAGCGCGTCTTCAATCGATTTTAATCCGGGTGCCCGATGCTGCCATTGATCGTTGCCGAAGTAGTGGTGCCGAACTCCTGTCCCGATGATCAGCGAATCGTAGGTAATCAGCTCACCGTCGGCCAGAACAACCTGGCGTGCGCCAAGGTCCACCCGCTCAACTTCGCCCAACAGGATGGTGGTGTTTTTCTGTCTTTTGAGAATCGAACGGAGGGGAGAGGCAACATCAGCGGGAGAAAGCCCACCGGTCGCAACCTGATAGAGCAAGGGCTGGAAGAGATGGAAATTTCGGCGATCGATCAGGGTGATATCTACATCGGCGCGCTTCAACGCGCGGGCGGCATTGAGTCCGCCGAATCCACCCCCGATTATCACAACTTTGTGGCGCGACCCTGAGCGTGCCGCGTAGCCAGACAGCATACATCACCCTCCAAAAAAGTACCATGTTCGGTTGGTTCCGAACATGGTACTGGCTCTAACGGCGCAAAAGCGGATTTGTTCCGTCCGATTTACTGCCCCTGCGCCTGCTTCATCGCCGCGTCTTTGAGTTTGTCGTTGGCGTAGATACCGACCTCAACTCGCCGGTTGTTCTGAAGTCCTTCAGCGGAGTTCGCGTTGTCGGCGGGCATGGTTTCTCCCCACGCGACCATTTTGAGACGACTAAAATCTACACTCTGCTGTCCGAGGAACATGCCGACTGATTCCGCGCGGCGCTTGGAGAGTTCCATATTCCACTCGGCAGTGCCGGTGCTGTCCGTGTGACCATCGACCTGAATATTGGACTCCGGATACTTGTTCAGGATACGCGCGAGATCGGTAAGATTCGACTTCGCGGTGGGACGGAGCTCAGCCGAGTTGACATCGAAGAGGATGCCGGACGCCCAAGTGATCTTGATCCCTTCGCCAACGCGCTCAACTTTGGCGCCTTCGAGATCGGCCTGCATCTCTTCGGCCTGTTTATCCATCTGATTGCCTATGTAGGCGCCTGCCGCGCCGCCGACGACCGCGCCGAGAATAGCGCCAACCGCCGTGTTGCCGGCTTTGTTACCGATCAATCCGCCGATGACCGCGCCGCCCGTCGCGCCGATCGCTGCGCCCTTTTCCTTCTTGCTCCAACTGGAGCAACCGGTGATGGCAGCAAAGGCAAACGCGAGCAGCGTGAAAACTATGATGGTGTTCCGTTTCATCTATACCTCCATACTGAGTAGTTAATATCAAAAAAACAGGTCTGGCTAGGGCATTGTCAACGTTAATATTCGGGTGACTGGGACATCGTCTTTAGAACAATCCCTCCAAACGAGCATCAATCTCCGATCAGGCGCAGTACCTGCCGATTGCTTCCTTATACACCCGATCGTCACTCCGGTTTGGGGGAGATTAAGCTTGACGTAACTGTGTTTGCGACCATAGATTAGCGCTACCAAGCAGTTCCCAGGGAAAGGGACCACGCGTGCCATTCAAGTTAAGTCGTTGTATTTGCCTGCAATCACCCGACGCTGAAAAAGCGCTCGAGTTCTATCGCGATGTTCTGAAATTGCCCCAGGTCAACGCGGCCGACGAGATGCCTGAATTGAAGGCGGAGAACAACAGACTTTTCTTTGATGCAGGCGAATTGCGGGGACCAATCCTTGAGTTCATTGTGCCAGACCTGGAGAGGGCGAAAGCAGAGTTGCTGGCCGCGGGGTGCACGGTGATACGGTGGGATGGAAAGGGGGGATGCTGCTATCTGCAGGATCCATTCGGTTTCTGGTTCAATGTGTGGGAAGATCCGGAAGAATTCTCTTAATACTGGAATAGCCCCAGACATGTAAAGTCGGGAAGAGAGGAAAGAAAATGCTGAAGGAATTCAAAGAATTCGCCATGCGCGGTAACGTGATGGATATGGCGATCGGTATCATCATTGGCGCCGCGTTCGGCCCGATAGTCGGGTCACTTGTCGGCGACGTTATCATGCCGCCGATAGGGCTGTTGATGGGGAATGTTGATTTCTCGAATTTGTTCTTTGTACTGAAAGATGGCGCGCAGGCCGGACCGTACGCGTCGGTAGCCGCGGCAAAAGCGGCCGGGGCTGTGACCATCAACTATGGTCTGTTCATCAACACCATAATCAACTTCGTGATCGTCGCGTTCGCGGTCTTTATGATGGTTAAGGCAATGAACAAGATGAAGCGCGAGCAGCCGGCACCGGCGGCGGCTCCAACTACCAAGGAGTGCCCTCACTGCCTGTCAAGCATTCCGCTCAAGGCGACCAAGTGCGCCCATTGCACTGCTGATATCAAAGCCTGATCTGGCTCAGCCGCAAAGTCTATCAAAAGCCGCAGGGAACCAAATCCCCGCGGCTTTCATTTAAGCTTCTGACAGGATCATACCACAAGAATTCATGGAGGAGAGATGCGCACAATTGCGACACTGCTGTTGGGAGCACTGATCATGACCGCGAGTGTTTCGGCGGCGATAAAAACGGAGACAATCGAATACACACATGGTGACGTGGTCCTGCAGGGCTACATCGCCTACGATGACGCTTCTGCCGAGAAGCGCCCCGGTGTGCTCGTCGTGCATGAGTGGATGGGGATCAATGAATATGCCCGCAAGCGGGCTGAACAGTTGGCGTCGCTGGGCTACGTGGCGTTCGCGCTGGATATGTATGGCAAAGATGTCAAGGTATCCAACGCGCAGGAAGCCTCGACCTGGGCGGGCAAGTTCTACACTGACCGCCAATTGATGCGTGACCGGGCCAACGCGGGCCTGGAGCAACTTCGCAATTTCAGGCTTACCGACCCGACACGAATTGCGGCGATCGGTTACTGCTTCGGCGGCTCGACCGTTCTGGAGATGGCTCGCGGCGGTACGACAATTAACGGCGTGGTCAGCTTTCACGGCAACTTAGCCAATCCGACTCCGGCGAACGCGGCGAATATCAAGACCAAAGTGCTGGTCTGCCACGGGGCGATCGACCCGTATGTTCCGATGGAACAGGTGAATGGCTTTGTAGCTGAGATGGATTCAGCCAAAGTTGATTACCAACTGATCATGTACGCCAACTCCGTCCATGGTTTCACCAATCCGAACAATGGGACGGATAACTCCAAGGGCGCGGCCCACAACGAAGCGGCGGACAAACGAAGCTGGGAGGCGATGAAGTCGTTTTTCGGGGAGATCTTCGGGAAGTAGGGAGCTATTTCAAAACTTAAGCGGGTCGAATGATCGACCCGCTTTTCTTTTGCGCTTAGATCTGTTTGAGTCGCTGGACCACGATATCGGCCACGCGCTCCAGCATCTCCCGGTCGGTGGCGGTGAAGTTCTGTGGACGGTTCGAGTCGATATCGATCTCCCCCAGTACCGTCTCGCCGTCCAACAGCGGCACTACGATCTCCGAGCGCGTGTGGATCGAGCAGGCGAGAAATCTCGGGTCACTGCGGACATCGTCAACGATGATCGTTTTCTTCTGCGAGGCCGCCGCGCCACAGATACCCGCGTTTAGGGCGATCACCGTATGTTCGGTCACCGGGCCGACATATGGCCCGACCTTGAGTACATCCCCGTCCATCATATAAAAACCGGTCCAGTTGAAATCCTCGGAATACGCATCGATCAACTCTGCCGCGACTTTCAAAATCCCATCCCTCGATTGTTCCTGGGCGATGGCGATACGAATATTGTCGATCAACTGGAGACGAGTGTTATCCATTACAGTCTTTCCCTTATAGCCTTCAGGTTTGCGGCCGGGGTTCGCGGGTCGATCGCGCAGCCGGGCCCGATTATCATTGTCGACGGTTCGTGTTGACTCTTCAGTTTGTCTATCAGGTAGCCCATCTCCGAAGCATCGCTTCTGACCAGCCAGCCTCGATAGTCTACTCCACCGACGAGCGTCTTGCCCGGAAGGATTGTCCGTCCCTGCTCAAGCGTAGGATTCGTCGGGTCAGCGTCGTCCCAATTATACAGAGCCGAACAATAATCGTGTCCCGCCAGCTTTTTCAAGTAGTTGTTCGACCCGCAAACGTGGAAAAGATTGAGCGCGTCGTCGCCTGTCGCGGCGGCAACCTCAAGGTCATACGGCAAAGCGAACGCCTGGTACTCGTCCCAGGTCAACATATCCTCCGAAGCCCAGGCAGTGGTCGCGTAGAAAAGCCCATCCGCCCCGGCATTGCGGACTTCGGCAGCGAATGCCTTGAATGTCGCCGTGATCGCCCGGAGCGCCGGAATCACCCTCTGAGGTTCATTCCGCAAGTGGTCGGCCAGCATCTGTTTGTCGGGGACCATCCGGCCAGCGATCGCCAGCGGCGTGAAAACCGTCATCAGGATTGGCAGGTCATTTCCAATTCGACGGCGAATCAAGCTGATCGCCTTCAGATGTTCCGCGAGCGATGGGGATGTCGGCGGCAATGGGGATATCTTCGCCCAATCCTCTATTCGCTGGATGGGGAAGGAGATCTTCCGATGTTTGGCGAATTCGTCCGTCGAGAACTCGTGCTTGAACCCCCAATCCTCGATATGGTAATCCGCGCGGGGGTTGATCTTCATGAAGTCCCAGTCGAACTGCTCCTGAAAACCGACCATAGCGTCAGCCAAACCTTCGGCGGTCGATTCCAAATGAAAGAAATGTCGCCAGAACGAGGCGGCGTACCTGTCCGGCGTCTCACCTTTCAGGATGGCGGCAATTCGTTCACGATGATTCCATTCACCCATTGGTCTGTGTTCCGTTCACTATGAATCAGATTCCTTCCAGTCATCAAACAGCTTGTAGTAATGTTTAGGAAATTGTGGCTGATACCGTAGATACGATGGGGTGGGGAAGCGGATACCACCCTGGTGCGTTCCCTCGAAACCATCGATCATCGCCTGTTCAAATCCCGCCGGTATGGTGAACGCCATCTCATCATCCTGCGTCTGCCCGAATACTCTGTCGCCGTAACAGGGGAGTATGACTTGCGGCGTGTTGGTTTGCATGGTCTCGATACAGATATCGGCGCAGTCAAGTCGGGCGGAGAATCGCGACGTCAGGTAGCCGCCAGTTTTCCAGAGATAGGCGGTTAACATTCGCATCACTTGAGCCGAGTTGCCATAGGCCAGGTAGAGGTGCGGCTCAAAGTCAGCGCGGCTGATCGGTGCCGCCAGAATATACTGATATTCTTTGAAGTTGAACTTCGGCAGTTCTGCCTCGGTCTTCGCGCCGATCTCGTTCGTTTCCGTGAACATCCCGCCGCACATTTCCCCGCAAGCGTAAGTCTCGGTCATCGGCTTGAAGCCGAACGCGGTCAGGGCCAGCGGGCAGCCGATATCTTCCGCGCCGACCGCGATCTGCCAGCCGTAACGGCGGGCAATAGAGAACGTCTGACAAACCGCTACGGTATGGCCGAATTCCGCCTTAGGATGTTTCACTTTGGCCGGCAGTGATTCGCCGGGGCGAACCATCCGGACCGCCAGAGGAAAACAAGTCAGGCGGACATGGCGATTTAGTGCCTCTTCAAGCGCAATTCTCAGGATACGTGACTGGCCGATTTCCGGCATTGCTCCTCCGATGATTGGTCCGATCAAGTCGACCTTGGTCGACGCCGACAGTACAGAAGCAGAACGACCGTTATGTCGTTTCGGTTCACGAATATATCGTACCGCCGAGTATGGGTCAATTGCCTGTCTAAAGAATGAGCAAACTCCCGCCAAAACATGCAGACCCTTCCGCTACTGCCGAAACATCAGAAAGATACTGGTGGTAAACTATCTGGCCGACCGCAGGAGAAGAGATGCCGGCTTCCATTCTGGTGATCGACGACGAAGACTCCATGTGCAATTTCATGGAGATCATGTTGACCAAGGAAGGATACGCGGTGGAGACCACAACCCGGGGGACCGAGGGGGTCGTCCGGTTGAAGGACCGCAATTACGACCTGGTGATCGCCGACCTCAATATGCCGGAGATGACCGGGATCGATGTGCTCCGTCAGGTCAAGACGTTCAAGCGGGAGCAGGAGTTCATCGTTATGACCGCCTATGCCTCCGTTGATTCGGCGATCGAGGCGATGAAGCAGGGGGCGGCGGATTATATCACCAAGCCGTTCAAGATCGATGAGATCAAGCTGGTGATCGAAAAGACGATCAACCGTCGGAAACTCCAGGACGAAAACGCCACTCTCAAGCGCCAACTGCAGGGAGATAACTCCTTCGACCGGTTCATCGGCGCCACCGAGCCGGTGGTCCAGATGAAGAAGTTGGCGATGCGTGTCGCGACCACCGACTCGACTGTGCTCATTCGTGGAGAGTCGGGCACCGGTAAGGATGTAATAGCCCGCGCCATCCACCACCACTCCAACCGTTGTGGCGGACCATTCGTCACTATCAACTGCGCGGCGCTCCCGGAAACCCTGCTCGAGTCCGAGCTCTTCGGACATCGCAAAGGTTCATTTACCGGCGCGTTCAAAGACAAGGAAGGTCTGTTCAAGGTAGCGAGCGGCGGGACGTTCTTCCTTGATGAAGTGGGCAATACCTCGCTCTCAATCCAGGTCAAATTGTTGCGCGTACTCGAGGACAAAAAGATAATTCCGGTCGGGGACACCAAGCCGATCGATGTCGATGTCCGCCTCATCGCGGCGACCAACGCCGAGCTCGAAGAAGATGTCAAGGCCGGACGATTTCGCGCGGATCTCTTCTATCGACTCAATGTCATTCCAGTCTATATTCCGGCGCTGCGAGAGAGACGGGATGACATTCCGTTGTTGGTCGATCATTTTCTCGCGAAGTTCGCCGCCCGGAGCAACGGCCCGGTGAAGCGCATCTCGGCTGAGGCCATGAAGCTTCTGACCACTTACCCGTGGCCCGGCAATGTACGTGAACTGGAAAATACTATCGAGCGGGCGATTCTGCTCAATAGAACCGACCAGCTACTTCCCGAAGACTTTCCGCAGAAACTGGTCAAAGCGGAACCGACTGCATTGGTTCGGGAGGAAGCTCCGACCACGCCGACGCTTGAGTCGATTGAAAAAGCATATATCCAATTCGTTATGACACAGACTCAGGGGAAGAAGGCGGAGGCCGCCAAGATACTGGGGATCGATACGTCGACCTTGTATCGCAAACTCGAACGGTACCGGCTGAAGGATGTCAAATTCGGCGGGTCCGAACCGGAAGAAAAAAACTAATCAGAAATTGCACAGCCGGACGGAACGCGGCTTGCGAAATACGGCGATATGAACACGAAACGGACCAATTCACGAGGTGGTAATATGAGTCGCGTGAAAAAGAACAGTAAGGGCTTTACGCTTATCGAGTTGATGATCGTAGTGGTCATCATCGGCATCCTGGCGGCGTTGGCGATCCCGCGCTTTACCAAGGCTGGCGTGAAGACCAAGCAGTCCGAAGCGAAGCTGATCCTCAAGCAGATCTATGTCAATCAGCACGCGTTCCGCCAGCAGTCCGCGCCGAGCACCTATTTCCAGCCTGCCGGCCCTGCGTCCGCCGCCGCAACTACGACTCTGCACCCTATCTGGGTTGATATTACAACGAATGCGCTCTATACGTACACGATGGTCGCTAACCCGACAGCCTTCACCTGTACCGCGACCGCGAATCTCGATGATGACGGTACGGTTGATACCTGGACAATAGACCAGGACGGCATTCTGGCCAATACTGTGGACGATGTAAATACCTGATCCCTGACGGATCCAGCCCCAACTGGGCGCCTTCGGGCGCCCTTTTTTGTTGGCTGGTTTTCGGGTCCGGCCGGTCGCAAACCGCCATTGCAATTTGCAAAATGCAATGGCGAAATGCGGCGGGTACGGGGGCGAAAGGGTCGCCGTAAGGGTCGGCCGCCTTTTAGGGATGCGCTTACGATCAGTAACTCATTGTACGACAAGATAGTGGCTGTACCGCAGGATGTTCAAAATCCGCCAGCCGGAAAGGCACAAGGCTTGCGATATACGGGGATGACGAAACTGAACTTGGAAACCAGTAACTGACTCTTTATCTGGAGGTACTATGTTCTCACGGTTCCACAATCGCAAGGGTTTCACCCTCATCGAGCTGATGATCGTTGTGGTCATCATTGGTATCTTGGCCGCTTTGGCGATCCCGCGCTTCATGAAGTCGACCACTAAGGCGAAACAGTCTGAAGCGAAGCAGATCCTGAAGCAGATCTACACCATGCAGCACACCTATCGCCAGGCTAACAACAGCTACGGCGACAACGGTCTGACCTCGGTGCCGGGTGCTGTGTTCACGTTCCCGCAGATCGGCGTCGACATTCAGTCGAGCGCGGTGTATGCGTACGGTATCGTGGCCGCTGCCGGTAACTTCACGGCGACTGCTACCGCCAACATCGATGACGACGCGACGAACGACGTTTGGACCATCACCGAAGCCGGTGTTCTGGCCAACACGACCGACGACGTGGTTGCCTAAGCAATCGCGATCTGAATCGTAAGTCTCTTGAAAGGGCGCCCCGTCGCGGGGCGCCCTTTAATTTTGGGTTTTGATCACTAGTGATCCAGGGATAAAAGGTTGGATCCTAGCCTACGCTGGATGAGGTCGCCGATCCGAATACGAGCACGGTTGTAGATGAGAAAGCACGGTTGTATGTCAGCATCAATGTGTCGCCAGGGGCTAGTAAAAGCGACCTATCTTGAACCTTACATAAGACCACTGACCAACCATCTCAATCGAGTACTCCCAATAGTCCTGCTAAACTTCATGCTGCGCAGGCAAGCATCCATCCTCAGATCGAGACAAGAGAAAGATGGATCCTAGCCTGCGCTGGATGAGGTCGCCTATCCGAACACCAGTACGGTTGTGGATGAGAAAGAACGGTTGTATGGCAGCATGAATGTGTCGCCAGGGGCCAGTAAAAGCGACCTATCTTGAACCTTACATAAGACCACTGACCAACCATCTCAATCGAGTACTCCCAATAGTCCGGCCAAACCTCATGCTGCGCAGGCAAGCATCCATCTTCAAATTATGTCTGCGTACAGGTCACGCCATTCAGGGTTTGTCCGCTCAACCAGCTTGATCTTCCAATCCCGGTGCCAGCATTTCATCTGTTTCTCCCGATTGATCGCCGCTGTGAGTAGTGGGACTACTTCGTACCAAACCAGCCGATGACAGCCGTACCGCTTTGTGAATCCCTCGTACTTCTCTGTTTTGTGCTCCCAGACGCGATTGACCAGATCACGGGTTACGCCAATGTACAGCGTGCCTCGGGGCCGATTTGCCATGATGTAAACGGCGCAGAGCATACTCCATTGAAAGCACGGTTACTGACAGCTACTGTCACTCTAAACTGGCATTGTAGCGGCTTTGTCCTCAGATGGTGCAGGCTGATTCACTGTGGGGCATAGACTGTTATTTGGTAACTTATTGCGGCACAAGGTGAAGAATAGCGACACCACCGCCTTCTCAGTAAGGCACGGCAGTTGCCTTAGCTCCGGGCATGGAATGTTACTTCGGCGCCTGCCCCCTCCCGGAAGAAAACCAGCTCGGCAAAGGAGCGGTGGTTGTCTTTAACATCCCCAAGGTCGGGATCCGCTTCAAGGCCCCCTTCAATGGAGTCGATGTTGATCATTGCGATCTGGCATCGCTTCTGGCCTTGCTTGAATTCATTGACAGCAACCAGAAATATTTCAGCAATCACACGTACCAGATATTCGGAAACAATCTGACATTGATAAATCAATTGAACGGCCGCGAAGATTGCTCGGAGATGCTCAAGCCGCTGCTGGATCGCGCGCAGGAGTATCGGACCAAGTATCACTTTTCGCTCGACTGGATCCCGGCCAACGAGAACCCCGCGCTCGACTCGCTTTTAGATTGACCCTCCCCGGACGCCGTGATACTTTACCGGCGTCATGACTCCCACCAAACTGCTTGCAGATATTCAGGCCGGGAAATTCGCGCCCGCCTATTATTTCTATGGGACCGAGGACCATCGGATGATGGAGGCCCAGAAATATCTCGCCGGTCAGTTCCTCCCTAATAAGCAGTTGATGACGAATTATCGTCGGATTGACGGCAAGCGAACCTCCGCCGCTGATCTTATCGCGACTCTCTCGGTTTATCCCATGCTTGGCGAGCGGCAGGTCTTTGTAGTGACAGATATCCAGCACTACAAGAAAGAAGACCTGACACGGATCGCCAAACTGATGACTCCTCCTGACCCGAACCGAGTCCTGGTTTTTGTCACCCCTGCGGCGAAAAAACCGAAAAAGGACGCGACTATTTTTAAGGTCCTTTCGCCGCTCGTCACCGCGGTAGAGTTCAATAAACTGACGCAGGATGAAACCGCGGCGCAGATCACCGGAAAGCTTAGCAAGCTCAGTCTTAAGATCGACGCCAAGGCGCTCAAACTTCTTACCGAGATGATCGCCGGGGATCATGGCG
>JAYRFH010000259.1:0-9019 GCA_041908405.1 Candidatus Zixiibacteriota bacterium
AGATGTATAGAATATTGCCGCCAGCTCATGGGGAGAGCTGTTACCGCTGTTGTCTGTCAGGTCGAGCGGGGAGACACCTTCGAAAAACTCATCCGGACCGGGTGTGTGCGGCCCACTGTAGGCGGCGTGCTCTCCGATAATCGACGAGAGCAGCACAGGATGAATCTCGTCTCGTCCCGTCGCGACCTTTGCGTCTGCGATAACATGCTCGACCGAATGACACTCTTTGAGAATTTCGGGGATTCGCCTACGGAATTTCATCTGCGCGAAGAGAAGGCGGGCGTCGCAGTCATTCAATATTTTGGCCAGTGAATCCGGACCCAGCGAGGTATCCAAGGGGACCGCGACCAGGCCGGCCTTAAGCAGGCCAAAGAAGATCACGACATACTCGATGCCATTTTCGAAAAGAATGGCGACACGAGTGCCCGGCTCAAACAGGTATGTCTTGAGGTGGTCAGCCAGCAGCGAGGACGCGTGGTCTACCTGCTGGAAACTGGTCTCACGATCCTCATGCGAAACGGCGATCCGGTCCGGAAACGCCTTGGCTGCCTGAATCAGCAGGTCATGTACTCGCATGGGGAGACCATCGGGGACTGATCATCCGATGGACGACTTCGTCAGGAAGCCGCCCCGGAATTGAGCTTGCGCTGGATAAAATTAACCAGATTATCGATCGAGTCGAGGTTGGCGGGAAGCATCTCATCGTCCGTCGGAACGACATTGTACTTCTCCTCGAGATGCGCGGTCAGTTCGAGCACGCCGGTCGAGTCGATAATGCCGTTCTTCATGAACGAATCGGCATCCGTGAAAACCACGCCTTCATCGCCTATCAAAAACGAATCCATAATGAACTGGCGGAGATCCTTCCGCACCACTGTCTGATCTATAGCCATAGCCTGCCTTTCTTTTCGCTTCTTAGTCTGCCCCGGGATCAAACCGCGTGCAACGGCGGCAGCTTGAGGTACTCAGTTGCTTTTACTTTACGCTCGATATTGGCGTACCCATGTTGTGCCTGCTCTACCGTCAAGCCGAGAACTTCCGCCGCTTTTTCGGCCGGCACCTTGTTCTCCATCGCGTGCCAGAGCATATCCATTCTATAGAAGTCGAGTCCGTAGAAGAACTCTTCCTGGGTAACTTCGGCGCTATAAGTATCCGTGGTCGGCGTACGCTCGATGATATCCTTCGGAACGCCGAGATACTCGGCCAACTGGTAGACCTGGATCTTGAAAAGGTGGGCGATCGGCTTTATATCCGCGCCGCCATCGCCGTACTTCACAAAAAATCCCTGCTCATGTTCATCCTTGTTGCCGGTGCCGATCACCGCCCAATTCCGTTTTTCGGCGTGATAGTAAAGCGTGGTCATCCGAAGACGCTGCTTCAGATTGGACGACGCTACTACCTGCAGGTACGCCGCCAAGGGCATACGCGCGGTCTTCTTCTCACCCTTTTTATTCTCGATAGTCAGGTGGAAGAAGTTGAAGGTATCTTTTTCAAGGATATTGGTCGGGATCGTTATCTTGGCGCTCCAGCTCGGGTCGAACTCCGGGAAGACCGACTTGATCGCTTCATCGCGACGCTCATAGCAGCCCAAACCGGCAAGTCCGCCACTGATATCTTCTTTGATCGCCTCAAATCCAAATTGCGCCGCCAATTTCCGGGCAAGTTGCTCGGAGAGGGGAGAGGAGTCCTTCTCCGGCATCATCACGCCCAGTACCCGGTTTGGTCCGAGCGCCCGCGTGCAAAGGGCCGCGCAAACGGTGGAATCAATACCACCTGAAACGCCGATTACGGCGCCTGTCTTATGCAGTTGCCCACGGATCTGGCTGCGGATGGTGTTGCAGAGCTGCTCCGTCACGGCGGCAGCATCGATCTTCAGACTATTCTTGTTGAAGTCCAAGGTACGTCCTTCTGTTGGCGTTCAAATTCACTGGAAAGCGGCCGTTTGGCGAGCGTTGAATATAC
Organism: Candidatus Zixiibacteriota bacterium; assembly: GCA_041908405.1. GTDB lineage: Bacteria > Zixibacteria > MSB-5A5 > GN15 > FEB-12 > FEB-12. The sequence continues at coordinate 1,963 of JAYRFH010000259.1, forward strand.
GAAAAAGTTCAACTGACGCAACCGGCAAGTCGCCCCAAAATCGGCCTCCTCGCGTCCCCGCAGGTTATTGACTGATATAGGGGTTACACCTAATTCCTATCGGCACAGAAGCTAAACGGCTTGAATGCCCTTGAAGTTCGCTCCGAATCTCAGATTTCGAGGATATTCTTCGCCTGTGTCCCGGCTGTCCGGACCCACGATAACCCCTTTTCTCCCTTGACCATACATTGTGGCGGCCCTACTTTAAGGGAACTTGTGGTCGTGCCGATGTTTACAAGGATGGTACCACGGTCAATCGGTTTTCAAAGGACATGAGAAAATGAAGCCTCTCGGCGAAAAGAACGAGTTAAATCCCAAAGACATTTTTGCGGTCGTTGTCCGCCGGAAATGGATCATCATCATTCCCTTTATCATTGTCAGCATCCTGACCTATGGTATCTCGTTTCTTCTGACGCCGATCTTTCAATCAGCGACGATCGTTGCGGTCAGCCCCCAGCAGCGCCTTTCCACCGAATTACAGCGACTCCTCGGAACCGAAACCTACCGTGGGCGAACGTCCGAAGAGAGCGAACTGCGCAGCATTTTCAACGATATCACGTCGTCTTACTATGTCTCGCAGTTGAACGAACGGCTGAAACTGGATCGCGACCAGGAGATCGCCAAGCAGGTCGCCAAGGTCTCGGCGTTGCATCCGGAAGTGGACAGATCGACCATCACGCTCGATCTGCTCCAGCAGGATCTTAAGGAGAATGTCTCTGTTCGGTTCGCGGCGCAGGATCACGTGATGATCACTGTTCGTTCGCCGATACCGACCAAAGCGCAGGCGATCGCCAACAATCTCGGTCAGATCTTCATTAGCGAGAAGAAAAAGCAGGAGATGTCGTCGATCCAGACGTCCCAGGACTTTTCCGGCACCCAGTTCGAAAAATATGACCTGACGCTTCAGCAGAAAATAAATGAGCGGACTCGTTATCAAGAACGGTTGCTGCAGGTGCAGCTTGATGCCGGTATCGGTTCTGAGGAGAATCGCACCAGCCTTCGCACCGATCTCGACCGGACCAACAGTGATATAACCGATCTGCAGCGCGAGCAGACAGCCATAGTTGGGCGCCTAAAAGGCGTCACCGGCGTAGATGTCGCCAATTTGACGCTGCCGACGTCGGCCGAGATGGATGGTCTGAAATCTGACCTGAAAGGTCAGTTGGAGTCGATCCCTGATATATCACTGCGCTACCCGTGGAATGATCAGCAGATCCTGAGCATGAATTTGAGGATGAACTCTACGCTGCGTTCGATGCAAAGTCTGTCGAAACGTCTGGTAAGTGAGAAGTGGGCATCCGTCGACGCCGCTACGCAGACTTCACTGAACAAGTATTTCGAGAACCAGGCCACACTTGATTACAGCTACTCGCGGGCGCTTTATCTCAAGGCCGCCCTTGACCAGATAACGGACAAGACGACCTCGGTGCCGCAGTACCAGGCGACGCTAAACCGCCTCGACCAGGAGATAGCCGACCTGACCAATCTGCGCAACCAGTTCAAGAGCCAGCAGGAAGGCTCGAGTATTTCACAGGCGTTGTTCCAGGATATTTCATCGAGCAAATATCGCGTGGTCGAGCCGGCAAAACTGGCGATCGACCCGGTCGAACCGAATAAGATCAAGATCCTCCTGATGGGATTGGCGCTCGGACTGGTAATAGGCGGCGCCGCGGCCATTCTCGTCGAATTACTTGATACGTCATTTAAGAAGGTTGCCGATGTTGAGGAGTATCTCGGTCTGCCTGTCCTCGGGATCGCGCCGAAGATCGAATATATGTCCAAAGTCACTGAGTAATAGCGGGTCGCCGATGGTATTGCAACGCCGGGCTTTTGGTCCGGCGTTAGTCATTTTGGCAGGCAGGTTGACATCCGCCGCTCCTTCGGTGTATACTCACAGGCAAATAACCATCAGGGAAAATTTGACATGAGTGAACAAAAACAGCAGGATAGATCGCTGGCCGCATACCCGGTCGAAAGCGCTCCGGCGAAGGCGATGGTGATTCATTGTGCCGACCCGCGCTTTCAGGTGGCTATGCGACGCTTTGTCATCGAGACTCTGGGACTCGGAAACTACCTGCCGATCATTGAAGGAGGAGGGATTCACGCGCTTCGCGCCGAAGAGTACTCACCGCGCGAGTTCGAGACTCTCTGGCACCAGGTGACTTTCATGTTGAATCTGTTCAAACTCCCCGAAGTTATTCTGATCGGTCATCAGGATTGCCGATGGTACCAGAATCATGCCGAGCATTTCGATGGTGTCGAGCCGGAAACCCGCTGCCGTATCGATCTGCCGATCGTCGCCGGAATGCTGATATCCAAGCTCCCGCACCTTCGCGTCCGCTGTTACTGGGCAGGTATCGAGAACGACAAGGTCGTTTTCTCCGAAGTGACCTCGCGCTGACCGCTCTTACTTGACCGCGTTAGCTACCGCTATTCGTCTGCCGATCACGTTCGCCAGACGACGTACGCCCTCGACGATCTGCTCTTCCGTCGGATACGAATAATTCAGGCGCATCGTATTACGTCCGGAGCCATCATAGAAAAAGCATGAGCCGATAACAAACGCGACCTTGACATAGATCGCGTCCCGGATCATGTCATTTGAGTCGAGCCACTCCGGAAGATGCAACCAAAGGAACATGCCGCCCTCTGGTTTTGACCACCAGAGGCCGTCGATCTTTGGCAGGTACTTCTCCATTGACTCGATCATCACTTCGGCCTTGCGACGATACAACTTCTTGCTGATCTCGATCTGTTTCTCGAGATAACCATCCTGGATAAGATACCCGGCAATGATCGACACATACGAAGCAGTACACAGGTCAGTCCCCTGCTTGGCCATCACCAGCTTGTCTATAACCTCTGATGGTGCGTTGATCCAGCCGAGGCGGAAACCGGGGCAGAAGATCTTGGAAAAGGTTTTCATCTGGATTACACGCCCTTCCCGATCAAGTGAGTAGAGCGAGGGGAGCAAGTCTCCCTCAAACCGGAGTTCGCGATACGGGGAATCCTCGATGATCGTCAGGTCGTACTTGCTGGCCAGTGCCAGCACCTCCTTGCGACGCTCCAATGTCAGCGTGATGCCGGATGGATTCTGAAAATCCGGTATAAGGTAGACGAATTTTGGTTTTCGCCCGGCGTCTATAAGGCGTATGACTGTCTGCTCAAGCTTTTCCGGGATGATACCATTCTGGTCGAGTTCGACTCCCTGGAAATCCGCGTCAAAGGCGCGGAATGCTTGAATGGTGCCGACATAGGTCGGTCGCTCAACAATGATCGGGTCGCCCGGGTCGATAAAGATCTTCCCCAACAGATCGATCGCCTGCTGCGATGACGCGACCACAAGCATATTCTCAGCCGTTACATCTTCGCCCTGACGTTTGGTGAATTGCACCAACTGCTCTTTGAGGAACGGGTCTCCCTCGGTAGGGCTGTATTGTAGCGCGTGCCGTCCTGATTCTCTGATCGCCTTCAACGAAGCGGCCTCAACCGCGGCATACGGAAAGATGGCCGGGTCGGGAAGCCCACCGGCAAAGGAGATCGTTTCGGGGTTGCGGGTCAACTTAAGTAATTCGCGTATTTCGGAGCGACGAAGTCGTGTCGCCATCGATGAAAACTGAAAGTTAGCCATGTCGGTCTCCCAGGCGTTACCACTAGTCCGGACGTTACCTACTGATAACCAATAATACCATTGCTATAACAAAGCTGTTGCAATATATTATGTCATTGGTACAACAAAGGGGGGAGGATGCTGCGTATATGTGGTACAAAGTCGCTTCGTCTCGGTAACTTGTTGGAGTGGAGTGTCCTATGGATTATCAGCTAAGCTGGGAGCCGGTAGTACAAAAACGGGAAGAACCCTACTACATTGCGGTCGTCCGCGCCCTCTCGGAAGACATTGCGGGAGGAAGACTTCCGGTCGGGACGCGCCTTCCCACCCAACGCGAATTGGCCGACAAACTGAACGTTGCCTTAGGGACAATTACCCGCGCGTATGCCGAGGCGGAACGTCGTGGCCTGGTATATGGTGATGGTCGACGCGGTACTTTTGTGGGTGAACTCCCCAATGCCCGCTCCTATCTCGCGTCGGTCTACAAGCCGATCTCGGTCGGCGTTGACTTCAGCAAAAATCAACCGGCTACGGCGTATGATCCGGATCTCTCCGCCGCGCTCAAGCAGATCACGAAGCAAGGGGATATCCAGCACCTCCTTCACTACCCGCCATCGGCGGGATACTCCAAGCACCGCGAAGCCGGCCTCCGCTGGCTCGAGTCACTCGGACTCAAAGTCGATCTGGAACAGATTTATATCTCCGGCGGCGCTCAGCATGCCCTCATGGCGATCTTCGCCGCAGAAACCCGCCCGGGCGATCTGATCGCGGTGGAAGAGTACACCTATCCCGGCGTCAAGATCATCGCCGAACTAATGGGGCTTGAAGTGGTCGGTATCGAAATGGACGCGGAAGGGATACTCCCTGATTCCCTCGCCTCAGTCTGCGCGCATCGCGATGTCCGTCTGATGTACTGCAATCCTTCATACCAGAACCCGACCAATTCCATTATGTCGCTCAAGCGAAAACAGCAGATCGCCGAGGTCGCCGAAAGACACAATGTGACCGTAGTAGAAGATGAAATTCTCGCGCCTCTGATGGACAAACATCCTGGGTTCATCACGCGACTAATACCGGAGCGCGCGTACGGCATCATGTCATCTTCCAAAGCGCTTGCCGCGGGATTGCGTATCGGGTTCATCGCGGCGCCCAAGCAGTCACTTCGTAAATTGAACGAATCACTGCAGGCCTCCATCCTCGGCGTGCCGCCCCTCATGGCGGAGATATTCACGCGGTGGTACAGCGACGGCACACTGGAGAAGATCGTCGCTCGACGGAAACGCGAAATGATGCATGCCCAGCAGGTCGCCACGCAGCAACTGAAGGGATTCAAGTTCAGGTCGCATCCGACCAGCTATCATATCTGGCTGCAGCTTCCGGAGTATTGGCAGTCAATGCAATTTGCCTCTGAAGCGCAGATGCGCGGTGTGGCGTTGACCCCGGCTGAGATATTCGCGGCCGAGCGCAAAGCCGGCATTCAGGCGGTGCGGCTATCAATCGGTTCGGTTTCAGATAGAGAGTTGCTCAAGCACGGACTCGAAGTGGTGCGCGACATCCTGCAGGGCGCGACGCGCAAAGAAGCTGTGACCGTCTAGGCGAGTGGTACTCAGAAAAACAGATAGCCGATCCTCAGAGATACGAGAGCAACTGTTTCGTCTTCGACGAACCGTCGACCAGTTTGAAAGCGCAGACCACAATCCAGGTGATTGAAGAGGTATCCGGCGGAGAGTTCACCAAGATATCCGATAAGCGGGGGAGTCCCGTCGTATCCGCCACTGCCATCGAATGACAACCATGCTGCCGCGCCGAAGTAGGGAGTGTTACGTTCCTGTTTCAGGTAGCGACGCGCGCCGAGGGTCGAAGTCATCAACCAGGTGTCATTCCAGTCGGCCGAATATACCGCAAGCGAAAGATCCATAGAGATTGATGTGGAAGTAGAGAGCCCAAGGCCCGGCGAGGCAGTCCAGATCAGGCTCAACTCGCCATCGGAGCTTGCGGTTCGGTAGTCCGATGACGTGATCCTGGCTAATCCACCGGAGAGTCCCATTGAGAATCCCGTGCGCTGATTGTCGAACCCCAACGCACAAACGGGGAGACAGAGCAGGAGAAGCAGCAGAATCAAAATCCATCTCGTCATGTCTGATTGGCTAAGAATCATGCGTGGCAAAGTCAATGCTAATGTGCGACGCGCTACTTCTTCGACAGCGTCGTCTTGACCCAGACTTCCTGCTTCGACGGTCGCTGCATGCCGCCAGGTCCGTCGCCCATTGCACCGCCGCGGCCCATGCCGCCACCCATTCCTCCGCCCATTCCGCCACCGGGCCCACCGCCCATGCCACCACCGGGGCCGCCGAAATCCATGCCGCCACGCGGACGATCCTTGCGGAGCATATTCATCTCGCCCCAGACCAGACCAACGGACATCTCTTTATTGTCGACAGCGCCAAATCCGTACGAGCGAACCTCTGATTCCTTCATCGGGATCGCGAATTCATACACGAAAAACGCGTGCGAGGTATCAAACGCGACCGCCGGTCCCTCGGAGCCGTCCATCGGGATCTCTTTCTCGTCGATCCGATCTTTGATGAAGCAGATCAGCTTGGGGATAGTGTCGTCCCACATCCGCTCCGGCTCGCGCCCTTCCATGCCGTCGGGCATCTGGCGGTCACGTTGTGGTCGGTCGCCGATTTCTTGTTTGCGGAGTGCGCGAAGTTGCTCTCGAGATGGTCCACCGATGAACTTGACGAAGAAGTCTTTCTTTTTGCCCCCTTTGGGATCGATATAAATGGTCAGCCCGGACATGGCGATCGTGCGCACCCAGCGCGGGTCATTGGTCCGAAACATCAGGTAGAGATTCTTATCATCATTAGCGAGTCCGACCACCGCTTTCTGATCTTCGAAGAAGTTGGTGGGGTGATCTTTCCAGTCATCGTAGCGGCCATCGATTTTGATAGGTTGGATTGCGAACCGGCTGGTCATCTTGTCAGAGCCGGCCCACGCCGGTCGAGCCGCGAACGCAAGCATGATCAGCAGCAGGGCCAGTGTAACAGATATATATCGCGCGACAGGTCGCATAAAACGCACTCCTCTTCTTACTCCCATTAGACCACAGGATAGCGGTTCGGGATTAATTGAGGAACACGAAATTCGCGCCGAGATTGAGGGAGAAACGAAAGGGCAGGTCCGACGCATTGGATATGCGCGTCAGCCTGCCCCGAGAAATGCACTAACCATCGGGTTACGACGGTATCTTTTCGGACTGCATCGGCTTTTCGTAGGTCTGGATCACCAGACGGGGACGTTCGTTATCGACATCCTTGTTTGTCAGGAGATGGAACGTAAACCCGGCCAAGACGCCGGAGCCGATCACAGCCACCCAGAATTGTGTGGTCCATTCTACCGCGATCA
>JAYRFH010000260.1:0-4296 GCA_041908405.1 Candidatus Zixiibacteriota bacterium
ACTAGCTTCCTATTGGCGGGGGACTGAAAGGCTCCGCCTCCAAGCGCGATCACTGCTGGTTTCCTTTGTCGCGCGAGTGACGCAATCAGCTCGCGTTCCCTGCGGCGGAAATACTTCTCCCCTTCTTCGGAGAAGACCGCCGCGATAGTCCGCCGTTCTAGTCGTTCGATCATCGTGTCTGTATCGAAGAATGGTCGCTTCATCAATTTTGCCAGTGACGGGCCGATTGTCGACTTTCCGGAACCTGAAAAACCGATCAGCCAGATATGTCCATACTTCGAGTCATTCATGGCTTAAAGGATGGCTTGGATTTGTAAACGGTCTTATAAACTTTCTCGAGCTCTACTGTCTGACCGGTCCAGAGTTCGAACGATTTGACCGCCTGGGCTACCAGGAGCAAGCGGCCATCTATCGCGGGAATCCTGGATTTGCGCGCGGCCTCGACATACAGGTTATCCGAGTTGTAGTTGACGTCGAAGTAGACGCCGATCTGCCGCCACTCCAGACCATCTGGTAACGGCGTGACGTTTGGATAGTGCCATCCGCCCAGCGGTGTGCAGTTGACGACCAGGTGAAACTTATCTTTGCCGGCATCGAAGGCATCGCGCTCGATCGCCTGACAGGTCAGGTCAAAGCGGGAGCAGGTCTCATGGAGATTGTGCAAATGCTCCTTCGAGCGGCCGACCACATTCAATTCTTTTGGCTTGTAACTGTTGCATACGGCGTATACAACCGCGCGAGCGATCCCGCCAGTGCCAAGAATGAGGACTCGGCCCTGGTTGATCTGCTTCTCATATGCCGCAAGACTCTGCGCGACACCCTCCCAATCGGTGTTGTATCCGACCAATGTGTCAGAACTTATCTTGATGGAATTAACCGCCCCGAGCGAAGCCGCAACCTGATCGGATTCACTCAGAAATGGGAGTATAGCTTCTTTGTGCGGAATGGTCACTGCCATACCGGTGAGTTCATGCGAATGAATGCGCTTCATAAAGAACTCGAGATCCAGCGGGGCGATATCAAACAGATCGAAGGTTATCTTATGACCAGTGTGCTTGGCGATCGCCTCGAAGATATCCGGCGACTGGGAATAGGCGATCTTGTGCCCTAACAGACCGAAATGGTAGCGTTCACTCATGCCATGATCTGAAGCAACAGGTCATAAAACTCGGGACAGGAGATCCCGACGCAACTGGTGTCATCCATAGTGGAGGGTCCCACCGCGGATAGTGCGGCGATGGAGAACGCCATGGCGATCCGGTGGTCGCCATAACTGGCAAGGTCCGCGCCATTGATCTCCTGCCTTCCCTCGATCGCCAGGCCGTCGTCCAACAGACCGCATTTTACACCCATCCGGGTCAGGTTATCGGCGATCGCGGCGAGGCGGTCGGATTCCTTAACCCGAAGTTCGGATGCATCGCGGATAATGGTTGTCCCTTCGGCAAAGGAGGAGATGACGGCCACCATCGGGATCTCGTCAATCAGGCCGACAGTTGTCTCCCCGGATATCTTGCGCGCCTTGAGTGTGCCGCCGGTAACCGTGACAGTTCCACGCGGTTCGCCCGATATGGTCGTCTTATCAGTAATGGCGACCGTACAACCGGCAGCCCGCAGATAGTCTAAGAACTCAGTGCGAGTAGGATTAAGACCGCAGTTCGTAACTGTGACCGTGCCACCACTGATAGCGGCCGCGCCAAAGAAGAAGGCCGCGGTCGAGATATCCCCCGGAATATCAACCTCTCCCCCGTTGATGCGTGCCTGCCCGGTAAGAGAGATCTCCTTCTTGAAAGTCTCCGGCATTATTGATTTCTTCTTGCGCGGGTCATCAGGATCCGGCACAAGTACCGGCTTTATATCGCGGATGGTGATCCCTTCGCCGAGCGCGGACATCATCAATTCAGTATGGTCGCGAGTTATATGATCTTCGCGTAAAGTTATACTGCAGTTGGATGAAAGACCGGCCAGCAGGAGCGCTGACTTGACCTGCGCGGAAGCAACTGGTAGGCGGTACTCAAATGGGAGGAGCTTTTTCCCCTGTATCTTCATTGGCAAGTGGCCATCAGTAGCGAAAAGCTCGGCCCCCATTGCGGTCAATGGGTCAACCACACGTTTCATCGGGCGACGGGACAACGACTCATCCCCACTCAAAATGACTGACAAATTGCTTCCGGCAGTCAAACCGGCGAGTAACCGTGCGGTAGTGCCAGAGTTGCCACAGTCAATAATTGTCTCAGGTCGGATCTGAATCTGTTCTGGTGGAGTGAGCGTCAATCCGTTATCTGTCTGTTCTACGTTGACGCCGAATTGTCTTGCAGCGGCGAGAGAAGTAAGAACATCGGCACCCTTGGGGAGATTTCTGACCGTGAGAGGCCCCTTGGCCAGAATGGAGAACAACGCGGCGCGATGCCCGACCGACTTATCCCCCGGGACCGAGATGGTTCCCCCAATTCTGCGCGCGGGTTTCAGTTCTCTCTTCATGCACAGGTCCTGTCAAGGACAGTTGCGAGTCGCCGCATATCGTTCATGAGAACAATGAAGTCAGGGGGAGTGATCGACTGCGGTCCGTCGGACAAGGCATGCTCCGGCTCGTGGTGGACCTCCACAATCAGTCCATCCGCACCAACCGCGATCGACGCACGCGACAGCGGTATTACTTTCCCCTTCTTTCCGGTCCCATGACTTGGATCGGAGATTATCGGAAGATGGCTGATGCGTTTGACGTACGGGATCGCGGCCAGATCCAACGTGTTGCGCGTGTGGTCGGCGATGGTCCGGACTCCCCGCTCGCAAAGGATAACATTTCGGTTCCCTTCGGCCATGATATACTCTGCCGCCATCAGGAATTCTTCAAGGGTAGCGGACATCCCGCGCTTGAGAAGTACCGGCTTCATTGTTTTGCCGGCCTTCTTGAGCAGTGAGAAGTTCTGCATATTGCGCGCGCCGATCTGGATGATATCCGTGTACGCCGCGACCAGATCGAGCGTATCCGTATCGACCGCTTCGGTGATGATCTTCATGCCAAACCGTTCACGGACTTCGGCAAGTATCTGAAGGCCGGTCTCCCCCAGCCCCTGGAAGCTGTATGGCGATGTTCTGGGCTTAAATGCCCCTCCGCGAAATATCTTGGCGCCGGCGTTGGCGACTCCTTCAGCAATTATCATGCATTGGTCACGACTTTCGACCGAGCAGGGACCGGCCATGACCACGAACTCCTTGCCGCCGATCTTCACGCCATCGACATCAACAACGGTATCTTCCTTGAAGAACTCTCGACTGACCAATTTGAACGGCTGAGTGACATGGATGATATCCTGTACGCCGGCCAGCGTCAGGATGCAATCTGAATCGACCTGCGCCTTGTTCCCGGTCACGCCTATCGCGGTGCGCAATGCTCCGGGGATTGGATGCGGCGTCAGTCCGAGTCTGGTGATCTCTTCACATACTTTGGCGATCATTTCCTGTGTCGCCGAAGCTTCCATCACTACGAGCATCTATCTCTCCTGGCGCGGCGTATGGCCGCGTCTGATTCTCTTTTGTTACATTTCATCCGGGGCTCGCAACCCAAGGAGGCTCAGCCCTTCGTTGACGACGATCCGCACCGACTGAACCAGCGCCATGCGCGCCGCGGTTCTGTCGAGGTCGCTCGAGATGATCTTATCTATTCGACCGGATCCGTCTTTTCTCTGGTAGAACTTGTTAAAGGCGCTGGCCAGTCTCAACAGATAGGTGGAGATGCAGTTCGGGTCGTAAAGACGCGCCGCCTCCTGGATCGCCTCTTCAAATTCAGCTATGGTCTCAATAACAAGCCGTTCTTCGTTCTGGTTCAATAAACTGAAGTCAATTTCAGACGTGATCGGTTTGCCGTACATCCGCTCAAGTGAACAAAGTCGGGCATGCGTGTACTGCAGGTACGGGCCGGTCTCTCCCTCAAAGCTGAGGACCTCGTCCCAATCGAAATTGACATCCTTCTGCCGACGGACCGAGAGCTGCGAAAAGATCACCGCCCCCACGCCGATCATCTGGGCAACTTCATCAGACTTTGCCAGATTCGGATTCTTTTCGCGTATTTTCTGCTTGGCCAGATCTATCGCCTGATTGATCACGTCTTCAAGGAATATGATATTCCCCTGCCGCGTGGACATCGTCTTTTCGCCAAACTTAACCCATCCGAAATCGACGTGCTTGACACGGCCGGTCATACGTTGATCCGCGGGGAGGTTTTCGGCCTCTTCCATCATGGCGATAACTTTGAGCGCCTGCTTGAAGTGGTCGGACTGGCTTACGCCCACCACATAG
>JAYRFH010000261.1:0-29063 GCA_041908405.1 Candidatus Zixiibacteriota bacterium
CATTCGCAAGAATGTCGATAGCCAGAGAGAACTCGCCGAATCCAGATAAGGTGCCCATATGACTGACAACCGTAAAGACCGACGGATCTACGCCCCGGAAGTACTGCCTGTCAAAGACAAGGCAAGCCACCTGACATTGGGATTCCTGCGGGACCTTTCGTTGCATGGGATGAAGCTGACCGGACGGGGGCCATTCTCGGAAGGAAAGAAATACAATCTCTCCATAGTTTTGCCACGCGCCATCATGGGATTGCGGGCTATCCAGTTAGACGCGACTTGCAAGTGGAAAGCGAAAACACCGAAGCGGGATATCATGGATGCTGGCTTTGAGTTCGGACCGCTGACTGAAAACCAGGAGCTGCTGATAGTGCTGGTTCAGGTGGAGTACGCGGTCAAGGCGCTGGATTTTGAGACCGTCTTGGAGAACAGCCCCCTCGGCGCGAAGGTGTAATACAAACGCTAGCGTTTGGCTTGAGGTGATCACGCGGTGTGATATCTATTCGGTTGGGGGAGAGCAGATTGACATTTTTAATTCGTTTTGATTTTTTCTCTCTGTTTACATCTCTTCCTGGGGAATTCACTTCCATACTTCAGCGAAAGCAAATCAACTCCCTCTATTAATGGGGACGGAACAGGGGAGACTAACAATTGTCATACGCGAGGAACTTGAGGTCACAAATCGCGACCTCAAGTAGATTGTAAGTTCTGTGAACCGATTTTGCTCGTCAGGTTCACCTAGTAGCAACAGCGCAACTGACGGCCAAGGGTGAGGAAGGCGTACAGTCCGCTTAAGTCCGAAAGGTCAATGTTACCACTGCAGTTGACGTCTTTGGCAATTAGCGGCGCGGGCGTGTCCGGCTTGCCTGGTACTGTGAGATAGTTGATACAGGCGCTCAAGTCCGACAGATCGACAATTCGATTTCCCGTCCAGTCACCGCATTTGTAGGTTGAGAATTGGAATGAGGTTGTTACGTTAGCGCCGTCCGGACGCCAGGTATGGAATCTCGCGAAGCACGGGTCACAGAGAACATCCGCCATTGGAACTTTCTTGTGAGGTTTGTCCACAGAGCTTAAGTGAAACTGATTCCAGAGTTTTCTTGTGAGCCTGACAGTATCATCGATTTTCCATTTGTAACACTCCACGTCGAGCGTCAGATAGCAGAAACTGTTCGGTATCTCCCAGCGCAGCGTATCTTGAAGGTAACTCAATGAAGTGACGCTTGGTAGGATTGAGAGGTTACGCGGGTTTAGGGTAAAAGCTTGTGGAGCACCATCGTTGATTGTATAGTAGTATGTAGCTGGAGCGACTTGATGCGATTCGTAGTCGAGGCAGTCCCAGAGCAACGTCGTGCCATTTTGTACGTCAATAAGATCGTTTGTTACTCCGATTCCATTCACAAAAGAACCGGAAAGAGTATAGATTCGTAGCAAATCACCCGGATGAGCGGAGTGGAGCGTGGCCCACGAACTTGAGTTTGGGTCAATTGCGTCCGGGTTCAGGTCGTTATCTGTATCCGTCCACCCGATGTGGCGGAGGGTGTGGCTGCAAAGGTAGTATCCCACATAGGAACCGCGCATGATACAGTTTTCCTGGGCTTCTGAGCAGTAGAAGCAATTCAGGTTCCTGTGTCGCAAGAAACCATATTCCTTATCACAAGACCCCAGCCCATTGCACTGGTCTGGGCCATTTCCCGGAATTCCAGATATTGGCCCGTATTCGTCAGTCGCCCCAAATGCATGCAATGTCTCGTGCGCGATTGTTCGATTGCCCTCTCTTCCATATGAATACACAGTGCTATAGGTCGAAACTGCGAATGGAGCACGGTGTGTTACAGGAGTAAGAATATCAAGTTCTGAAATTGTCTTGGTGTAGCCTGCAATACTCTGATCCAAGAAGCCCCTTGGATGGTGGTCGTTTTTGACTAGAAAGTAAGTTAGGCCCCAGTTGCATTCGTATTGTTGGCGTACCCGGTTGGCATTGGCGAAGAGCGCATCCCATTCCTCCCCCATTCCAAGGTAAGACCAAGCATCGTCCATCCACCCAAACTGCCAATTTAGGCCCTCCAGTTGCGGGTAAAACGTGGCAATTGGCTCCTCCGGCGTCGGAACGGCTCGATGAATCTCATAGACCCATGAGAGAGTCACGTTATGATAAGCAGCTTGCTCAGCAAGTTTGTCGTATGCCAGTATGACCTGAGCTATTGCACCGTCCTCTTCACTGGATGTCCAGTTTTCGTTTCCACCGTTGCTCTCCATCAGTACTATGCAGACTGCGACTTTGCCAATTAGGAAATTAGTAGAGTACATTTTCGATCGTGGGAAAAAGGAAATGTTCGGCTCGGCGGAAAAGGGTAGATCGGCCGAGAGATCGATGTTTTCGAGGCCGCAACCCACGGTATCATACGGTTGCGGTTCAGGCGCTGTCCCCGGAGCCATACTACTTTCGTTCAGTCGAATGTTTCTGAATGCTCTCAGTATGTGGTTCTGCTCCACCACTTCTCCTAACCGGAACTCTGAAAGACCAGAGATGAGTATCCCAGAAGCACCGCTCTCGCTCACTAGCTTGGTAAAGGCGGCTGAGTCCAAAACACAGAGAAACTGGTTCGGTGGGAAAACATGCACGACCCTGCCTCCCACAGATTCAATTCTGCTTTGGTTGTCAGTGAGCGCGCGATTGGTAGTATCAGGGAAAATCACGTAAGAGTTACTTCCATCGGCAAGCGCAGTGCTCGAAAGCAAAAGGCAAATTACAGCTACGATGCGTAACATCGTTCCCTCCTATTCTGGCTGTAAAGTGAATATTATATTGTCAATGAGGCTGTTCTTGTAGGTGCTGACTACCGTTCTGTGCTGCGTATGATATCCGTTAGCACCACAGAAGAGGACGTATGACCCCACGCCCGGTGTGGTCCATCCCCATCGACCAAGGGAGTCAGATAGAAATGGCTCATTGGGCGGCAAGGTATCGAATGCATAGATTTCCGCGCCAGCAATTGGGAGTCCTGTAGAAGAATCGACTACCATGCCTTCAAAGATAGTCCACTTGGGATCAACGGTTCTGTCATCACATGCCGATAGTAGTAGCACGGACAGTACAACGAGTAAGGTGCAAACAATGCCACGCATATTTATTCACCTCCCTTCACTCCGGTGCAGGGAAAAGTCTACACCAGTAATTCTTTGATCCTCTCTGACTGGGTTCACCATTGCCGATTTCGTGTGATACCCGTCCTTCTGGCAGTAGTAGGTAATAGACGCGGCCCCTTGATACCAATGATACCAGTGTCCAAGCGAGTCGGTAAACATCGGTTCTGCCAACGTCAAGGTATCAAGCATCGTTATGCGCGCGCTGTCGATTGGCTCGCCAGAAAGACTGTCGATCACGGTCCCCTCGACTGTGGTGAATCCGCCACCGTCGCTGATGCGATCCCTGCATCCGATCAGAGATAGGACTATAAGGGGAACAAGACACACGACTGCTTTGAGTAGATTTGGCACGACTTCCTCCCATGAACTTTTGGCTATAGCTAATAGACGATGCAGTCTATGATACGTCAAGGGGAAACTCAGCACCCGGATTGGTCAGTCGAGCCAAGTGGCGGAACACCCCTTATTTGCCCACCCTAATTCGTTGTTGCACAATGCGTAAGCAGAATATTTGGCGGTCGATGGAACAAGTCTATGGACATTCCGTTTAACTAACCGTATAGTTTAACCAAAAGGTTAGTTGAGCCGAAAGGTCTGGGATGGTACCCGCTGAAAAAGTCATTCCCGACGATGTCGGGACAAAAGAGAAGATCATCGATGCCGCCAGGCATGAGTTTGCCAAGTTCGGTCTGGCTGGCGCCCGAGTTGAACGGATCGCCGCCAATGCCGGTGTCAACAAAGCGATGATCTACTACCACTTCACCTCCAAAGAACTGCTCTATCAGAATGTCGTCCGCACATTCTTCACGCGGGTCGTGACTGAACTTCGATCACGAACCTCCGCCGGGACAAATCTTGAGGAGTTCCTGATGGGGGCGCTGGAGACGCACATATTCATTTATCGCAATCACCCGGAGTTCCTGCGCATTCTGCTTCGCGAACTGGCGAACCCCGAAGGTGAAGCGGTGGTCTGGATGGCGGAGATAGTCCGCGAATCACAATTTCCGCTGGAGACGGTGGGGAAATTCAAGCTCGCGTCGGAGACCGGGGCGTTTCGCCAGGTCGATGCACGGCAGACACTGATATCATTTGTCATGATGAGCCTCGGGTACCTGATGCTTGCGCCGATGGCCGACCGCATCTGGGGGATAGAGGATCGTCTCGCGTTCATAGAAAAACGAAAACATGCAATTGTTGACCTCTTCCTGAATGGAGTGCTGGCCAGATGAAGCTGACACTTGTCATATCAATAGCCTTTCTGCTTCTGGCGCCGCTGACAGCGACATCGCGCGACCTGAGCCTTGAGCAGGCGCTGACCATGGCGCAGCAGCACTCGTTCAGTCTGCAGAAAGCGAAAGCGCTGGCGGAGGGTTCGTCATCGGATCTTCGTGCCGCCCAGGCCGAACGCTTCCCGAACCTGAGCGCAACTGGGGTTGGAAGCTATATCAGCGAAGTCGCGACCATGACCATCGCGCTGCCGACTCTTCCGCCAATCAATCGTGAGATAGGGACGCATGAGAATTATCAGGCGGATCTTCGGCTGAATATGCCACTCTTTACCGGTGGCAGAATAACCGGCGGGATCGACCTGGCCTCGGCGGCGCGCGAAATGTATCAGTCGCTTGAATCGGCCGACCAGGATAGGGTCTGCTATTTGACCCGAACAGAGTATTTCGGTCTCTATCGCGCCACCGAGTTGTTGAAAGTCGCGCAGGCTTCGCTGAAGCGCGCGGAAGTTATCAACCGGAATATACGCTCACTCTTTGAAGCAGGCGCGGCGGATTCTGTGGCGGTACTTGACGCCAATCTGGCGCTGTCAAGGGCCACGCTCGCGGTCAGTCAGGCGGAAACAAATCGCCGCGTGAGCGAGATACGTCTGCTCACGCTGTTGGGAATTGAATTATCAGATTCCCTTTCGCTAACTGACAAACCGGGCCAACCGACGGAAGCCGGTCTCGCCGCGGTCGTATCCGATTCCAAGCCGGAACTGCAGGCAGCGGACGCTTCAATCCGGATGGCGACCGCCCGACACAAAGTCAGCAAGGCAGATTACTTCCCGACACTGGCTGCGTTTGGCGGTTACTCCTATGGCAAACCGAATCTCGACCGGTTCGGCAATAGCTGGAACGATTACTTCACATTCGGCGCGACACTCAACTGGTCATTCAATTTGGGCGGGCGGACTTCCAACCGCGCGCGGAGTTCAGCATGGGCGCTGGAATCGGTGCGCCGTGAACGAGACATTGTGGCGGAGAATCTCAATCGCGAGGCGAATCTTTCACTGGAACAGGTGAAGCTCGCGTTCAGACGCTATCAGAATAGCCTGGCTGAATATCAGATCAGCAGTTCGCAATATCGATTGGCGGAGCAGCAGCATGCCGATGGAGTGTTGTCTTCGAATCGATTGCTGGAGATAGAGGCGGATCTGACCGCGTCGGAAGCGGCGATGGCGGCTTTCTTGATAGACTACTATATCGCGCAGTCCGGATTCTACTACGCGACCGGCTCAGACGAATTGAAGAAAGGGATATAGACGATGCGTACGGTATTCTTAGTAGTTTTGTTCGCCGGTGTGGCGATGCTGACCGGATGCGGAAATGGTAACAACGAGGCCGGCGGCTCGGCCTTCATTGAGGCGAATGATGTGCTGGTCTCTGCGGAAGCCGCGGGGCGGATTCTCGAACAGCGATTCGAAGAAGGGGCGACCGTGGCGCAGGGGGATACACTCGTCATCATTGACCCGAGCAAAATTGAATTGGATATCGCCTCGGCGGAAGCGAACCGCCAGACTCTGCTGGCGAATCTGGACGCCGCAAAACTGGTAGTGACCAAGGCCCGCGAGACCGAGTCCTACGCCAAATCAGAACGGGATCGCGTCGCACGCTTGTTGAAGAATGGTTCGGCCACTCAGAAGCAGATGGATCAACTTGAACATGAGGTAACACTCGCGGTCAATGGACGGCAGACGGCTTCGGCCAATGTGGAAGTGATCAACGCGCAGATAACCAAATTGGACGCGGATATCGCGCGGCTCCGCCGTCAATTGCAGGATGTCTACGTACTTTCGCCCAAAGGCGGCGTGATGACGGAAGATTATGTCGACCAGGGCGAACTGGTCTCGCCGGGGAAAGCGGTCGCCAAGATTGCGCAACTGGATACGGTCTGGGCGAAAGTCTATCTGCCGTCGGGACAATTCGCTTCGGTGAAGATCGGCGACAAGGCGACCATCAGCACTGAATCGGGAGAGACTAGTTACCAGGGGACGGTGATCTGGACCTCGTCGGAGGCTGAGTTCACTCCAAAAAATATCCAGACCGAAAAATCGCGCGCGAATCTGGTGTACGCTGTCAAGGTATCGATACCGAACAGCGATGGCCGACTCAAAATCGGGATGCCCGTCTTTATCACTATGGGGAAGTCATGAGTTACCTGGTCGCGGATTCCCTGAGCAAGTCTTACGGGAAGATCGAGGCGCTGCACGATTTCACGCTGAACGTGAAAGACGGGGAGATCTTTGCGCTGGTCGGTCCGGATGGCGCGGGGAAAACCACCCTCATCCGCATTCTCTGCCGGTTAATACACCCGGACAAAGGAGAGGCGACGATCGGCGGGCTGGATATCGCGAAGGATTTTGAAAAGATCAAGCCGTTGCTTGGCTATATGCCACAGATATTCTCGCTCTACCCCGATCTGAGTGTGGAAGAGAATTTGACATTCTACGCGGGAATCTTTGGTCTGACCGGCGCGGCGTACCGTGAGAAGCGGGACATGCTCTACGATTTCTCCAAGCTGGGGCCATTTGCTGATCGTCGAGCGGCGGCACTCTCCGGCGGCATGAAGCAGAAATTGGCGCTGTCGTGTGCCCTGATACATGATCCGAAGATCCTGATACTCGATGAGCCAACAACCGGTGTCGACCCGCTGTCACGTCGGCAGTTCTGGGAGATACTTCTCGAGCTTCGTCGTCAAGGGACGACCATTCTGGTCTCAACGCCTTACATGGATGAAGTCGCGCGCGCGGACAGAGCCTGCTTTATATTTAATGGGCGCAAACTCTCAGAGGGGACTCCGACCGCATTGGCCGCCGAGTTCAAAGGGCAGATATTCTATCTCGATGAGATCCCCTCTACGGAACTGGTTTCGCGCCTGAATCAGATCGACGGATTGACCGCGCGTCGTTTCGGCGCCGGGATGCACCTGTATATCCGTCCGGAGGAGAGGATTGCGCAGTATAGTGATCCATTGCGTCAGGCCGGTGTTTCAACTGACCACCTACGTCCGATCGTGCCGGAGTTGGAAGACCGGTTCATCCAATTTATGGAGGTGGGGAGATGAACGGGACCGCGGTAGATATTCAGGATCTGACGCGCAAATTCGGGAGCTTCGTGGCGGTCGACAAGCTCACGCTCACTGTCCACACAGGCGAGATATTCGGCTTCCTCGGTGCCAATGGCGCGGGGAAAACCACAGCCATCCGGATGCTCTGCGGGCTGTTGGTGCCAACCTCCGGCTCGGGCCATGTGGGCGGAATCGATATCATCAGAGAGTCGGAGAAGATCAAGCGGTCGATCGGCTATATGTCGCAGAAGTTCGCGCTCTACAAAGATATGACCGGCAGAGAGAATCTCCAGTTCTATGGCGCGGTCTACAATATCGACAAGCGGACGGTCAGGGAGAGAATCGCCGAACTGACGGAGCAGCTCTCGCTGGGTGAGTTCATCGACCGGCAATCCGGGGCATTGCCGACCGGATGGCGGCAGCGTCTGGCGCTGGCGGTGGCGATCATCCATCGACCGAAGATCGTTTTTCTGGATGAACCGACCGGCGGCGTTGATCCGGTTTTCCGCCGAACCTTCTGGGAACTGCTCTACCAGATGGCCGACCAGGGAGTCACGATCTTCGTCACCACACACTACATGGATGAAGCCGAGTACTGCGGCCGCATCTCAATTATGCACGCGGGCAGACTGGTGGAGATAGGTAAGCCGACGGAACTCGTCGCGAAATATAAGGCGAGCAACCTTGAGGATATGTTCATTGATTTGATCAGCCCGCGCGGGGTGGTCAATGCATAAAATACGCTTCATCGCCCAGAAGGAGATGTACCACATCCTTCGGGATTCGCGCTCCCTGCTGATCATCTTCGTGATGCCGCTGATGATGACTTTCCTGTACGGGTACGCCATCAACATGGATATCGAGCACATTCCGCTCGGTGTGGTCGACGCTGACCAGACCGCGGATTCGCGGGCGTTTGTGGAGCGCTTCTGGGCATCGAGTTACTTCTTCCCGACGTCAGATGAGCCTGTGCTGAGCGACCCGCAGCAGTTGCTGCGCGGTGGGCGCGCGGCGGCGATCCTGGTGATCCGTCCGGGGTTCAGCGAGGCATTACGGAACAACCAGCCGTATGAACTGGAACTGCAGATCGATGGTTCAGAGGTCTCACAGGCTGGCGCGGTGGTCGGGTACAGCAACTCGATCCTTAGTCAGTTTTTTAGAGACAAAATGTTGGCACCTGGGGCACAAATACCCGGCGTGACGATCGCTCAACGGGTTCTCTATAATCCGGACCTGAAGTCCTCGCACTTTTTCGTGCCGGGTATCGTTTCCATTATCCTGCTCATGATCTCGGCGCTCTTAACCTCAATGACGATCGCCCGAGAAAAAGAGACGGGCACGCTGGAACAACTCCTGACCGCTCCGGTCTCGCCGCTTCAAATATTGCTTGGGAAATTGCTCCCGTATATTGTGATCGCGTTTCTCGATGGTCTGCTGGTACTGGCGTTCGCCAAGATCCTGTTCAATGTTCCGTTCGTTGGTTCGTTCTGGCTTTTGATGGGGATGGAGATGATCTATGTGGCGGCCGCGCTTTCCATTGGTATCCTGATATCCACGGCGGTCCCGACTCAGCAACTTGCGATGCAACTGGCGTTGTTGCTGACCATGCTGCCGTCGATCATGCTCTCCGGCTTCATTTTTGCGGTCAAGAATATGCCGATCCCGCTGCAGGTCGTGAGCCAGATCGTCCCGGCGACATACTTCCTCAACATAGTCAGGGGAATCATGCTGAAAGGATCGGGGCTCGAGATCCTGGCGCCGCAGGCGCTGTTCCTGCTTATCCTGATGGTGGTTTTTCTGGCATTGGCTGTCAAACGTTTCAAAGCGAGTGTGGGTTGATATGTTGCGACCGTTCTTTGGTGTAGTGCGCAAGGAGTTCATCCAGGGACTGCGTGACAAGGTCAACCTGCGGATGCTGTTCGTCATGCCGCTGATCCAGCTTCTCATGATGGGTTACGCGGTGCAGACCGATGTGAAACATCTCCAGCTCGATGTCTACGACTACAGTCAATCAGCTCACTCGCGACAATTCGTGGAAGCGTTCAAAGCGAGCAGTTACTTCGAACCGGTCAATCGGACTGTCGAGCCGAAGCAATCCCCCTTGTGGCAGTTGGATCAACGGTTTCTGAGCAAGGATGCCGAGATGGTGATGATCATCCCGCAGGATTTCTCGGAGAAGCTGGTCGAAGGGGATCCGGTGCAGATCGGTTGGCTCGCGGATGGGTCTGATGCCAACGCCGCGCGCATGGGACTGGGGTATGCCGGGCAGATCGTCCGGACATTCTCCAACAATATCACCGGACGGAAACCGAATATCGAACTGCGCTATGACTATCTGTTTAACGCTGAAGCTGAGTCGCGCTACTTCATGGTGCCCGGAATCGTGGCGACACTGCTGACAATGTTGACGTTGATGATGACCTCGATGGCGATTGTCCGCGAGCGGGAATTGGGCACGCTGGAACAGGTAATGGTGACACCGATCAGCACGATCACGTTCATGATGGGGAAGATCACGGCGTTTACGATCCTCTCAATGGTGATCATGGGAGCCGCGTTACAGTTGGGACTCTGGTGGTTTGAGATCCCGTTTGCCGGGTCACACCTGTTGCTGTTCGGTATGTCACTGATATACCTGATGAGTACTCTCGGATTGGGGATGTTTGTTTCGACCATAACCAGCACCCAGCAGCAGGCGATGTTTCTGGCCTGGTTCTTTTCAATTTTCACCATGCTGACCTCCGGGTATTTCACGCCGATTGCCAACATGCCGGACTGGCTGCAGAATGTGACGCTGATAAACCCGATGCGATACTATATCGATATAGTGAGGGGGATCGTGCTCAAGGGGGCCGGGATGGCTGATTTCTATCCCAGCGTTATCGGCATGACCATTTTCGGACTTGTCATCTTCACCTTCTCGGCGCTACGTTTCCATAAGCGGACAGCCTAAGGAGTGAATGAATGCGCGTTTTGATCACTGGTGGAACCGGGTTGATCGGTCAGGGAGTCAAAAGGCAGCTTCGGGCGGAAGAGGCCGAAGTTCTCGTTCTGTCCCGCAAACCTGCGATGAGGGGAGAGTCCATTCAGTGGGATCCGGATACCGGGAAGATCGATCGAGATTCACTGGAAGGGTTCGATGCGATCATTCATCTCGCAGGGGAGAATATCGGCGCGGGTCGCTGGACCGCCGCGCGAAAAAAACGCATTCTCAAGAGCAGGGTCGATTCCACACGATTACTTGCGGAGACCATTGCGCGACTTGAGTTGCCGCCGCAAGTGGTCATCTCATCTTCGGCGGTTGGATATTATGGAGACAGGGGGGACGAAGTGCTCACCGAGGAGAGTACGCTCGGGACTGGATTTCTCACAGAAGTGTGCGTCGCGTGGGAAGATGCCATTCGACCGGTGGTCGAGCGTGGCATTCGGACGGTCATACCGAGGATCGGCGTTGTCCTGACCCCTGACGGTGGTGCGCTACAGCAGATGCTTCCGCTGTACAAATTCGGATTGGGGGGGAAGTTAGGCTCAGGAAAACAATACTGGAGCTGGATCGCGTATTCGGATGTCATCAATGGAATGATTTTCGCACTGGGCAATTCTTCGCTTAGCGGTCCGGTCAACTTCGTCGCGCCGCATCCAGTGACCAACGAAGAGTTCAACGCGACGCTTGCGTCGATACTCCATCGACCAGCGTTTTTCGCCGCTCCTCGGTTCGCGCTCAGACTGGCATTAGGTGAGATGGCGGACGCGTTGTTGCTGTCGAGCATGCGAGTCTCATCCTCAAAGTTGCTTCAAGCCGGTTATCAGTTTGAGCATAGCGAGCTTGCTGACGCGCTGCGCGCTGTTCTCTCTCGTTGACTGACAGGTCGAAATTGGGCCAATCATGTACCAGTAGGTAATATTTCGCGACGATTTCTATTGCCGAGCGACAGCGTACACATATATTCTCCTCTTTAACTCCGGGCACAATTGAGTTAGAAGGGATAGACCGTGGCTACTGAAAATCGTAAGCGCACGCTGTTTCGTCATCCGCTGGCCGCTATCGGCGGCGCGCTGACATTGGCGGGCGGCTTCCTGTTCATCGTTCTTCTCCTGCTTGACCTTACAACAGGCGGAGATAATCCATACAGTTCGCTGGTGACATTTGTGATCGTCCCTGCGATCATCACGCTCGGCGTGATCCTGTTCCTGGTCGCAAGCTGGCTGCAGGTGAAGCAGGCACGCAAGCGGGGCGAACAGGTGAAGTTCAACCTGTCGATCGATCCGAGCGACAGCAATTACCTTCGCAATCTCTGGCTCTTTCTCGGCCTGACCGCAGCACTCATTATTGTCGTGAGTTACTCGGGATATCGCGCGTACGAATCGACCGACTCGGTCGCCTTTTGTGGCAAAACCTGTCATACGGTGATGGAGCCGCAGTACGTCACCTACATGAATTCGCCACACGCGCGAGTCGCGTGCGTCGAGTGTCATATCGGTCCGGGTGCGTCGTTTTATGTGAAGTCGAAACTGGATGGCACGCGCCAACTCTGGCGCACCGCGCTCAATTCGTATGATCGCCCTATCCAGACCCCGGTGCACAATCTCCGTCCTGCGCAGGAAACGTGCGAAGGATGTCACTGGCCACAGCAATTCTGGGGGAACAAGTTCACCACGCGTACTTACTATAAGACCGACGAACAAAACTCGCCGTGGACGATCAGTTTGCTGGTGAAGGTCGGCGGCGGCAATCCGCGCACCGGAAAACTCGAGGGGATTCACTGGCATATGCTGGCGGATAACAAAGTTGAGTATGTCGCGTCTGATTACAAGCGACAGATCATTCCGTGGGTCCGCGTCACCAAGCAGGATGGTTCGACCAAGGTCTATCGTCAGCAGGGAGTGGAGATGCCCGATACGACGGCTGTCGAGCACGAAATACGGTCGTTTGATTGCATGGACTGCCACAACCGTCCCAGCCACAAGTTCCAGCCGCCGGCGACGTCGCTCAACCTGGCGATGAGCACGCGCATGATCTCACCGACGCTCCCGTATATCCGGCAGGTCGGCCTTGATCTGTTGAACGCGTCGTATGAAAATCGCGAACAGGCGCAGGCGGCGATCGATACCGGCTTGCTCGCGTATTACCAGACGAATTATCCGGCGCTCGTCGATTCACTGAGATCAGAGATCACCAAAGCGACTAAGACACTGAAGACGATCTACTCCGAGAATTTCTTCCCGGAAATGAAGACGGACTATCGCGCTCGCGAAACGCATCTGAGCCACTTCGTCAATGACGGCTGTTTCCGTTGTCATAACGGCAGTATGGTGGCTGATGACGGTTCCTCAATCTCATCAGATTGCCGCACTTGCCACCTGATAGTCGCGCAGGGACCCTCGGAAAATGTCGCCGAGTTGACCTCGAATATTATCGGGATGGATTTCCAGCATCCGGAAGATATCGGCGATGCCTGGAAAGAGGCGAAATGCACCGAGTGTCACACGCCTGAATCGGGCTACTGATACTCGCGGACAGACTTGATGGGCGAGTGAGATGTCCTCACTTGTCAGACCGCCGGGATACTGGCCCCGGCGGTTTTTTTATCGCCTGTCGAATTTGCACCATGAAAAAAGAGCTATCAGCGGCGATGCTAGGGCAGATTACTTTGGTAAAAGGCCAACAGTCGCCGAAAATAGTGCGTTCAATAGTAATGAGGGAGGGCAAAAGGTGACTTCCAGTCAGCGCGATTTGGGCCGAAATGGACACGAGTGAGTATAGAAAATAGACTCGAAAACTGTCTTTTGGTTGCGTAACACATTGGACAACAATGCTATAGTGACCGTACTGGTGTCAATCGGCGGTGGTTCTTCGTGCAAAAAGGAACTAAGTCGGCATCAAAAAAAGCGTTGACAATAGAGGCTCAACACTCCTATTTACGCCTTCAAATTCTCGAATTAGGCTATTCGGGAACACAATGCAGGTGCAACTGTCGGAGAGAGGAATATGTTGAGTGCACCGTCACTCAACAGAGGTGTGCAGTCGGCAAAGACGTTGAAAATGAGAGAGGATGTGCGCGGACGCGGGACGTTAGCGCGTATCCTTTTTTTTCGCCCATAACTAAACCCATATAATCACCCATTTAGAAAGGGATACTGAAATGTTCAAACGTGTGACACTCGCTCTGTTGGCGCTGATGCTGCTGGCGCTGGTTGGCTGCAGCAAGGCTCCCGAAGCCGAGATGACCGCTGCTTCCGCGTCGTTCGACGCTGCCCGCGTGGCTGAAGCCGAAGCGTATGCTCCGGAATCCTTCCGCACGGCGCAGGATACTCTGAACGCGGCCCAGGCTGCCAAGACCGAGCAGGATGGCAAGTTTGCTCTGTTCCGCTCCTATGGCAAGTCCAAGGATATGTTTGTCCGCGCTCAGGCTTTGGCTGAGAAAGCGACCGCTGATGCCGCCGCTGAAAAAGAGAGAGTGAAAGCCGAAGTGATGACCATGATGGCCGATGCGAAGGCCGCGATCGATTCCGCCGCCGCCGCGGTTGCCAAGGCTCCTAAGGGCAAAGACACCAAGGCCGAGATCGAACTGATCAAGGGCAGCCTCGATGCGCTCACCCCGGCGTACACCGATGCCGAGATGGAATTCAATAACGGCAAGTATCTGACCGCCAAGACGAAATTCGAAGGCGTGATGAACCAGGCGAAGTCCATCCAGGACGAGATCGCCGCCGCCGTTGCTCGCAAGGCTGGTAAGTAATCGCGAATGTCGATTAACCCCGTTTTTCCGCGAAGGGCCGCCGTAACACGCGGCCCTCGCGATATATACCCCGAAGTGCCACAGCGCCGATCCTTCTTCCGCTTCTCGCTCAAGAGACTTCTGATCATGGCGCTGATCGCTATGCCGGTGGCATGGGTGGTCTACCTCTTTTTGACCCCGGCTGAACCGAACCTGGTCCTTCATCGAAGCGCAAAACTGGCATTGGAGACCGCGCGTACTGCCGGCGCTGTTCGCTATTCCGAATCGCTCTTTCGGGATGCCGAAAAGCTGTTGAATGCCGGTTGGCTGGAGATGGCCTACCAGAACGGACGGATGGCTCCGTTCCGTGACTACGAAAAAGCTGACTCGCTGCTTCTCCAGGCTATCAAGACTGCCTCAGAAGCTACCACCACAACGCAAAAGTTCCTCGGCGACCTGCGCACGACGGTCAGCAACGAACGGCAGGATCTTCAGGAAGAGCTAAACTCCTGGTTGCAGGCGTTGAATGGCTCCTTGGCCAAGCTGAGTCTGAACCGTTACTGGTCAATGGCTGAACTTGCCGCCAAACAATCCGACCGATTGGTCAATGCCGGTGAATATGCCGATGCCCGCGAGCAGATGGCGCTAAGCCGCACTTGGCTTTCCAAACTGGCCACCTCAATGGATGAGTACGATGATCAGGACGCCCAGTACCTCAAGGTGTGGCGTCGCTGGGTAGCGGAGACGGTCGCGGATTCCCGTGCCTCCGGCGGATATGCGGTGATCGTAGATAAGGCCAAACACAAACTCTATTTGATCAAGGCCGGAAGCGTACTACATACGTACAATTGTGAACTCGGATACAATGCCGGGCACCAGAAGATGTTCTCGGGTGACGGCGCCACCCCGGAAGGGAAGTATCGCATAAGTGCTTACCGCCCACGGGGTAGCCGCTACTATAAAGCGTTGAACATCAATTATCCGAACGATACGGACCGGAAACGGTTCTCTGATAATAAGGCAAAAGGGATCATCTCCCAGCGCGCGCGGATCGGCGGGCTTATCGAGATCCATGGCCACGGCGGCCAGGGAAAAGACTGGACCGAAGGATGCGTGGCGCTGACCAACAATGAGATGGATCACCTGATGAAATATGTGTCAAACGGCACACCGGTCACAATTGTGCGCCGTTCGGATCAATGGCCATGAAAAAAGTACTGATACTCATCTCGATCCCGGTTCTGCTGATCATCGGCGCTATGGTCTTCCTCAAGGTCACCTCCTCCGATGATCTGCACGCGGACCAGACGGTCTTCGTGGATACGACTTTGGCTCAACTGCCGACCGAACAGAAAGCGGCGAAGAAAGAACTGGATAAAGCGCGCAAAGAATTGACGAAGCTGAAACCCAAAGGGAAGTATATCGTCATCGATACGCACGCTAACAAGATCGCGATCCGCACCGAAGATTCCGTGCTGATCGAAGCGACCTGTTCCACCGGATCCGGCAGCGAACTGGTCGACAGTGTCACCGGGCGCAAATGGATATTCAACACCCCGCACGGTGTGTTCAAGGTGAAGAATAAGATTACCGAGCCCTGGTGGCGCAAACCGGATTGGGCCTTCATCGAAGAGAACGAAGCGATCCCCAAAAATGAACAGGATCGCCTTGATCCCAATGTGATGGGTGAATACGCCCTGGGATTCGGGGACGGGTTCTTCATTCACGGGACGATCTATCAGCGTTTGCTTGGAATCAACGTAACTCACGGATGCGTGCGTGTCGGCTCGGATGATCTGAAGAAGATCTACGATCAGGCACCGATCGGTACACCCATTTACATTTTCTAGGACTGGGAAGCAATGGGATCATTTCGGAGGCAGACGGTTCGTGGCGCCTTGCCGGCGCTGGTCCTTCTGATGCTCGCCTGTTCAGGTGACCAGAATGGTTCGAACGGCTCTGGATGGAGCGCGGTCGATGCCGAGCGAGAATACCAGATGATCCAGGCGGAATTGAAGCTCTCCGCTCCCGAGAAGCCGTATCTCGTCCTCAATTTCGATGAAAAGCAGATCCGGCTCAAACTCAAAGGGGCCGTCGTCTGGGAGTTCCCCATCAATTTCGAATCCGCCGACCAGGATGAGATCATGAGTTTCGCCGAGCACTTCCACGAGGGCCGACGATTGGTCCGTCCAATTACGACAACCCACTTGTACGCCTACAAAGAGCAGACTCCGGATTCGATCCTGACGATCATTTCCGAAGTAACCAAGTTTGACGCGTCACTGCTGCAGCGCGAGATGCCCGCTCGATTTGAATTGCATTGGGGGGATGAAGTGATTTTGGACATTCGCACCGATGTCGAGGGGAAGCCGGTTGACAAGTTCAAGAACACGATGGTTTCGGTGCGAAACCTGCTGCAAAGTCCCCTTGGGTCATCGACCATCACCATAAAGGTCGATCCGGTGCATGCGTTGACGCTGTATCGCGTGGCGCAACCTGGTTTGCCGACGATCGTCCTTCCGCCGAAGTCGCACTGAATTCTTCCGTATGACTAAGATAGATTGGTATTACTTCAGACCGGGGTGAGAGACCTGTGTGAAGTCGCAGGAGTTTCTTGCGAAGCAGAAAGTCACAATTGACTCCCAGACAAATGCCAAGAAACAGGTCTTTTCAGAAGCTGAGGCTCGCGACATACTAAAGGGTATTGAGCGGCTCATCTCAGCTAAGGGGCTGAAGGTCGTCTCAGTCGATCTCCGGAAGGAGAAGCTGAAGTGGAGCGAAGTGCGGGCATTGATGCTCGGCCCCACGGGCAATCTACGCGCGCCGGTAATTCGAAAGGGAAAAACGCTGGTAATCGGCTTCAATAGCGACCTCTATCTCGACCAATTAGGCTGATCATATACGTGGAAACGGCCGCCATGTCTGGCGGCCGTCAGTTCAGAGATCGATCGGTAGTGATGTTCGTTCACCGCTTCGACTGTATCACTTCTCCGAGGAGAGCTTCTCGACCTTTTTCACCAACTGATCGAGCAACTCCTTCATCTTCTGATTCTCCTCCTTCAACTCACGATTTTGGCGGCCCAATTCCTTTATCGCGGCCAAGGCGATGCCTGAAGGGTCAATAGTCGAAATGGTCTTATCGTTTACGCCGACACCAAATATCTGTTTGAAGTCTTGCGCGGTCGGGCCGATGTGAGTGACGTCCTCTGACTCAGCCTTGTAGTTCCACTGGCTGATAGGCAGTTCTTCGACCTTTTGCAGGATCTCCTCGCCGTTGACGGGCGAGAAATTCTCTTTCAGATCAGCGTCTGACGCGTTGGTCCAGACTCCTCCAGAGGTCAGATGCGCGCCGGAAGAGTGCTCGATCGGGTTACCAGTACCAGTCGTGCTGGCCTGAATGACGAGTGAATCGCCGCCGCCGGCGTTAGATGCCGCCCAGGAAGAGCGTGCGGTGGTAGTATCGCAGGAGATGTCCGCCTCCACGGTATTGGCTGAATTGGTGCAGCGAAGATTACTTGTGCACTTGGTGCGGTTTCCCTTCTCCTTGACCTTCATCGAAACCGGCTGGCCGCCACCATCAAGGAAGTCAAACGACTTTTCACTGTAAAGTGAATCGAGCAGGAGCGCTTCACCGGAAGAGACCGACTCACCGGTGGATGGATCGGTGCAGATCATCCGCTTGGTTGACCCTGTCTTGCCCGCTTTGGCAGTATACTGCTGAGCAACCACACCATTGACCGTGACGTACTGGTCTTCTGTCACGGAGTCCATCTCGCATCGCAGCACAACGTCAACTCCATCCTGGCCGGATGAACCGATACCATAAGACTTAACCCGTCGCTCGGCGCTGCCGCCGTCGTCGCAGACCTCGCCGACCTGAACGTCGAGTATGCCGTTCCCATCCAGGTCAACTGCCGTGAAGGAACGGGCGCTGGTATCGTCTGCTCTGGATTCACAGCGTTTCGTCTTTCCGGTTGAACCCTGCTTAGCTCCGTAACTAGCTATCGAGCCGTCAATTTCGTTGAAGACTGAACTTTCATGTAAGCCGTCACCGTCAATATCCGCGGAGACAACTGACGATGCGAGCGAGACACCGGCGCGCTGTTGCACGACATGGGCCGCCTCATGCGCGACCACAGTTAGGGCCTCGGCGTCGTCACAATCGTTGTCTATGATGCTCTCCGGAATGCCGTCTCCATCAGCATCTGCTGTCACTGTAAAGCTAGCGCCGTTTAGGCCCGCCGAAGAAGTCACGCTGTGGTCGAGCACACCGTTGGACCCAATATCCATGGAAACCTCGGTGTACGCGCTATCCTCATCGGCGACCATTTTGCACGACTTGGCTTTGCCCGACTTCCCCTGGGTCGCCTTGTATGTAACTGTACTCGCAGTGACCGAGGAACTGGCACTATTATCAATCATGCCGTCAGCCTCGACATCCATTGTCACTGCGGCGTAGGCGCTATCATCGTCGGCGGCCATTCTGCAATCTTTGGTCTTTCCGCTTTTCCCCTGAGTTGCCTTGTACAGGACCGTACTTGAACTTGCCGATGATCCGGCAGAGCTTTCCAGCACGCCGTCGCCATCGAGATCCGCTTCCAGAATAATACTCCCGCCCGCGCCACCGCCGCCACCGCCGGCAGTCGCTGATATCCGGGAATCGCTCAGGCCGTCACCGTCATCGTCGCAATCAAGAAAATTAGAGACATGACCGTCAGAGGCCTCGAACGTAATATTGCCGTAGCTTGGCTGGCCCGGTTGATAGGTCTTTAGACTCATCGATGCCCGGTCATCCAGTATGACCATGTGGCCACTGCGTGACTTGAACGAGGATACCCTCTCAATTAAGAATCCGGCAGTGTCTGGTTTTGACACCAGATCAAGCCGGCCGTCGGCATCCAGATCGCCTATGGCGAGTCGATTGTGTGAGGTTTCAATATCACCCAGCACACGCGACGACGTGACCGCGCGGGGCGAGGATCGGAAGAGCAGGCGCGGAGTCATTGGTGGTTGCCCCGACACCTGTACCTGCATCCACAATTGAGGGCTTACGCTGAAGATCGAGTCGTCAAGTCCCGCCCCGGCACAACCCACGCAGACATGGAAGAGTCCGTTGGTGAACTGAATTTGCTGGTCCTCGGTGTGTAGCAGGGTACCACCGGTGGAGTCAGTCCATAGCGAGAGAATGACCATCTGGGTACCGGTAACCGGAACGTCACTATCATTGGTCATGCGGCCTTGGAAGGCCAGTGAGTCGGCGATTCGTCCGGCTGAGGCCGACGTGGCCAGCAGTGCCAACAAGGCCAAACAGAGCAGAATTCGGCGCATAGGTGCTCCTTATTGATGATGCAGATAAGTTTGGTGTCGTAAGTAAATTTCACACGGGCGAGAGTGCCGTCGGATCCTGTCCGCCAGAACCCTAACCGAATCCTAATAATATACTGTGCCGGTCCAATATGTCAATGATTTAGCCGGGGGCCCGTGTGCCGAGGTCAGTCTTGACAAATTCGCCGGATGTGTTTTGTTCCGGCTGGAAAGGAGCTTGGAGTTGGCCAAAGAGAAGCAGTTTCCGCTGGAATGGGAAGCCCGCAAGCCTATCTATCACTATCCGGATGAACCGGTTACCGTGACGGGCGACATTCTGGAGATCGGCCCCGGTCGCGGCGATATGCTGCTCTGGCTGGCCGGGCAACAGCCGCAGAAGCAATTCGTGGCCGTCGAGTTGATGGTCAGCCGGTACAAAAAGCTGATCCGTCGCATCGAACGGCTTAGTCTTTCCAATCTTCGCCTGATACGCGGAAATGCCCGCCTGGTCCTTCCGAAATTCTTTGACACACCCTGCTTCGAAAAAATCTACGTACTTTTCCCGGATCCCTGGCCGAAGGAGCGGCATTCGTTCCATCGGTTGCTGTCGGTCGAGATTCTGACCCTGCTGTCATCGATCATGCGCGATGAAGGGGAGTTGATCTTTGCGACCGATCACGCGCCGTACGCCGAGTGGGTGGTCAGGAATGCGATGCAGGTTGAGTCATTCCACAATCTGGGGACGCCGTTCAGCAGCGATACCTCGCTTATCCCAAACCCCGACCGAACATACTTCGAAACGAAGTGGCGGGCCGAAGGGAAAGAGATACAGTTCGTCCATCTGCAAAAGAAAACGGCCGGTCGGTGAACCAGCCGTTCTTGTTATGCTCTGGAATATCCAGTCTTACATTCCGCCTTCGTGGCATGCCGTACAGGCTTCCTTGTTGATGGCGGTTTTGCCGTGCTCTTCGATTGAGTGGCAGTTCTCACAGCCCAGTTCAAGATCCGTCACGTGCATGGTGTGCGGGAGAGACTTACCCGAATAGTTGACCGTCTCCGGGATCGACTTGCCGTGGCAGAACGTCATGCAGCTGTTTTCTTTTCTGGCGGCATTGGGGAGTTCAGGAGCGACAAATCCAGCCCGCACCGTTTTGACGGCGTTCTGAACCTGCTCCCGACTGCTCTTGAGCAGGTGGAGCGAGTACCAGACGTTGTGCGAAACATGGCCATCCTTGATGAGGCCAAAGTTCTTCTCCGCGTTGGCGACGGCGGTTTTCACGGCATCAGACTTTCCGGCGACTGAAAGAGCACTCGAACGAAGGTTTGAAAGATAACCGGGGAGTTCCGCCGAGAGCTTCTTCGTTCCTTCGATCCAATTATCGAACATCAACTCACGTCCCTTGCCGTGGCAGGTGATGCAGGAGTTGCGCGTCGCCTCTTTCCGTTCCTGGTGCGCCAGTTGTTCGCCCTGAGGAGTCAGGTGGGTGTGGCACCCGTCACAGGAGACCTGGGCGATGAAATGCGGACTTGGGATGTCTGTGGTGTCGGCGCCGCCTATCCCCATGTAGAGTTGCTTGGGACCATTATGCATCCGGACATGGCAGTTCTCGCACTGGATCTCCAGCGAACTCACCATTTGGAAATTCCCGTGCTTCAGATCTGAGTGGCACTGGAAACAGTCGATCCCATTCGTAGTGACATGGATACGGTGGAGATCCTCGCGGCTATGCTGCGTACGATCGCGCTCCACATGGCAGGCGTAGCATTTACCTTCAGGGACAGAGCCATCCCCCTGCACGATCTGCGTATGACACTGCTTGCACTCGACTCCCGCTTTGATATAGGGAGCGTGGTCGAAAGTAAAGCCGCCATGTTCCACGGTGGTGGTCGGCATACCGTGGCACGCGTCGCACCCGGTGATCGCCTCACCTTGGCCGGCATCCTTGAAGTGACAGACGAAGCATGACTTGTCGTTGACCGTCATGTGAGTCGGCGTCACTTCTTCATCATACTGCACGATCTGGTTGTGGCATGAGGTACAGCGAAGATCCTCGCCGCGGAGCGGTTTGCTCAAGTGTGCCTGGTGATCGAACATGATCCCCTTCCGGTATTCTTTCAGCGCGGATAGCGACGATGTCTCGTGACACTGCAGGCAGGCTTCATCCGGCACATTCGATTTCGGGCGAGTCGTGTAGGTATTGGTCCAATAGCGAATGGTCGACAGCGCCAGCGAGCCGACACCGTAATCGTGGCAATCCACGCAGGTGACATCGGCATGGGTCGAAGCCTGCCAGTGGCGGTAGTACGGCTCCATATAGTGGCAGGAGGTGCAGAAATCGGCATCCTCCATCTTGAAGTATGTACCAACGCCAACCAGCACTATCAGGGCGATAATCCCACCGATCAGAAGCGCCAGTGTGCGCAGGTGACGTTGTATCAGGCGACCGAGGTCGCGAAAGAACTCTCTCATGATCCAGACTCAGGTTTGGCAGATTTGTTTTCCGAGCGAAGCTCCACGGCCTTGCGCTCGGCATTGACGATCTCCGCGTACTCGAGCGGATGGTGGTGCTTGAGCTGACTTTCCGTCAGCTTACCGTTCCACCAGACCCAGCTCATCGGGAAGACCTCCGGGTTGAAGTGCACGTTGTAGAAGTGCCAGATGATGATCGCCAGCGTGGCGAGCAACCCTTCATCCGAGTGCGCTTCGCGCGCGATATCAAACAGCCCCTTATTGAACATCTCTTTGAACCAAAGGATGAGCCCGGATCCGATCATCACGACCATCCCCCAATACACCGCCCAATAGTCGAACTTCTCTATGAACGAAAAGCGCCCGAACTTGGGGCCCGAGGGGCGACGTCCCAGGTAATACATCACGGTATGAAACGCGTCTTTGGCATCCTGAGGGCGGGGGATCATCAGGATGAAATCGCGGCGCCCCATCCGCGAAAGGATGATATAGCCGACATGCCATGCACCGACAATGATGAGTCCGACCGCGGCGATTCGGTGGATGAGCGTTGAGTTCTGCAGTCCGCCAAAGACCGTCACGATCATGAATTTCGAGATATCAAACTCCGGAAACTTGAGAGGCATGCCGGTCAGGATCAGGAGAATGACCGAAGTGAACATAAGCATATGCTGAGCGCGGAAATTCCGTCCAAACCGGAGGAAAGTACGCTCTTCGGCCGGTTTGCTTTCCAAAGGTTTGACCCGGCTGAAACGGGTGACCAGTTCGCTCAGGGCGACATTGGATTCGAACTGCAGCCGTTCATTGATCTCGCGGGTCTGCTT
The DNA here is from genome assembly GCA_041908405.1 of Candidatus Zixiibacteriota bacterium. Classification (GTDB taxonomy): domain Bacteria; phylum Zixibacteria; class MSB-5A5; order GN15; family FEB-12; genus FEB-12. The sequence goes on from JAYRFH010000261.1 coordinate 22,803, forward strand.
GTCGATATCGGCCTGCGGCGTGGCCGGGTCGATATGCGGTTTCGCTGAATCAACGATCGATCGGGTCAATGACTGAATAAGCTGTTCGCGCTCGGTTTGCGCGTTCTGAGTACGTTCGTCCATAGATTACTTTCCACCCCGCGCGCGTTGCGCCCGCCGGAAAAGGTCGAGCGCGATGAACACAAACAGCCCGGCCAGAGTCCCGATGGTCAGGATGGTGAAGAACTTGGTGATGTAGTACACCAGCCCGGATTCCTTGTTGTGCGGATCGACATGGATCTGCCCGCTGGCGAACTGTACGGTCGCTTCGGGATGGCAATTCGACTGGCCACACGTTTTTACGATATTATTGACATTGATCGAGGACTTGGGGTCATCCTGTGGCCGGATATCATGGAAACCATGACACGACGCGCAATTGGCGACCGTCCGATTTTCCATCTGGTGCGCGATGCCGTGAAATGAATCCTCAAACGTCGCGGTGCGATCCGACTTGATGCCGTATTTGGTTGCGACCCCCATCGGACCGTGGCATTCGCCGCAGGTCTGCGACACATGTGCGGGAGAGACTTGTGAGGTCGTGTCGGTCGGCCGTCGGATATTATGCTCACCGTGGCAATTGGCGCAATCCGGAGAGTCCAAAATGGAATCTTGCAGAAGCGCGACACCATGAACCGACTCGCGGTACGTGGCGTAGATCTCGATGTGACAGGTTCCACACGCCTTCGGACGATTCAGCTTGTTGGCCATGCGCGAAGTCGGCGAGTCATGTTTCTGGATATCATGCGTGCCGTGACAGTCCTGACAGATGGGGGCTTTCGGATTCCCCTTCAGCACTTCCTGCCCATGCACCGACTGGGCATACTGGTCGTACAACTCGCCCTGGGGCGCGCCGACCGGGTTGCCGGCGTAATGGCATCGGCGGCAATTGACCGGCTCAAGATGTTTCGCGTGCGGGATCGTGGTAATGTCGACATGACAATCGGTACAAAGGCGCGACGCGTGCGCCGAATGCGCTAGAATAGTCGTATCGACAAAAAGACTGACTTTGCGCCCGGTCTCTTCGACACGCGAAAAGTCAGCCTTGCCGTGACAGATCAGGCAGCGCTCCATCGCGGCCAACTGGCCGCCAAGCGCCAGAACGATCAGGATCAGAATGGTGGTCACTCGCATGGACATCTCTCACTCCACCCGTTTGACGCGACGTTTGTATTCCAGCACCCGGTAGATGATGAAGATCACGATAAGGATAGAAATGAACCAGATATAAAACTGCCGGACATACCATTCGCCGCCGGATTCCTTTTCGCTTGCCGATTCATGCACCTGCGCGGAGGCGAAACTGGCCGGAAGGTCGGTATGGCACTGGCCGCACGTGGCCTCGATATTGGCGGCGTTGATCATCGAACGCGGGTCAGACTGCGGATAGATATCGTGCACTCCGTGACAGGAGGCGCAGTTGGCCACACGCGTGTCGCCGAACTCAGTTCCGACACCATGGAAAGACTCCTTGAAAGTCGCAATACGGTCAGCCTTGAGGCCGAATTTCGCGACAACTTTTTCAGCGGCATGGCAGTCCGAACAGGTTTTGGATACGGACGTGGCGAAAACTCGCGACTCCGGATCTTCAGTCGGCTTGATATTGTGCTCGCCATGGCAGTTGGTGCAGGTTGGTGACTCCATCACCCCTGACGCCAGCGCCGTACCATGCACGGACTGTAGATACTCAGTCTTGATATCGCCGTGGCAGCGTCCGCAGGTCTCGGCAATATGAGTCTTGAAGACAGGCGATTCCGGGTTGTCCGATGCCAGTGTCGAGTGACTGCCGTGGCAGTCGATACAGGAAGGAGCCTTTTCTGAACCATGCTCCAGCAGTGCTTTGCCGTGAACCGAATTCTCGTATGCCTTGATCGCCGCCGCTTTGGGGAGCTGTTGCACCTGTTCGGTCAACTGCTGATCCTCGTGGCACTGGATACAGATCTTGGGGGAGTTCTGATGGCTCGTCTGTGAATTCGGGTCGCTGGGCGACAGGATAGCGTGTCCGCCATGACAGGTGACGCAAGTTGGAAGCCTCTCGATATTCGCTTTGCGCCCCTCGACATGTGGCGACTTGTTGAACCCCGCCGCCTCCTGCTCATGGCATTTGGCGCAGTAGACCACCCGATTCCCCTTATGGTTGACTTTCGGGTCAACGGCGTGGCAATCGACACATGTGAGCGAGGTATGGATCGAACCGGTCAATGCGGCCGGGTCAACCATCTGCGCTTTTCCTTTAGCCAGTCCCGGACCATGGCAGGTCAGGCAAGCATCATTCTGCGCTGTCGCCGCGGCGGCAGTCAGGAGAAGGAACCAAAGAGCGAGAGCGATCTGTCGTGTCATAGGTTGTCTCCCTGACGAGACTACGATATTTTTTTCACAAACTCGCCTAAATATATCGTCTTTTGCTTCCCGGTCAATTCTTTTTCGTTGGTTTTTGGACAATTTGCTCCCCGTTGCATGGCACTAACGATTGCCAGAAAAGAGGTTGAATTGATACCATATAGATAGCAATAATTCCTGAAATGCGATACTTTCCAGAAGAGTATAAATTTCTATCATGGCGTACGGACTTTACAAAGAAGTACTCATTAATGCAGAGGCTATATGCGCAGACTACTACTCCTTATAACGACCGTGATCATTCCCTTCACGGCCTGCAGTTCCAACAACGACCAGCAGCCGCGCCCACCCGACACACAAACGGGGTCACTAATCGCGGCCTTTCCCAATCTGACATTTGAGCGCCCGCTCTGGTTCGGTCATGCGGGGGATAACAGCGGACGGCTCTTTGTCATCGAACAGCAAGGGCTGATCCTGGTTTTCGATTCGGCCAACGCAACCTCAGTGGTGGATACGTTTTTGGATATTCGTGTCCCGGTCAACGATGCCGGCAACGAAGAAGGTCTACTCGGCCTCGCGTTTCATCCAAATTTTGCGTCCAATGGATACTTCTATGTGAACTATACCGCGGCGAATCCGCGACGGACGATTGTGAGCCGGTTTACTGCATCACCTGCGAATACGAACAATGTTGATGAAGCGACGGAGCTTCCTATCCTGACTTTCGACCAGCCGTACTCCAATCATAATGGCGGATGTCTGCAGTTCGGGCCGGATGGGTATCTCTATATCGCGACCGGCGATGGCGGCTCGGGTGGTGATCCGCACAACAACGGGCAGAACCGGAATACTCTGCTTGGTAAGATCCTCCGTGTCGACATCAACACTGCCGAAGGGGGGAATCAGTACGGCATTCCCGATAACAACCCATTCGCCAACGCGACTGACAGCACTCGCAAGGAGATATTCGCCTATGGCCTGCGCAACCCCTGGCGGTTCAGCTTTGATTCTGAGAATGGACGGCTCTGGGCGGCGGATGTCGGCCAGAACGCGATCGAAGAGATAGATATCATTGAGAGCGGCAGAAACTACGGCTGGTCCATCATGGAGGGGAATAATTGCTTCAAGCCGGATTCCGGCTGTGACACCACCGGCCTCGTGCGACCGATCTTCCAGTACACGCATGCCGATGGTCAGTCGGTGACGGGGGGACATGTCTATCGTGGGACGAAGGTAGCGGGCTTGGTAGGTAAGTATCTATTCGCCGACTTTATCTCCGGACGAATCTGGTCACTGCAGTACACACCGGGCCAAGCGGCGGTTGTCCAGCAATTGCCCAAGACCAGCCTGCTGATATCCTCATTCGGCGTGGATGCCGTGGGGGAGGTCTATGTGACTTCGTTCGACGGGAAGTTGTATCGGTTTGGGGAGTGAGGGGACTTCGGCACAATTGCGAAAGTTGAAGTCGACTCCATAAATAGATACTGCAACGGGCGGTCGTGAAGGCGACCGCCCGTCGTTTCTTGAAAGAATATGTGTGAAAGAGGGATTTCTGCTATAACGCGCCGTTGCCGTTCGTGTCGACCAGACCATCCTTCAACTTAAAGACCCGCCCCGACTGACGCGCGATATTCATATCGTGCGTGATCATAATGATCGTTTTCCCCGACTCCCACAACTCATGAAACAGTTGCACGATCCCGCCGCCTGACTTGGTGTCCAGGTTACCGGTCGGTTCATCGGCAAGGATAATATCCGGCTCGTTCGCCAGCGCGCGGGCGATCGCCACACGCTGCATCTCACCACCCGACATCTCAGTCGGCTTGTTGGCGACCTTGTCCGCCAGGCCGACCTTGGACAGGAGGTACATGATCCGCTCTTTGCGCTGTTTGGCGTTCACTTTGGCGAACAAAAGCGGAACCTCGACATTTTCATACGCCGTCGCGTACGGCAACAGGTTGAAGGCCTGAAACACGAATCCGATTTTCTTATTGCGGACATCGGCAAGCTGGTTGCCATTGAGCCGATTGACCACCTGGCCATCGAGAATGTACTCGCCCGAGGTCGGGATATCGAGACAGCCGATGATATTCATCATGGTTGATTTGCCGGAACCGGAGGGCCCGACGATCGCCAGAAACTCACCCCGCTTGACGTTGAAATCAACTCCCTTGAGCGCCTCGAATGTCACCTTGCCGGTGGTGTAAGCCTTGCGGACATTCTGCATGTCGATAACTGTATCGACGCCGACCGTTTTGCCGGTTGCTGACAACATCTGATTACTCATAACGTAGTGACTCCACTGGACTGACTGAGGCGGCTTTCATGGCAGGGAAGAGGCCGGCCATGATCCCCATGATTCCCAATATCGCGACCACCACCAGACCGATGTCGATCGAGATGGTCGGACGGCCCATAAAGGCGAGAACTTCGGATTGTATATTCATTGATTTGAAGCCTTCGGTAATAGCGACCGAGATGAACATACCCAGAAATCCGCCGGTGAAGGTTATCAGGATCGCTTCGAGCAGGAACTGGGTCAGGATGTAGCTCCTGCGTGCGCCGACCGCCATCTTGATGCCGATCTCGCGCGTCCGCTCTTTGATCGAGACATACATGATATTCGCCACACCGACCGCGGCGATCAACAGCGTCAGGCCGCCGATGATACCGAGGAATATCTTGATCCCCATCATGACGTTGTCAGTCTCGCGCTGATTTTCGGCGACATCCCAGATACCAAGCGCACGCTGGTCCTTGGGGTCAAATTTGTATTTCTGCCCCAGCACTTCGTACACCTGCTTTTCGACATCTTTCATCTTGTTCACATCGTGTGGCATATAGATGATGTTGTCGAGCCACGGGTCGCCAAAGACCGCTTCGAAAGTGGTCGCCGGGATAGAGGCTTTGTCGGCATCCATACCCGAGTAGCTGTTCATCTGCATTTTGTGTATCTGCACACCGACGACCGTGAACGGAATGCCGTTTATCAGCACCTGCTTGCCGATCGCCATCTCCTGAACTTTTTTGGCTTTAGGGGATTCCTGGAACCAGAGGTCGTCCGGCGGCGGGGTCTCAAGAAAGAGCCGCTCGGCCAGCTTATTGCCGAGGAAAACCACCCGGCGCTTGAGCTGCATATCCAGATCGTTGATCATCCGCCCGCCAATCGCCGGAATATGATTCCGCATTTCCTTATAGTTCGGGGAGATGCCGTTGATATGCTCGCTGACGATCTTATCTCCATACTTAACTGAGATACCCCAGCGATGATATTCGCCGCCGACCTCTTTCAGTTCGGGGATCTTGGCTTTCAGGTAGTCGACATCTTCAGGGACAAATCGGATCGTCCGCCCTTTCCCCATTCCCTTGAAGGGGAGAGAGGTCGCGCCAGGCCAGAGAACGGATATCCCCTCGCCCATACCTTTGCCATTAACCGACATCTGCTGCGACAGTCCTTCGCCGAATCCAAGCAGCAGCATGATGGAGATAGTTCCCCAGCAGAGCGCGACGATCGTGAGGGTGATCCGCTTTTTCTGTTTTCTGAAATCGCGTACAAAGACGTTATAGATGGTCGACCACTGCATCGCTACCTCAGAATAGTTTGAGCGCCTGGACCGGTTGCAGGTTGGCGGCACGGCGGGCCGGGAAGATACCGGCGATCAGACCGACTATCCCGAGCAGAACTACCACCATCACCGAGCCCAGGTAATTCACTTTGGGTGTGCCGATATATTCTTCCAGGTTCAGCGCGGGGAAGGCTACGACTATGGAATAGGCAAAGAGGAAACCAAAGATCCCGCCGATAGCGGTGATCATCAGCGTTTCCACAATGAATTGCATCATCACGTAACTTTTGCGGGCGCCGAGCGCCATCTTGATGCC
>JAYRFH010000262.1:0-18477 GCA_041908405.1 Candidatus Zixiibacteriota bacterium
CGGAGAAGACCACACAATACGAAGTGGGTATCACCCATCAGTTGAGCAACAATACGGCGTTCAACGTGACCGCGTACTACAAGGACGTGCAGGATCTGACCCAGATCTTCCACCAGACGCCGGCCTTCCCGAAGGTGTATGACTATTTCGCCAATATCGACTTTGGCACCATCAAGGGTGTGGATTTTGGCCTGACCATGCGCCGGACCAATCATATCACGCTTGACCTGAAATACACGCTGTCGTACGCCACCGGTACCGGTTCGTACGCTCAGTCACAGTACATCGTGGCCTGGCAGAACCCGGAGAACGCTCCGAAGCGCAAAGCGCCGCTGGATTACGATCAGCGCCATGCTCTGGCCGGGATCATCGACTACCGCCTGGGTAAGAACGAAGGTCCGAAACTCGGAGATACGTACATTCTCGAAAACTTCGGCATCAACGTCATCATTCAAGCCAGTTCAGGTACGCCGTACACGCCGATCCTGGTCGATAACGAGATCACCGAAGCCGCTTTTACGCCTCGGCCGACCGCGTCGATCAACTCCTCCAGGCTCCCCTGGACCTGGCAGATCGATTTCAAAGCCGAACGGAGTATCCCTCTCGGCAAGTACTCGCTCATCCCGTACATTCTCGTGAAGAATCTGCTGGATCGAGATAACGTTATGTCGGTCTACGAAGGGACCGGTAAGCCAAATGAAACAGGATGGCTGGAGACCGAACCGGGTCAGGTTTGGGCTTCAAACCATGATACCACGATCTATAATCTGAAGCAGGATAACCCGAAGAACTACGGCGCTCCGCGTCAGATCCTGTTTGGTCTGAGGATGTCCTTCTGATGAAAGGTGAGACAACTATGAAACAGAACTGTTGTGTTGCCATCCTGCTGTTGCTGCTGTGCGTAACCGCCATAGCAGCGCCGCCGAGCGGCTCCAAGTCGCCGGTCAGGATGGTGACTGCACTGGATTATGAAGCATACATCGACGCGAACAATATCTTCATGTTCGTCACCAACCAGGGCAACTACGCGCGTGACCTGGCGGGTGTCTACGGACATGACTACGGGACGTTTTTCCCGTACAATGGGACCCAATTCATTGAAGACGGTTCGCTCGTTGCTTCTCCTCTGTACGCCGCCGGCATTTGGGCCGGCGCGGTCGACTCTGCCACCGGTGAACGACTGGTAACAGTTTCGATTTACAGTAGCGAATACATTCCGGGACCGATCTTGACGCCCGCGCCTATCGCGACGTTGAATGACCTGCCGGAATACCGGGTCTACAAGCTGTACAAAGACAGTATGGCCAACAACCCGAATTTCGATTACCTGAACTGGCCGGTCGACCAGGGCGCGCCTGTTGATTCGCTGGGGAACCCGGCGCTCATCGGCGACCAGATGTGCTGGTCGGTCTACAATGACTGGCATACTATCGGCACCTTTGATAACGAGTCAGGATCAACTCCTCCGCTCGGTCTCGAGATCCATCAGACCACCTTTGCGTTTGATCGTGAAGGACCGCTCGGCAACTGTATCTTTGTGAAGTTCCAGATCTATAACAAGGGGAACAAAACCCTTGAGGACTGCTACTTCTCACTCTGGGCCGACCCAGATCTCGGAACCGCCAGCGATGACCTCGTGGGCGTGGATACGCTGACCGGGTTGGGATACATCTACAACGCTTCGGCGTTTGATGGTGATTATTCTGAGGTCGAGCCTTACAAGGCGCCGCCGGCGCTTGGATTTGACTTCTTCCAGGGACCGTTGGTGTACACCGGTCTTGACAGTGATACGGCAAAGGCATGGGACACTCTTTGGCCCGGCTACCGTAGTCTCCCGATGGCGTCGTTCAATAAGTACATCAATGGTACTGACCCGAACAGCGCCGATGAATCCTACAATTATATGTTAGGTCTTAACTCCGACGGTACTCCGCTCTCGAACGGAACCAAGTTCCAGGTGCCGGGTGATCCGGTAGGGCGGACGGGCGAACTCGATGTCGCGCCAGCCGACCGTCGATTCATGCAGTCGACCGGTCCGATCACCTTCCGACCGGGAGATTCTACAGAGATCGTAGCGGGTATTGTGGTTGGTTGGTATACCAACCAGCTGTCATCGATCTCCTTCATGAGATACTATGACATCTTCGCGCAGTCGGCTTACGAGGAAGACTTTGTCATTCCCGAGCCGCCGGAAAAACCCATTGTCTCAGTCGCGCAACTGAATAAGGAGATCGTTCTCTCTTGGACAGACACGTCCGAGACCGACCCCGGTGACTTCCCGTTTGAAGGCTACACGGTTTACCAGGGTGCTTCGGGTTCCGGTCCATGGACCGAGATCGCGACGTACGCCGTGCAGGGTGTCGCCATTCTTGACTACCAACTTGACCCGATCTCAGGTCAGTTGGAAACTCGCGTGGTGAAGAATAACTCTCCGTTGAAAGTACGTCGATACGTCGGTATCGACCGCGACTATATCAAAGGCGGCGACCTTGATAACGGAACCACTTACTACTTCCGCGTTGAGGCGTACTCGTACGACGGCACCAAGACGCCAAAGATGTTGCAGTCGATTACCGGTGTAACAGCGATTCCTCAATCGCCGCCTGCAGACATTGATCTGCCGGTCGGATATGGCGACTCGCTGGCAACCACACACGTGGGCGCTTCGGACGGCTCAGTCAGCCCGTTTGTGATGAATCCTAATGCTCTGAACGGTCATGAATACGAAGTCTCCTTCTTCGATACCGATGACGGCCCGGCATGGAGAGTCACGGATCTGACTGCGGATTCAATAGTGCTCGACACGCAATTTAACCAGTCTGGCGATGACAATTATCTCATTGTCGACGGCATGCTGATCAAGGTGAGCGGACCGCCGAACGATTTCAAGAGCTTCCAGGTTGTCGCCAATGGCGCGGGCCCGATCGATCCACCAGCCGCGGGTGCCTTTGACTTCGGAAACTTCCCTGTTCCGCTAGATGCTGAGGGGAATCCGCTGAGACCGGATGCCGATCAGCAGGTTGGAGATGGTCTCTGGGGTATTCACACGGCTGATAACGGTGGTTCTGCCGGTGGTGGCACGCGCGCGCTCTACCCCTCGTTTATTTCGCGCGCGGCGCGTGATGGCGCCAACTGGCCATATCTCATCCCGTACGATTTTGAGATCCGCTTTACGGGCTCAAACTCCGCACCTGGAGTGAATGGCAGTTATGTCATCGAGTGGTTCAATGATGACAACGTCTTCTGGGTACCGTTCGAGGTATGGAATACCGGTATCGGAACTCCGAACGACGCCTCTGATGACTACCAGATGATCTGCTACATCATCGACGACGGTGATGACAATATCTTCTCGCTCGAATCATGGGGTGATCCGGATAACGGAAACGGGGATCTGGAACACTCAGTCTCCGGTGGTACGAACGATCCTTACACCGACTGGATCTACTTCAACGTGCCAACGAACACGACTCCCGGTACGGCAGGGTACGATGCCGCCGAAGCGCAGATGTTGAGTGCGACCTTTGACGGAAGTACGGTATTTCACGAAGCGCTGGCACGTGTCGTACTGGTCAACTGGAATGGAGGCTCTGCGCCGCCGTTTACCCAGGATTGCCCTGAGCAGGGTACTGTTTTCCGTATTGTGACGACCAAGCCGAACTCAAATTCGGACGTCTTTACCTTTACCGCGACCGCACCCGAGGAAGCATCCGCCTCTCAAGCGACGGCGAACCTCGATAAGATCGTTACCGTGCCGAACCCGTACTATCTGTTCAGCGCCAATGATCCTGCGGTGGGCAATTACCAGTTGCAGTTCCACCATCTCCCGAGAGAGTGCAAGATCTCGATCTATTCGCTTTCGGGTGAATTGCTCAGGACCATTGATAAGAACGACGAATCGGATCGCGCTACCTGGGATCTGTTGACCGACAACAATCTCCCTGTAGCGTCAGGTATCTATCTCTGGGTCGTCGATGCGCCTGGCGTCGGGCAGAAGATCGGCAAAATGGCGATCTTCACCGAGGTCGAGGTCATCGATAAGTACTAGTTGAGGAAGGAATATGACTATGAAAAATAGAACCCTGCTGTTGATCCTGACGTTGCTGGTAGCGCTAAGCTGTACGGCTTTCGCCGCCAACGAACGTCGGACCGGGACGGCCGGAGGTCAGGAGCTCCTGATCCCCATAGGCTCGCGCGGCACTGCCCTTGGCGGCGCCGTTATAGCCAGTCCCAAAGGCGTCGAATCGATCTTTTGGAATCCGGCGGGTTTGGCCGCGCTCGAAGGGACGGAAGCGACCTTCAGCCATATGCCATACCTGGCCGATATTGATGTCAACTTCGGCGGTGTCGCCACCGCCATTGAAGGCTTCGGTACCATCGCGTTTGGCGCCAAGGTGGTCTCGATCGGTGATATGATCGAAACGACCGAGGAGTACCCCGATGGTACGGGCCGTGTATTCAACCCGACCCTCAGTGTCCTCAGCTTCAGCTACGCCAGGCAGCTCACTGCCAGCGTCGCGGTTGGAGCGACGGGGATGTACATCAATGAGAGCATCTTTGAAGTCACCGCCAGCGGAATGGCGTTTGATGTCGGCTTCACCTATGACCCTCGTTGGCGCGGTCTGAGGATCGGAATGGTCATCAAGAACTACGGCCCGGAGGCGACGTTCTCTGGTCGTGGGTTTGAACGCGACCTGAACGGTCGTCCGGTTGCGGCCAAAGCCGCCAGCTTTGAGTTGCCCAGCTTTATCGCGATCGGCGCGAGCTATGACCTGATCACTCAGGGTCAGAATTCGTTCGCGTTGCTCGGGAATTTCCAGTCCAATAACTACCGTGCTGACCAGTGGCAGGGTGGTGCCGAATATTCATTCAATGATCGGTACTTCCTCCGCGCGGGGTATAACTACTCCGAACAGGGAGACTGGCTGTATGGCGCATCGTTTGGTGCCGGATTGAAGATCCCGGTTGGCTCTGCCAATCTCGGATTCGACTACACCTGGAACGAAACCGATGTGTTTGACGACAATCAGGTCTTTGCGCTGACGATTCATTTCTAAGCGACACGCCCTGTAACAGTGAAAGGCCGGATGTTCTTACGAACATCCGGCCTTCATTTATCTGGGAAACTAGCGTACAAAAAAAATCACCGGCAGCCAGGGAATAACTGCCGGTGTGAACCCTAGCGGTACGGGGATTCGAACCCCGGTTAAATGGCTGAGAACCATCCGTCCTAACCCCTAGACGATACCGCCAATTCAATGCGCAATGCTAAAAAGCAACGTGCGAATATATCAGTTTCAAAAAACCTCTGTCAAGCAATCTAAATATGTTGCGCACCAATAACTTACGGGAAGCGCTCAGTTAATGCCATGCCATCGAAGAGCTTACTTACACTCGCTTTTTAGCCCATTCTTAAGGTTTTTTTGACCCAACCTACTGCCTGAAGTGGCAGGGCGGCTGTCACTCTGTCACTGCTTGCCCTTGGTCACGCTCCCCTGGTACTCGAGCTTCACCAGCACTCCAAACGTACCCGGCTTATATTCCAGCAGCTTAGCCTGGTATCGATACCGGTTAAAATCGATGATAATTTCGCCAATGGCAGTCTGTCCACCTACTGGCCGTTCTACTGGCTGTGCGATCTGCTTGGACGCCCGTCGGTCAAATAGCACGATTCCGGGGCTGGTGTATACCAGTCTGTCTCGTGCGTCATAAAACAGCACAGGCTGCTCCATCGAGCCCAGAAGTGCCCGCAGGACTCGATTCCGATGTCGCTCGCGCAGAAGCACTAGAATGAGGAGCAGCGCGATGATCGACGCTAGTACCGCCACTGCCATGGCCCAATCAACTGATGGCTGAGATTGCATTGAGACCAACGAAACGGCAAATCTGTTCGAAGGCAAGCAGATTCAACGCGAAAGGTTCGTCGCCTGTTTCTCGCCTTGTTTCAACACCCGAGGCGGTCTATATTGGCGCTTCCAACATACCGAGCCACGGAGGAATCTGAATGGCGAAGTCGAAAAAAACTCGCTCGACCACTTCCCGCCCCAAAGAACTAGGGGTATCCGATATCGATTACCGCGTTGACCTGCAACCGCCCAAACTGCGTTCCTCCGACGATATCGCGCCATGCGATACCATTATCGGGCAGGACCGGGCGGTCGAAGCGATCAAGCTTGGACTGCAGATCCGCTCCAAGGGATACAATGTTTTTGTCACCGGCCAAAGCGGGACGGGCCGGACTTCCACTATTCGCCACCTTCTTGAACAACTGGTCACCGAGCAGAAGCCCGAGCTCATGGATATCTGCTATGTCAGCAATTTCCGCAATGAGGACAGCCCGCGGGTGCTCTATTTCAAGGCCGGCGATGGCAAGCGCTTCAAAAAGGACATGGCCTATCTCATCAGCTCGCTCCGCAAGGTGATCCCCAAGATCTGGCTGTCCGAAGACTACAAAGACCGCAACAGCCGCATCGTGCGTGAATTCGAGACCCGGCAAAAGGACCTGATTGGCACTTTCGAAGACAAACTGACGCAGGCGGGTTTCGTGATGGTCCAGATCCAGACCGGCCTGGGCGTTCGCAACGAAATGCAGCCGTTAATTGATAACGAGCCAACCTCATTGGAAAAGCTCGAGCGGTTTGTCAAGGAAGGGAAATTCTCCGCCTCTGATCTTGATGAGCTTCGTCGACGCTGGGACTCACTGCGCCGGGAGTTCGATGTCACCACTATCGAGTCCAAGAAGCTGACTTCCAAAATGGAAGAAGCGATCGAGAAACTGAATCACGCCATGGTAGCGCCGCTGGTCACCGACAAAGTGAACCTGCTCAAGAAGCGGTACACGGATGAACGCTGCGTCCAGTATCTCGAAGAAGTAGAGGAGTCACTTGCCACCGACCTGGACCGTTTCCGCGAGGCCCAGCCGCGTCGGGGTGAGGAAGAGGCGCCGCCCTACCGGAAGCGCGAGCCATTTGAGGAGTTTTCGGTCAACCTCATCCTGGACAATTCCGAGGTAACTAGTGTCCCTATTGTGATCGAGCGGTCTCCCTCGTACCGCAACCTCTTCGGCTCAATGGAGCGCGTGGTTGACCGATTCGGCTACTGGCGGACAGATTTCACTCGCATCTGCGCCGGTTCACTACTGCGCGCCGCGGGTGGATTCCTGGTTATCAACGCCTTCGACCTGCTGAGCGAGCAAGGAGTCTGGTACCCGCTCAAGCGAGCGCTGCGCAACGGCGAACTGGAGATCGCCGGCTACGACCCATTTTACATGATGGCAGGGTCGGGGATAAAACCCGAGCCGATCCAGTTTAATGTCAAAGTTGTGCTGATCGGCGAGCCGTACATTTATAGCATGTTGTACCGCCTGGATGAGGATTTTAAGAAGGTCTTCCGAATAAAGGCGGAATTCGACAACACCATGCCGCTGAACAATGAGAATATTAAACGCTACTTCCAGTTCACGCGCCGGATCATCGACCAGGATCAGTTGCCGCCGTTCGACCTGACCGGACTCCAGGCGGTCGCGGAGTATGGCCGCAAACTCTCCGGTCATCGTACCAAGATGACCGTTCGCTTCACCTCGATATCAGATATCATTCGAGAAGCAGCGTTCTGTGCCCAGCAACGTAGCGGGCGCAAAGTGACCCGTGAGGATGTCCACCAGGCAATAGTCGGAAAACGGATGAGAGTCAACCTGGTCGAGGAGAAGATCCAGGAGCTGTACGACAACAACACGTTGATGGTCTCCACTACCGGCACGGCGGTGGGGCAGATAAATGGTCTCTCAGTCTACAGTCTCGGAGAATACGCGTTCGGACGTCCAACCCGCATCACAGTCAATACCGCTCTCGGCAAAGCCGGGGTGATAAATATCGAACGGGAGGCGGATCTTTCCGGACCGGTGCATGATAAGGGCGTGCTGGTACTCAGCGGATGGCTGCGCGAGATGTTCGCGCAGGATAAGCCGTTGGCCATGTCCGCATCCATCTCTTTCGAGCAATCATACAGCGGCGTGGATGGTGACTCCGCATCCTCTACCGAAATTTACGCTATTCTCTCCTCGCTCACCGGGATCCCGATAAAGCAGGGGATCGCGGTTACCGGCTCGGTCAACCAGAAGGGAGAGATTCAGCCGATCGGCGGGGTGAATGAGAAGATAGAAGGCTATTTCGATGTCTGCGTCAGCCGCGGCCTCCAGGGAGACCAGGGCGTGATCATACCGCATCAGAACGTGCAGGATCTGCTGTTGCGCCCCGATGTCATCGAGGCCGTCAAGCAGCGTAAATTCCATATTTATCCAGTCGCGTCGATCGCCGAGGGGATAACTATCCTGACCGGGGTCAATGGCGGGCGTCGCGAAAAGGATGGCCACTTCACGCCTGGCTCCGTGTTCGCTCAGGCGGATGAGAAACTTCATCAGATGGCGCTGACCTTGGAGCATTTTGGTCGCGATGAAACACCGCGACGTCGTGAAGGAGATAAGTCGAAGATATCGGGAGAATCCCGAACTCGGCGTACCACAAAACCGAAACCGGCGCGCCGCGCCAAACGGTGATCGGACGGTCGGGCAAACGTGCTCACGCGCCCGCGTTGGAGTGTGATCATGCATATTTCGCTTGACAGTTAATATCCGGTTTTGTTTTATGTATCCCGAATCCGCGCTCCACACGGAGATTCAATGCGCAACGCTAACCGTCAGAGGTGGAGATGCCGCTCAGGGAAATAAAGCGGCTGACTGAAAGTTCTCGTACTCGACCGCTCGTCGCTTTCGCGTGAACGGTGTCGGTACTGCAGCTCGAGAGAATCGAGCGAAAATAGAAACGCGGCTCCTGAGAAAGCCGCGTTTTTTCATGGTCCAAATTTGGGCGAGGGATCAGAAATCCGCGCCGAACGAGAAGTAGTGTTTCGCCTTCTCCGATACATCGTAGAAATCGGTCTGCCATGCGACATCGTACCGCAGTAGCATAAAATTGAACAGGTTGGCGCGCATACCGAATCCGAACCCTGACTTGATATCCTGAAGTCGATTGCGCCCGCCCTCGGACGTTCCGCCTTTGAACTGGTTACCAACCCAAGCCGCGCCGATATCGGTGAAGATCGCGCCGGAGACGTTGGCGATGACAATCGGCAGCGGGAAGCGCATCACCAGGTACTGGATCATGGGGAACCGGAATTCCATATTGACCAGCCCAAACCGGTTTCCGCTCAAGTCGTAATATTCCACCCCGCGCAAAGGCGTGACAACATCAGAGAAATAGAGGTTTTCGACATCGTACACCTCGGCATCGAGGGTTCGATTCCCTATCCAGTTGGTGGTCCCGCCCAGGAAATACTGCTTTGGCGTATTGCCGGTCGAGCCGCCACCCGCGGCTCGGAACGCAAAGCTGAACTGCTTGCCTAAGTGCCAGTATTTCCGGTAGTCCGCCTCAAGCGAATAGAACTCGATATCCTTTGAGTCGAAAAGATTGATCCCCGCGCTGAGGGAGACCTTGGTCCGTCGGCCGGTCACTGGCCCCGTCTGCCCCCACAAGACGTTGTCGGTCACGTAGGAGAGTGTTCCGGTGGTTACTTTGGAACTCCGGTTGTCGCCGTAGTGCGGGTCATCGAAGTCGTAATACCGGCGGTCGATGAAATACTGCGCGGCAATGAAGTCCACGCGGCTGAAGGTCGTGAAGGGACGCGCCAGGAAAGCCTGCAGGCCATAGAATCGGTCGGAAAAGAGGAAATCGTATGTATCCAGATAGTAGTTCTTAGTGTGGAAAATGCCGCCTCCCCAATTGAGGCGCTTCGTATTATTGAAGTAATATGCCTGCAGGTTGGATTGGTCAATGGTGTTGACCAGATCGGTCGCCAGATAGATCTGGTGATTCCCCAGGTAATCGGAAAAGACGAAATACGATTGTCCGCGCAGTCCAAAGAACGTGTCGTAGGCGAACCCTCCGCCGACATAATCAGGCGTGAACTTCACCTTGTACTTGTTGATAGTGTATTCGCCACTGGGAAGCAGACCCTGGACCGAGTCGAAGATCGCCGGCTCTTTCGGCATGGCGTCACGATAATTGCCACCGGAGGTATCATCCGTTCGAATATCGTCGAACAGCGAATCAAGTGGGCTTGGCTTCCGGCTGCTGACAAACACATACTCGTCGCCATAGACGCCCGATGAATCCTTGGTCGCCTCGGCAAGAACGGCAGTGGAATCTGCGGTCGCGACAGCAGTGCTGTCAGGCGAGACTTTGGCGAGTGAATCAACAACGGCCACTGTGGTAGTGTCCGGAGCAGCGGTAGCGAGCGTGTCGGCTGACATCGTTGAATCCACCGCCAGAACTGTGTCAACAGCCTTGGCCGAATCAGCAATTGAATCGGCCAATTCGCCAGTTGCGGCCAATCCAGCCTGGACCGCGCTCCGATTATCTGTGGTTTTGGATGCGATCGGGACACCGGCCGAATCGAGCAGATTGTATTTGCCGAGCACGAAATCAGTCGGCGAGAGGACGCCCTTATCGCCGGCCGGCACCATGTCTTTCATCACGAAGATGTCAAACCCGCCGTTAAAAAAGGCGGAAAAGGCGATACGTTTGCTATCCGGTGACCAACTCAGGGTCTGCACGCCGGTGAGGATATCCGTGACCGCGTAATACTTTACGCTATCCAGATAACCGATATACAAGTTGTCGATACCGTTGCGATTCGACACGAATGCCACCATGCTCCCGTCCGGTGAGACTTTGGGATTTCGATTCGCTCCGGGCCCGACATCGATCGGGCTGATATGCTTGGTAGTAAGGTCCAGCTTAAAGATGTTGTAGTCGCCGTAAGCGAAATCACCCGGCTTAAACGCTCCACTCTGAATATACGGGTGGCCCATCGGGTCGAGCACCGGTGTCGACGGGTGCGGTCGATCCGACTGATAGACCAGTCCTTCCGAGTTCGGCATCCAACTCGGATAGCCGTCATCAAATCGGTCGTCGGTCAGCTGTCGTATCTCACTGGTCTCGATATTATAGAGATAGAGGTCGCGCTTGTAACCATCGAGCGCCGAGAACGCTATCGATTTGCCATCAGGAGACCAGGCGGGCGAAATGACGTTGTAGAAATTGAGCCGTTCCCGCTTGTAGATCTTCTTTTTCCTGACATCCAGGAATATCAGGGCATCTTTCCCCTTCGATTTCGCGACAAACACGATCTTGCGCCCATCGGGCGAGAAGGACATACCGGAGACAAACGAATGGAGCGATTCCAGGTCGGCTGAGCGTTCCCCTTTGATCACTCGTTCCAGCACTCGGCCATCCGCCGGTGAGATCAGCACTATCTCAGTGGCGTCGGAACGGTCGCTGAAAATAGCGATTTTGTCTCCCTCGGGAGAATAAGTCGGCTGTTCGTTAAAATAGGAGCCGTCCTCGCGGGACTTAGTCAATTGCGTGGCGATCTCATCGGCTTCCTTGCGTTGGGCTATCTGCGGCCAGTAGCGACGCTTCATCTCCTTGGCGAAATCCTCCCAGAACTCTTTCTCTTCGATCCCAAGCGCCGATTTGATCGCTTTCCCCATCGTCAGGTGGACCCGCCCTTTTTGTAGTATCTCCCCGAGTTTTTCCTCGCCGTACTTGTCGGCGATATATTTGACCATCGCCTGACCCTGTTTGTAGGCAAGGAAACCACCCAGATAATCCGGCGGCGCCAGATAGCCATTGATCGTGGCATCCCTGACAAACATATCGGAGAAATAATCCCAGCCGTGGCGCGAGGAGTATTCGGCGTATCCTTCCGCGAACCAGAGCGGAACATCGAATAGACGTTGACGAGAGATGATCGCCCCAAGCAGGTTTCCATAAACCAGGTCATAGACCACCGCATGCGTCAACTCGTGATGCAGTACATGGCGCAGGTCCTCGTAAGAACCGGTGAACGGAATAACGATACGATTTTTGAAGGCTTCGGTGAACCCACCAACCCCTTCGGGAATCAATGCCGGGTAGATATTGGTCTGTTGGAAATCACTGTGCGAGTTGTACAGGAAGACCGGGACGCGCCGCTGGATATGGTAATTCAGCTCTTTGCTGATCTCGACATAGGCAGATTCCAGCACCGCGGCAGTGAATTTGGCGGTTGGGTAGGCGTTTTCGTAATAGTGAATATCAAAGTGGCGGGTCTGAATATAGAACCACTCGAAATTCTTGTACTGGACCTTATTCTTACCGAAAGAGGTTTCCTGTCCCAGGAGCGACCCGGCAAAACAGGCAAGGAGAACCGCCGCCAGTATGAAAATCTTCCTCATAGGTATCTGCTATCCTTTTGCACAGTGACGTTGGACGACTCCGAGCCGTCCAAACTATTATACCGGAAAAGCCGCGGGACGCCCGTTGAGGAGGCCGGAGAGGTTGTTCCCCAGCACCGGGCAGGGCTTAGTCCTTCTCTCGAACTATATCGACACCGAGCGAGGCTAACTTTTCCTCGAGCCGCCAGTAACCCCGGTCTACATGGTAGATACGCAGGATCTTGGATGGTCCGTGGGCGGCCAGACAGGCCAAAACCAGACCTGCCCCGGCGCGGATATCCGGCGCCATTACCTCGGCGCCGTGTAGTTCCTCCACTCCATTGATGATCGCCTCTGAGCCAGAAACCTGGATGTCTGCCCCGAGTCGACGCATCTCCATGGTATGGGAGAACCTATCTACGAAAACAGTCTCGGTGATACGTGAAGTTCCCTGGGCAAGCGTTGCCGCGGCCATTGCGCATGCCTGCAGGTCGGTCGGAAAGCCGGGGAAGGGGAAAGTAGTTAGGCTGACCGGGGATAGCCGCTTGGGTGCCTTAACCGCGATACTGTCACTCTTTGTGACAACTTCGCACCCCATTTCCATCAGCTTGAAACTGACCATGGTCAGGTCGGCAGAAGGGACGCCGGAAACCTCAACTCTGCCGCCCGTGATAGCCGCGCCATACAGATAAGTCCCCGCCACCAGGCGGTCGCCAGAGACGGTGTGCTCGACAGCATGAAGTTCCTTCACCGGTTCGATGACGACGGTCGGTGTGCCGACTCCGTGGATCTTTGCACCCGCCTTATTCAGGAAATTGGCGACATCGACAATCTCCGGGTCACAGGCGGCATTGGTTATGATGGTCGGGTTCTTCGCAAAGACGGCGCCGTAGAGCATATTCTCGGTACCGGTGTGGGAAGGACGGTCGAAATAGATACTGCCGCCGTGGAGGGGCTTTCCTTCGGCGATAATATAACCCGCTTTCTCACTGATCTTGGCGCCAAGCCCCGCGAATCCTTTGATATGGTAGTCGACCGGCCGAGCGCCTAGAGAGCAGCCGCCGGGAAGTGAGACGCGGGCTTCACCCATACGAGCGAGGATCGGCCCCAGCACCAGGAATGACGCCCGCATTTGGCGCATCAATTCATACGGTGCGGTTACCTCGGTCAGCTTGGCCGCCTGGACAGTCATTACCTCCGCCTTGGCGTCGTACGTGACCTTGGCGCCGAGGAACTTCATCATTTCAATGAGGGTGTAGATATCTCTGAGCGGGGGGACGTTGCGGATGACGCTCTCGCCGCTGGCGATGAGCAGCGCTCCGGCGATGATCGGGAGCGCGGCGTTTTTTGAGCCATCCGCCTTTATCGAGCCTTCGATCCTATTCGGCCCCTGTATGACAAAACTGTCCATGCTGGTACTTTCTCTAACAGCCACGCGGGTGGCATGGCAGGAATGCGGTTTACCGTTTCAGTTGTCGCGGGTAAAGTGGCAGAACCAGAGGGAAAAACAAAGCAAAAAACCGGAGTGCCAGAGAGAAAACAGCAGGCTGGTCAGCTTACTTTGCGATCCGCCATATCGGCCGTCTCTTCGATCGGGTCGAGGCTCAATCGCACTCGCAGGAAGAAGTCGATAGCGTCATCGTGGCAGTAATCCAGATTGGTCCAGGGAAGGCGGCAGAATTGCCCGCGCGACCAGATCAGCGCGACCTCGGTGAAGACCCCTTCGCCAAGGTAGATCTTGTGGCCGCCATCCTTGTGGGACGACATGACAAGATTCGTGGGGGTCAATATCCCCGGATCAAGGTTGACTGTGCGGAACGTGAAATCATGTACCTGGTCGCCAAGCTGTGATTCCAGCTTGTGACAGGCGGACTTGATATCGATCAGGCTCTCGCGCGGCACCAGCCGTTCGAAAGAGAAGAAGCGTCGCTGGAGATCATTCCCCATCTCTTCAGCGTATTCACGTCCGGTCGAGTGGGGGATATCGATCGTCTCGGCATGCACCCGGCCGAATCTGCGTTCCAACTGGCGGAGCGCATCGGCTAGTGCATCGCGTGACGAGTGAAGTACTGATATGACGAGGCGCCCAGGCGCCGGTTTTTGTATGCGTGCCATAGATTGAACCCAAAAGTCACCTTTTCACAATTGAAATCAACAAAAAAGAATTGATAATCCAATCATTTCTTGATTTCTGCTCGCGAATGTGACCGAGCGCCGCTCCATCGCGGCATGCGGAACTCACTCTTCAGGACCGCATAGAGCGTGGCATCCATCCATCGGCCGCGCCGCAATCTGCTTTCTCTCTCCATCCCTTCCCACTGAAACCCAAGTCTCAGCAATAATCGTTCGGACGCGGTGTTGCCAATGAAGACATGCGCGAAGACACGATGCAATTTGAGCGTCTCAAAGCAGTAGTTCACGGCAAGGCTGACTGCCTCTGAGGCGATTCCTTTTCCCCGGAATCGCGCGCCGAGCCAGTAACCGATCTCGGTTCTGCGATTGCGCAGGTCAATATCGAAGAGACCGACTACGCCGATCACTTCGCCTGTCTCCCGCCACACGATCCCAAAGTGCGTAGCTAGCTTCTTGCGCTTCCAGACGGAAACCATCTTCAGGAATTGCTCGGCGTGCTCGGGTCTATAGGGGTGTGGGACGTAGGTCCACCGACTCACTTCGCGATTGCGGGCGTATTTGCAGAGCGAGGGTGCGTCGGATCGTCGCAATGGCCGAAGGTCTATCCTTGGGCCGCGTATTACTGGATCCATATCAGTCTCCCGGGCCGGTTTTCCGTAGCATATCTCTCCCAAGCGATTGCGGCAACTATAATTGACTATTTGACTTGCCCCGGAGGCGCGGCTATATTCGCTCCGACTGAGTTTGAGACGGAGATTTATCTATGAAGATACCTACTGTTCGGGCAGCCCACGGCCTCTCACTTTCCTGCAAAGGATGGCACCAGGAAGCCGCGCTTCGGATGCTGAACAACAACCTTGATCCCGAAGTCGCCGAAAAACCACAGGAGCTCATCATCTATGGTGGTTCAGGCAAGGCAGCTCGCAATTGGGATTGCTACCACGCCATCGTCAAATCGCTGAAATCACTGGATGATGATGAGACTCTGTTGGTTCAGTCCGGCAAGCCGGTCGGCATATTTCGTACGCATGAATACGCTCCGCGCGTCCTGATCGCCAATTCCCATCTTGTCCCACGTTGGGCCACGTGGGAGAAATTCCGCGCTCTGGACAAGCTTGGCCTGATGATGTACGGTCAGATGACCGCCGGAAGCTGGATCTATATCGGCACCCAGGGAATACTTCAGGGGACATATGAGACATTCGCCGCGGTCGCTGATAAGCACTTTAATGGCGATCTGACCGGCAAGTGGATCCTGACCGGCGGCATGGGAGGGATGGGTGGCGCCCAGCCTCTGGCCGGAGTCTTTAACAATGCCGTCACGTTGGTAGTTGAGGCGGATGAAGCACGCATCAACCGTCGTCTCAAGATCGGCTACTGCGACCTCAAGGTGAAGGATTTGGATAAGGCCCTCAAGCTGGTTAAGGAATCAACCCGCTCCGGCAATGCCGTCTCGATCGGGCTGGTCGGCAACTGCGCCGAGATATTCCCCGAAATTTATCGTCGCGGGATTCTCCCAGATATCGTCACTGACCAAACTTCTGCCCATGACGAACTGAATGGCTACATCCCTGAGGGGCTGACAATGGCCGAGGCGGTCCGCCTTCGGGAGAAGGATCCCAAAGGGTACATGGCCCGCGCGTATGAGTCGATGGTCAAGCATTGCGACGCGATGGTCAAATTCCAGAAGGCCGGTTCGATCGTGTTCGATTATGGAAACAACCTGCGTGGTCAGGCCGAGGTCGGCGGGCTGAAGAACGCCTTCGCGTTCCCCGGCTTTGTGCCGGCCTATATCCGACCGCTCTTTTGCGAAGGAAAAGGGCCGTTCCGCTGGGCGGCGCTCTCCGGCAAGCCGGAGGATATTCATGTCACCGATAAGATCATCCAGACCAAATTCGGCTATAACAAACCGCTGGTTCGCTGGATAAACAAGGCGCATGACTCCGTTCCTTTCCAGGGTTTGCCATCACGCGTCTGTTGGCTGGGGTATGGCGAACGGGCCGAGTTCGGAGATATCATTAACACATATATTAAACAGGGGAAGATATCTGCCCCTGTCGTTATCGGCCGCGACCATCTCGACTGCGGGTCAGTCGCCTCGCCCAATCGCGAGACGGAGGGGATGGCGGACGGCTCCGATGCCATCGCCGATTGGCCGCTCCTGAACGGACTGCTTAATACCGCGTCCGGTGCAAGCTGGGTCTCCATCCATCATGGCGGTGGCGTCGGGATAGGTAACTCCATTCATGCCGGAATGGTGATTGTCGCCGATGGCAGCAAAGAGATGAAGGTCCGCCTCAATCGAGTCCTGACCAATGATCCGGGGACCGGCGTGATGCGCCATGTTGACGCCGGCTATCGCGACGCCGTGGTTCAGGCGAAAAAGCACAAGATCAAGATCCCGATGATAAAGTGAGCCCGGATGACGCCTTCAGCCACGCTCATTATCAGTAATATCGGCCAGCTTCTCACCATGGATGGCCCGTTCCCGCGAGTGGGACCAGCCATGCGCGAACTCGGGATGATCCGCAACGCCGCGATCGCTATCGCCGATGATACCATCATCTGGGTCGGCGAGCGGTCAAAGATGAAAGTGCCGCTCGCGCCTGACTGCATCGAAGTTGATGCCGAGGGGCGGGTGGTCACTCCCGGCCTTATCGACCCGCATACTCATCCGGTCTTTTCGACCACGCGCGAGGATGAGTTCGAGATGCGCCTGCAAGGGAAGACCTACATGGAGATAGCCGCGGCCGGCGGCGGGATCCGCAGGTCGGTCCGTGACCTTCGCACCACACCACAGGACGTTCTCTTCGCGAAAGCGATGCGTCGACTTGACCGCTTTATCGAACACGGTGTCACTACTATCGAAGCCAAATCCGGCTATGGTCTTTCCACTGAGTCCGAACTGAAGCAACTTGAAGTCATCCGTGACCTGCATCGCGAGCATGTGGTCGACCTTGTTCCCACATTCCTCGGGGCACATGAATTCCCGGATGAGTATCGGGAAGATCGCGAGGCGTATGTCGCGCTCCTCATCAACGAAATGCTTCCCGCCGTCGCGCAATCCGGGTTGGCGATCTTTTCCGATATCTTCTGCGAAAAAGGGGTGTTTGACCTCGACCAGACATATCGCATTCAGGATGCCGCCCGTGGCTTCGGTCTAAAACTGAAATTCCACGCCGATGAATTGGTCTCTTTCGGAGGGGCCGAACTGGCCGCCACGATGGGGGCGGTATCGGCTGACCATCTGGTCTATATCTCTGATGCCGGCATCAAAGCGATGGCGGAGTCCAAGACAGTCGCTGTCATGCTCCCCGGCACCAGTTATTCGCTCGGGCACGGCCATTACGCGCCTGCGCGCAAGATGATCGATGGCGGTGTGGTGGTGGCGGTCTCTACTGACTGCAACCCGGGGTCGAATTATTCCGAATCATTACCGATGATCATGTCGTTCGCGGCAACGCATCTTCGGATGACCGCCGCTGAGATATTCTCCACTGTAACGGTCAATGCAGCCTGCGCTATCGATATGGGTGGGGAAATAGGCATGCTGAAACCGAATCTTCCGGCGGATATTGTCATCTGGGATATGAACGACTATCGCGAACTCCCCTACCACTACGGCGTCAATCTGGTCTCCTCTGTTATCAAACGGGGACAGGTGGTGTTGCAGCGATGAGGGAACGGAACTGCTCGAAGAGTGGTAAGCCTTACATGCGTGCGTTGATATCTGTCATTTTGGCTGTACTGGTAACCGGGTGCGGAGTCTACACGCTCAATCCGGCGGGGAAGTCCTCTATTAAAACTATCACCGTGGCGCAATTCGAGAACAAAACCACTGAGTTCGGACTGACCGACCGGCTGACTGAGTTTGTTATCGATGCCTTCATCAAGGAAGGCTCCCTCAAGGTGGTCCCGGAAGGGAAGGGGGACGCCAATCTGGTGGCGGTGCTGAATCGGTACCAGAAACTCCCGGCTAAATTTGACGAGAATGACCAGGTTGAGGAGTATAAGGTGGTGCTGGACCTTCAGGTCACCCTGAAGAACCCCAAAGATGACTCCGAAATGTGGACCGAACATATGGTTCAAGA